>JAPKBO010000224.1 GCA_028823395.1 Planctomycetota bacterium | reverse complement strand
TGGAAGAGCCAGAGCGACCGGGGCAACTACTCGGCCCCCATCGTGATCGATCAGGCTGGCCAAAGAGTGCTGGTCTGCTGGTCGGGAGATCGAGTCCTCGGCGTTGCGCCGGCAACGGGCAAGCTGATCTGGGAGCACCCTTTCCCTGCCTACAAAATGCCCCTGGGTATCGCAGCCCCTGTCCTCGCCGGAGAGTTCCTCTTCATCACGGGTTTCTACGACGGCTCACTGCTACTGCGCCTGGATCAGGAACAACCCCGGGTCGAGGAAGTCTGGAAGCGCCGCGGCCAGAACGAGCTGCGGACCAATGGCCTGCACAGCATTATTTCTACGCCCCTCGTTTTGGATAAGCATATCTACGGAGTGGACAGCTACGGCCAGCTACGGTGCCTGCGCCTGGAAGACGGCGAGCGGGTCTGGGAGGACCTCTCGGCCGTGCCCAAGGCACGCTGGTCCACTATCCACTTCATCCAAAACGGCTCGACCACGTGGATGTTCAATGAACGGGGTGAGCTAATAATCGCCCGGCTCTCTCCTGATGGCTTCCAAGAACTCTCACGAGCCACTCTGCTCGAACCTACTCGGGGTCAGCTCAACCAGCGCGATGGCGTGTGCTGGTCTCACCCGGCTTTTGCCAACAAGCACGTGTTCGCACGCAACGACAAGGAACTGGTGTGTGCGGATTTGAGCGCCCGCTAGACACATGAGCATGTCGAAGGTCATTCACGTGGTGAGCTGCCACGCCGAAGGCGAGGTCGGAGACGTCATTGTGGACGGTGTCGATCCCCCTCCAGGTGACAGCCTCTGGGAGCAAGCGCAGTACATTGCCCAGGATGGTGAGCTCCGGGACTTCGTTCTGAACGAACCCCGAGGTGGCGTCTTTCGCCACGTAAACCTCTTAGTCCCGGCCCGTGACCCACGCGCCGTAATGGGGTTCATCATCATGGAGCCCGAGCACACGCCGCCCATGTCGGGGTCCAACTCAATCTGCGTCGCAACGGTCCTGCTCAACCAGGGCATCGTTGAGATGATCGAACCCGTGACACGCATGACATTGGAAGCGCCCGGAGGGCTTGTGGAGATCGAGGCCTACTGCCGAAACGGCAAGGCGGAAAGAATCACGGTGACTAACGTGCCCTCCTTCGCCGCCAGATTGGACACGACGATCGAGGTAGCCGGCGTGGGCAGCTTGATGGTCGACACAGCCTATGGCGGCGACAGCTTCGTCATGGTCAATGCAGCAGACCTCGGAGTCGACATCGTTCCCGATCAAGCCAAGGACATTGCCGAGCTGGGCGTCCGCATCACCAGGGCGGCAAACGAGCAGTTGGGCTTCAGCCACCCCACCAATGACCAATGGCGACACATCTCCTTCTGCCAAATCGCCGGTTCCCTTGAAGTGGATCCCGCTAGCGGCTTGAAGTCCCTCTGCAATACCGTCGCGATCGACCCTGGAAAACTGGACCGCTCCCCCACAGGCACCGGCGTATCGGCACGCATGGCTGTTCTTCGTGCAAGAGGTCTGATGGACGTCGGGGAAGAACTCGTCGTGCGCTCGGTCATCAACTCTACCTTCACGGGCAAGATCCTGGCCGACACCACGGTCGGAGAGACGCCGGCCATCGTGCCCGCCATCACCGGGCGGGCCTGGATCACCGGAGTCCACCAGCACTCGCTGGATCCAACCGATCCCTGGCCCCGTGGCTATCGGCTCGCGGATACCTGGCCCATGCCGCGGCCAACGAGCAAGCGCTAGTCGTCGAGCACTTCCAGGCCAACGGACGCCCGGGTGGTCGTGCCCATTGATCCCGTGACCTCGAGCTTCAGCTCCATGGAACCCGGGGCGGTGGTGTAGAGATAGAGCACGCCGTCTCTCCCACGTTCCACGTATCCACGTCCCGGACCAGCCAGCATCCAGCGCAGGTGCGGGACGCCTCCATGAGGATCTGTAATTTCGACCTCTAGCCGCACTCGCTCTCCGGCCACGACCTCGCTGAGTTCGCTGGCGAGCTTGCGCACAACCGGCCTCGGGGCCTTGGTGCCACGGGGAATCGTCGCGGTGGCAAGTAGGGCCTGATCGATCTCCCTGGCGACGCCAAGCAAATCCAAGTCAGGCTCTTGGCGCGCGTCAAAAGCCAGCACCCGCACGGCAACGTTTCCACGCACAAAGGCGATCCAGGCCAAAGCCCGCGGGCCCGCTCCCGATCGGCTGAAGTACCCGACATCACCGATGGCCGGACCCAATTCCCCCAGAGCCGGTCGCTTCTGGGGAGACTGCAACGACGAGAGCCAACCGAGCAGATCCTGATGAGCTGCCCGAGGCGACGGTGCTACGTGTGATTCAACCACGAACGAGACCGCTTCCGTCTCGGGTTCCGTCCGCTTGAACCTGCGAGTAAGCAGCCCGTCCACGCCGTGCAAATCCACTCCGGTCCAACCCGAAAGAGCCAGATCATTAGCCAGGCCGATGCGCGGCTCCCCCTTCGGCCAAGAAGGGAATGCATAGAGTTCGGCGATCTTCTCCCGATGGATGCTCGTCAGATCCAGCGGCGCATCCGACTCCTGCGCGAAGCCCGGCGCGCTCAGCAAAGAAACCAGGAAGGCCTGGCAAACTCTCTTGCGAAGTGGGTGTGAGGTCATGGTGAAGGAGGGTAGTCGACGGCCTGTGAACGGCTAGTAGATTCCCGGTAGAGCCTGGAGTGACTTATTGGTGTTGTTGTAGGAGGAGAGGGCGTTGTATCCGATGACGGGGTCCTTCCAGTTCCGGTGACTATTCCAACCCGGGATCCCAGGGGTGCTCCCCGGAGCTCCATCCTCATCAAGCTGCATGCATGTGTCCGACACCGTGAGGCTATTAGCATCCGTCACGATGTGGTGGTAGCTGAAGCCGTGACTGCCGCCGCCCCACAAATTCGTGGTGTATTCGGGAGCACCGATGCCCCAAATAGCCTTCAAGCTCATGCTCCCCAAGCGCACGGGCCGCACGCCAGTAGCACCCATCATGCTCAGCATGGTGGTCGTGGCACCCATGGTGTCGGTGCAGTTAACGTAGACGCCCTTGGCGTGGTTGTTGAGCAGGCGCGAGAGATCCATCTCCCATTTACCCGAATTGAAGTAGTGGGTATTCCCTCCGTCACCGCCCAGAGGCGGGCAGTCGTACAGCAACTCCTCGATGGGCTTGCTCAATCCGCCGATCTGCCCGAAGAAGCCCCGGACAAAGAGGGCGGTAAACTTGCGTTGACCATAGGTCGGCATGGCTAAGACGTCTTTCCAGGTACTGACGTACTCGGCAACCTCCACCCAAGGACCCGCATAGCGGGTTTCGTTGGCAGCGCCGGCAGCCCAGACGGGCGGCCCGAGGAGCGTGTAGAAGCGCAGGGGAATCGAGAGTCCCCCGGGCACATCCGACCACTGGCTCGTGCCGGTCGGTGCGCATTGCCAACTAGCGACGATAACGGCGTCGGTGCGTCCCACTTCGGAGGGCAGGCTTGGTAGGGAGAGGGTCGCCGTCCCGCCCGGAGTGATCGGTCCACTGGCCACGCTGGCTCCCTGGGTGCTTAGCACGCAGCGCAGATCGAAGCCGGGAACAGGATAGCCCGGAGCCATAAATGATCCGTCGGCGGCCGTCCCGCCACTACCAATAGTCAACTCCAAGACAGGCGCTGCACCCATGGTGTAGGCCAGGGGGTAGTTGAAGGTATCTGTTTCGTAGTTCGCACCATCCAAGACTGGAGAGTCCGTATCCAGGTGCACGGCGACGACCGGACGAGGCTCGCCGCTGTCCTGGTCCAGGTCCGAAACCTCACCCACGGGAGCCAGGTTCGCGTACTCGTGAATGGCTGGCGTTGAGTAGTAAGCGTAGGTCGAGCCCTTGCGGAAATAGACCATGGGGAACTCATCGTTCCCCGCCGCGCTGCTCTGAGCTTCGATCTCGCTCACTCCTAGACGTACGATGTCCAACGGCAGGTCGAGGGTCGGCTGCCCTGGCGTGCTGATCTGCACGGTGTAGCTTCCCGTAGAACACCGGTTGCCCAACTCGTCCAGCCCGTCCCAGGAAATCAGCTGGATGCTCTTATCTGTCAGGAATCCGGTCCACGGTTTGGCCACAACCACTCCAGCCTGCAAGACCTCCATGCTGGCCATCACTGGAGAATGTGAGCCCTCGACGTGCAGGCCAAAGCGGGCGCCGCCACCGGGCAGCTTGGGGTCCGCGATACGGGTAGCCAGATCAACCTGAACCTGTGAGCGCCGGGCTGGATTAGATCGGGCCAATGCGCCCGTGATAACCACCAAGGCAACAAGGCTCGTAGCCGCCAGTCGAGAGGGTTGGAGCATTTATGAATAACCAGGGGGCTGCAGATATTTCCGTCGGCGCGCCCCGTCAAGGATATCTCATCATCCCGCTGGCAAGGTACGCACTTTTGAATACCCCCCACAGTTGCGGCCCACGCCACACTATCCGAACTAGGAGTCACTCAGATCCAGGGCGTGGCCATCAACCGTAGGGCCAGCCCCGTCAGAACCACACGGTAGGCCATTCGAAACCGGGCCTCGGTCAGGTGCGCGAGGATCTTCTTGCCGCACCAGGTTCCGACGATGACGGCGAGGGCGAGGGGCACGACCCGCGGAAGCTCTTCGCTAAACGCGAACCCCACGAAGCCGAAGACGATGATTTTCTGCACGTGAACGAACACCTGACAAGCCGCTTTAGTCGCGACGATTTCCTCCTTGCGCCAGCCCTCACGCAGGAAGAACGGAGCGATCAACGGTCCCGTCGCGCCCACGACCACCCCCATGGTGCCAGCCACTACGCCCACTGCAGCGAAGGAGGGCCGCTCTCCCCACCCGACCTTCCAACCCTTGGGCTTCCAGGTGGCGAAGATAACCAAGCAACCGATCATCACCTTGGTCTGGCCGGGATCCAACAAGCCGGCCACGGCAAGCCCGAGCAACGGAAAGGGCAGCGCGCACACGGCAAACGTCCTAAAGGCCGACCAGCGCACGTGCTCGCGGAAGAGCACCGCGCGTGTGCCGTTGGAGGTTAGTTGCACCAGCGCGTGGATGGGGATGGCGATTGCCGGTTCCAGTCCACACAAGAACAAGACGGTCAGGAGGAAGATGCCTCCGCCCATGCCCAAGAAACCAGAGATGGTGGAGCCCACCAGGGCGGCTCCCACCAACACAGCAAGCGTCAAAAGCTCTAGCTCAGCCATCGATGAATCCTGAATAGTCCGGCTGGACGATTATTGCTTCGAA
>JAPKBO010000223.1 GCA_028823395.1 Planctomycetota bacterium | reverse complement strand
GCCTGGCGGTCGGCAATCTGGTGCCAGGCGGCGCGGGATTCCCAGGTGCTCGGTGCGTCCAGTAGGGCCGGGAGGTCCGCGTCCGCCACGGCCGTCACGTCCCGAGGTGCGGAGTACTCTTGCGAGGTGTGGCGAATGCGCCAGATGCGGGAGTGGGTCTTGTCCCGGTCAGGATGATTACGCGGGACCTCATTGTGGGAGATGATCGGGTTGTACCAGTCCACCACGTACAGGCAGCCATCGGGCCCGAAGTGGATGGCGATCGGACGGAAGTTCTTGTCCTCCGAGATGACCATGTCCGCCGTGCGTGTCAGAGCGACGACGCTGGGCTGATCCTCCGATCGCTCCGCGCGGATCGTCTGGATACAGCTCAGAATCGGATTGGCCAAGAAGAAGGCCTCGTCCCAGGGAGCCGGATACCCGCTGCGATGCTCGGAGAGGGCAAGCCCCGAGAGTCCCGTGCCACCCATGCGGAACTTGGCTAGCGCCGGACGCCAGGGTGAGTGGGGGCGTGCACGATGGCTGCCGATCCCGGGGTAACTTGCGCCGTGCTCGAAGGGCACTAGGGGATAACCCAGGTCGTTGGCCTCTTGAATCCACTTGTCGCCGAGCCGGTCCAGCACGAAGCCCCAGATGTTGTTGAGGCCTGTTCCCACCACCTCGAACTGGCTGCCGTCCGATTGGAAGCGGGCCACCTTGCACTTGTTGAAGGCAACCACGTCACCCTGGGTCGTCTGTACTTGCGAGGAGTTGAACGCGCCTTGGGCGACATAGACCCACCCGCCGGGCGCCCGCACGAAGCGGTGCGGCAGCAGGTGGGAGTCCTGGATGCCGAAGCCGGTCAGGACCACCTCGCTCTGATCGGCCCGGCCGTCCCCGTCCTGGTCTTCAAGGCGCAGGATGTCCGGGCCCTGCCCGATGAGCACGCTGTCTCCCTCCGTGCCCACCCGAGGCAGGATCGCCATGGGGATGACCAGACCATCGGCGAATACCCGCGGCGTGTGCGGCCCCGGCTTCCAGGACTCGTCGAACACCAACACCTTGTCCCGTCCCCCGCGCGCGTAGAGCTCAGCCGCCTCTGAAGACTCGTTGCCGTCGATGGGATACTCCACGGCCGTGATGGCCCACATCTTGCCTGCGTCGTCAAAGGCGAGGTCCACCACCTTGTTCATGGTGGGCTCCGAGGCGACGAGCTCCATCTTGAAGCCCACCGGCAGGTGGAAGCCAGCCAGCTCCTCGGCGGCCGTCTGTATGGGGGCGGTGCCCTGGGTGGAAAGGGAGCGCATCTTGTCGAAGCGTCTCCAGGTCATGGCGCCCGGGGTGTCCGGCAGTGCCTTGATCCGAATTGAGCGCACCTGGACGAGGGCCTTGCCGCCCGAGTGGACCTGGATGCCAAGCTGGCCATCCAATGGCGTCTCTAGGTCGGTTTCCGTGTAGTCGAGGGCGGGGATTCCGTTGACCCAGGATCGGATGCGAGGTCCCTCCGCCAGGATGCGGTACTGATTCCAATCCTTGTCGTGGATCGAGTCCCAGATCTCTTGCAGGCGAGTCGATTCGGACAGCACGCGGTTGCGGCGGGACTCGTCGTACAGCTTGCCCCACCAGGCATCACCGGCATCCACCTGATACCCGCTCATCTCGGAGCTGCGCTCCACGCGACGGCTGCGGATCTGGACACCCGAGTTGATGAAGCCCTCCGTGCCGAGGACGCGGATCTCCAGGTTCAGCTCAAAGTTCTGGAAGGACTTCTCCGTGCACAGGAAGGTGTTGTGCGGCACGTTGCGCTCAAGCGATCCACCCGTGAGCAGTCCATCCTGTACCCGCCACCAGGAGTCGTCACCCTCGCCGACATCCCAGCCGTTGAGGCTCTCACCGTCGAAAAGGTCGACCACGGGACCGTCGTCCTGAGAAAGGGGGTACCACGTGGGCAGCAGAGCGAGGACTGTGTAGAGGAGCATGGCTTGTGAGTCTTTTGGGCTCTAAACGTTGAAGTCGAATACGACGACCCGCTCGAGGCGCGGCAGGATCTGATCCTTGACGAGCTCGTGATTGGGGTGGGGTAGGTAGGCGTCGCGGGTCTCGGGACTCTCAAAGGTCATCACGAAGCCGTGGGTGTAGCCCTCGTTCATTCCTTCGGGACTGGAGTAGGGGCCGCAGAGCACTTCTTCGAGGCCGGGGATTTGGCCCACCATGCCGCGCAAGGCATTCATGCAGGAGTCGATCTCCTCGGCCGTGACCTCGGATTTGAACTGGAAGACGCCGAGATGTTTGACCTGGGCCAAGGGAGCCTCTGTGGGTTGGGGGTAGTGTCGGAGCCCGATCGAGACCGGGAAAGTGCAGTGTAGGAGGCACCGTGCAGATGTGTAGCTAGAATGATTGGCGTGCGACCTTCATTCTTTGAGCCCACACCCCTAGATGGGCACCAGCTCCTGGATTCCGGTTCAGGGATGAAGTTGGAGCGCTTCGGAGACGTGACCCTGGTGCGGCCCGACCCCCAGGCGCTCTGGTCCCCGCGGCTCGGGCCGCGCGAGTGGGAGGCGGCTCATCTGGTGTTTGAGCGTGAGTCGGATCGGGGGGGGAGCTTCCACCCTTCAGCTGACGCCCCCGCTCATGCCAGAGGGGAAAATGCTCAGTGGGAGTGTGCCCACGGGGCAGCGAATTTCCTCATCCGGCCCACCGCCTTCAAACACGTGGGCCTCTTTCCAGAGCAGGCGACGAACTGGGCTTTTGTCCAGGGAGCGGCAGCCTCTCTCCGCAGTGGGCAGGACGAACCGCCCCGACTCCTAAACCTCTTCGGCTACAGCGGTGCTGCCAGCATCCTCGCCGCCCAGGCCGGATATGCAGTCACCCACGTGGACGCCTCCAAGCAGGCCATCGCATGGACCCGGGACAACCTGACGGCGAGCTCCATGCCGGAGGACTCCCTGCGCCTCTTGTGCGACGACGCGCTGGCTTTCGTGCGCCGCGAGGGACGGCGCGGCTCGCGCTATGCTGCCGTGCTCATGGATCCGCCTCACCACGGGCGCGGGCCCAAAGGTGAGAGTTGGCAGCTGGAGCGCGACCTCGGCCCGCTGCTAGAGGCCGTCGCCCCTTTGCTTGAAGAGCGTGCTCTGTGCTTACTCTCCGTCTACGCCGTGGGCTACTCGGCGATCTCCATGGCGCGCTTGATGGAAGAGAACCTGGGCATCCAGGGACCCGAGTCCATCCAGGCCGGTGAGCTCGTTCTGAGGGAGGGCGATGGAGAGAGGATCCTGCCTGCGGGTCTGTGCGTCCGGTGGCAGCGGGGAATCCATGGAGGCGCGTGACTTGGATAGCGCTTTGCACGTGCTCTACAGCGACAACCACCTGCTCGTGGTGGCCAAGCCCGCTGGCGTTCCCATCGTTCCCGACTCCAGTGGTGACGAGTCCTTGTTCGACCAGGCCCGGCGCTGGGTCGAAGTGAGTTTCGAGAAGCCGGGTCGGGCCTTTCTGGGTGTCGTGCATCGATTAGACCGGCCCGTGTCCGGTGTGGTGGTCTTCGGGCGGACCTCTAAGGGGGCCGCGCGTCTCTCTGCCCAGTTCGCCGCGACAGGGGTGCAAAAGACCTACTGGGGCATCATGGACCGGGCACCTGAAGAGCAAGAGGGAACATTGAAGCACTGGCTGCACAAGGACCGTGAAGCTAACCGCGTGAGCGTTGTGGCGGAGGGCACGCCGGATGCTCGCGAGGCCGTGACCCGGTGGCGGCAACTGGCCCTGGATCGAGGGCGGGCCTTGATTGAATTCAGCCCGGCTACCGGTCGTTCCCACCAGTTGCGCGTGGCAGCGGCCACCCTGGGCTCTCCATTGCTGGGGGATCTGAAGTACGGCGCCGCCGATCCTCTTTCCGATCGCAGCATCGCTTTGCACGCCCAGTCCTTGGGCTTCGAGCACCCGACGCGCAAAGAACCCATGCGCTTCGCCACGCCCCCGCCCGATTTGGAGGTCTGGAATCTGTCGCTCTGCAATGAGGCGCGACGGCTGGGAGACGTGATCGAGGGGGAATGAGACGACCCGTACCTGAGCGAAGCTGTTTCCGGCTGCCCGGGTTGCCAAGATAGAGCGAACCATGCGTACACCGGACCGATTTCACCTGATGCAGATACTGCTGGCTGTTCTGGCGGCCGTCGGGGTGCACGGCATCCTCTGGCAGGGAAGCTACGAGGTGTTCTCCTCTTCGGTGGACTTCAACCAGGGGGCCCTCGAAGACTTCATGCGTGTCTACTTGCCCGCGGCAGACGGATTCGCGGCAGGCCATGAACCCGTGGCCGGTTTCCTCTACGCCCCTTTCTTTCCGTGGCTCTTGCAGCCACTCGCCAAGCTGGGTCCTGCAACGGCATCGTGGATTTGGCTCTGTTGGGAATTACTCGCGAGCGCGCTGTTGCTGGGGTTGGGTTGGAGGTGGGCCGAAAAGGTCGGTGGAGATGCGCGCAAAGGGTGGCTGCCGCTCTACGTGTTCTTGGGTGCACTCTCGTTTCCACTGCTCCACAACCTGCACTGGGGTCAGATCAGCACGACCCTCGCGCTCCTTATCGTGGCCGGTGCGGGGCTGCAGGATCGGCGCCTCGGTGCTGCCTGCATCGGCTTTGCCGCGGCGATCAAGTTCTATCCGGCCGTCTTCTTCGTGCTGTTCATCCTAGGGAGGGACTGGCGCAGCTTACGGTGGGGGCTTGGCGTGTGGGCGGGGCTCTCGCTTCTGCCCGGATTCCAGATCGGTTTCGGTTCTGTGCTTTCAGCCTACGCCGCGGTGGCCGCAAGTATTTCGGAGCTGACGGGATTGGATGGGGAGTGGTTCAGAGCTCCGAATAACCAGAGCCTCCCGTCGGCAGCGGCCCGTTGGCTCGGGCTGACGGGCTGGGGACTAAAGGTATGCGCGCTGATGGGATGGGCCGCGGCTTTGGTCGCGTTGAACGCCTGCGCGCGCTTGACGGGGGAGGGCGGTGCGACGGCACGCCTGCTGGCGTTTGCCCTGCTGCTGCTCAGCCTGCCCCTGATCATGAGTCCCAGTTGGCCGCACTACTTTGCGGCCTTGCCGTTTGTGCAGATCCTGCTGGCTCGGCTCGCGGGCACAGATCGATTTGCACTGGGGGCCGTTGCGGTTTCCGTGCTGCTCTCAAGCTGCCTTTTGTTCCGCGGCATCGATGATCCCGACAGGTACGCCCGATGGGGCCTACTGCTGATCGCAAATCTCGTCCTGCTGCCCGTGGCTCTAGCCAATGCCAAAGGGATCGGCGGAGCTCAGTCGGACTGCTCCTCTTCACCTTCCGCGTAACCCAAGGCCTTCAGATCATCCAAGGTCTG
>JAPKBO010000031.1 GCA_028823395.1 Planctomycetota bacterium | reverse complement strand
GGCCGATCACCAGACTCATGCCAGCAGTCACGGGCGTGCTGAAACTCACGCGTGCTACGGAGGGGCTCACCAAGGTGACCGAGTCCGCCAGCAGGCCAGGACCGAGGTCATAGCTCGCTGCAAGCTCAACGGCGGAGCTGTAGACGGCCTCGTCGAAGGCGACGAACAGAGAAGTGGAATCCAGCTTGTCTAGGCGTGCCGAAGAAGCCGCTTGGCTCGGACCATTGGTCACGTCGCCGCCGATGCCCACCGTTTGGGTGTCCGGTGCGCTCAACGCGACGCCTTGAGCCGAGCGCAGAGGATCGCCAAGAGCGTTCATCGTCACGTCGTAGGACTGAGCCCCACGCAGCTCCTGCCCCATGGCCTGAGTCAAGGTGATAGTCAGGCTCGAGGCACCGTCCCAGACCAGCTCCGCACCGCTGAGGTCAACCGCGACTCCACCGGGGTTGGTCTTGATGGTGTAGTGGCTCGGGTCGGTGACTCCCCAGGCAGCCATAGGACCCGAGAAGGTCACAACAATAGTGTCATTGTTCTCACCCGAGACCGCCGTGGCGACAGGGGCGGAACCAAGTCCGGGCCCGCTGGCATCGGCCAAGTTGAGAGGGGTTCCCATGCAAGGAAACATCAGGTTGCCGCTCAGATCTGTGGCACCGATCACGTCCAAGGTGTCGCTCAGGTTGGCCGGCGAGGCGTAAGTGAGCTGCACCCCCAGTCCCCCGTCGAGAGACGTGGCTGAGATCGGGTAGCCCAGAAGGGTACCTGTACCGCCGCTGCGCAATGCGTAGCGGACGCCGAAGGGATTGCTGAGGGAGTCGTAAAGATTATCGAGCTGGTCACAGGCTTCGGTGAAGCGCACGGTAACGACGTTCTCGCTGGGCGCGTTGGAACGCCAGGCTGTACCCATACCAGGCAGGTTGAACTCGGATACCAGCGTGCCTTCCAGGCCGGCGCCGTCGACCACATTGCCGCCGATGTCGCGCATACTTACGAATGCGACCTGTACGCCGTCACCTTGCTTCAAGAACAGATTAGCGCTGTCCAGTGTGACAAGAGCGCGACGGGCGGCGGGATCATAGGTCACGCTGCAGGCCGAGACGTCACGCGAGACACCCACGGGAGATTCGAAGGACCAGTTGGACAAGTCTGCGACTTCACTGGCCACCATGTCGTCATTGAAGACCACGTCTAGGGTGTCGTTGTCGGCTCCCTCCCACGCATGTGCGGCAAGACTCCAGCCAGCCGGAGCCGTCTGGTCAGTAGAACTGGGAAAGTGCGGTCCCGACACGCTGCCCATGGCGTTGCCCGCCAGGTCGTCCACGTCGGCGTCCACGCTCAGGCTCACATCGCCGGGCGTCATGATCCGATCACTCGAGACCATACGTACGGTGCAGCCGTCGGGCATGATCGTGGCCGAAATCAGTGAGGCTCCGGGAGAGAACACGTAGTTGGTAGTGTCCTGGCCTTGCAGGGCATGCACGTCCTCCGAGAAGGTCACATCCACCGTGTAGCCCGAGGGATCAACGGTGCGATTCTGGACAAGGCCCAGAACGCTCGGGGCACTGCCATCGCCAGCGGCGCTGACGGGACTGGCCTGAACGGTGAAGTCCTGGCCGTCCACATCCACCTGCCCCACCGCGTCCACAACGACAGCATCGTTGTTACGCATGTCGAAGTTCAGGCCCACGGTCAGGGTCTTGGTAGTGAAGTCGTAAGTAAGCGCCTGAGTGGCCATGTCGACGGAGGTGCCATCCACGGTCATAGCCCAGCGTGCGGGATCGGGAGCAAAGTCGGGGTCGATGGCCTGGTCCATAACCACAAGGACCTGGTCGCCACCGGCATTCTCGGCCGTGAGGGCTGTAACGGAGGTAAACCCGTTGAGAGCATTGGTACTCGTGAAGGCCTCCTCGTTGGCTCCCAGGGGGTTACCGTGATAACCCATCAGTTGAGCGTGGGCGATCCGGTCGTAGCCGGGGGCTACGGGGCGCGAGAAACTCACGTGCAGCACGCTCGGATCTAGTTGTTGGGCCACACCGGTGACAAAGGTGTACCCCTCAGCAGCAGGATGATCGACCACGGAGAAACAGCCGGGGTAGATCGAGGTGTTGGGATCCATCGGCTTGCTGAAGCTGAACTCCAACACGCGTCCGAACTCCTCCAGATCGAGGCGTTGTACGACTGAAATCAACGCCGGGGCTTGGGCATCGCCCGTGGCATTGCCCATCACCGGGCTGGAATCCGCGACCACGTCCGCGACGCTCTGGACGCCACTGACGGACAACCAGAAGTTCGCGTGAAGGTTGGCGCTTGCACCCAATTCGAATGTGGCCACGCCGCTCGCGGCATCGTAGGTCATGTTAGTCCCCGCCATGTCCACCGACTGGCCGGCTACCATGAGCTGCCAGTTGGAGGGATCGTCAACACCGCCATCCACCAAGCGAGCACCGCTGAAGGTCACTTCCATGTAGTCGCCCCCCAAGGCGGCGTCGGAGGTGTCCTGTGTAGCGGTAGTCACGGTAAAGGTGGGGGCAGTGCTGTCTGTGGTGGTGACCGTGTGCCAATCAGCGGTAACCGAGTTGCTTAGCACTCGCACGCGGTGGCTGGGGGTCACGCGGGCATCCCAGGTCACGACGAGATCGCTTCCACTAGGGGCCATGGCGATGGCCGACTGTCCTCCATCGCACTCCACTTGGGACATGTCGAAGACACCATGCGAGCCAGTGAAGGACAGCAGGGTCGTCAGACCGGTGGAGTCCATCCCCAGATCTTGGAGAGCACTCCCCATGGTGGATCCGCCCTGGGAATCTCCCGAGGTGGTGACGTGGCTGGAGCAGGCAGCGCCGAGAAGGGCGAAGCCGGTGAGAATCCAATTGCGGGTAGAGGTGCCGATCTTCATGGGGAGAACTCGATACATTGGGGGTCGTTTGCAGCCCGTGGAACAGGGGATGGATCCACGGAAAGAGAGGGAAATAAGGGGCGATTGCCTGAGGGGCGATGGCCCGACTCTCCGCGGTATCGAGCAAGCACACGCATCGGCTTGAGCCCGTTCGTGAAACCTGCACGCAACCCTGCCCTCCCGATTCAGCTTGCCGCCTGGCAAGGCCCCACCTTCTAGAGACGCCCTGAGGGCCCTTTCCGCCTCAGGGGAGGATCAGAGGCTCCACGACGTGGGGCGAGAGCACCGTTCCAGTGGGCGTGCGAAATGCCGCCTGCAGGGCAATGTGTGTCCCAATCAGGGACGCATCGTTGGGAATGGGAAGGACAAACTGGGAGCGACCCGATTGGGGTACCTGCCAGAGATAGCCGAGAGTCTTGCGATCGAGGTGCAGTAGGCCCTGGACCCCGGGGAATTGGATCGGAGTCGACCGCTGGCCATGCAGCAGAAAGGCCAAGGATGCCGAGTTCATGCGCGTGGAGATGCCGAGATCCGTTCCCAACTCGGCGGGCCCGAGCTGAACCAGGTCCCGGTCAGCGCTCTGGTAGAGGGCCACGCCCCCCGTGTTCGAAAATTGGCTGCGGTGGCTGTCCTGGTAGGCAATCACAACCTGGGTACCACTCTCGTCGAGCTCAAGATCACGCACGCTCCCGGGCAGGGCTGCTTCCAGTACAGCCTGGTCCACCCCTCTCTCGAATACGAACACCTCCGCATCCCGGCCGTTGCCCCAGGTTCCAAAAGCCACCCGCGACCCATCGGGGCTCACGTCGACAACTTCAACTAGGTTTTGGACACCGCCTGCGATGCCCGGAATGTCCAAAGAGTTCAGGGGCCTTCCTGTCTGGCTGTCCCAGAGCTCAAGCTCCACATCCCTTCCCAGACTCGACTCCCACCATCCAACACCCAGCACGCTTCCTGCATGATCCAGGTCCAGTGCGGTGGCAATCTGCACGGGGCTGCGGGTGAGGTTGAGTCGATTCACCCAGATTCCCGCCTCATCCTCCAGGAGAGCCACCTGGCCTGCACCTCCCACGGCTACCGTGCTCCCACTCTCGTTCAGAGCCAGGCAGTGCACCGCCGAGTTGAGGGGCTCCGCATGCAGCACACTGCCTGCGGAATCCAGGACCAAGAGATTCACGCCCGTGGAGATCGCGACTCTGGTGCCATCAGCTGATGTGGCCAAGGCTTCCAGGGTCAAGGCTGGAAATGTGCGGCGCACCAGGAGCGTGCCACTCATACCATCCAACCAGTCCAGTTGAATCCGGCCCGTGACGCTGTTCCAGACCGCGACGAGCACCCGCTCGCCCTCTCTATCCACCACCATCCGCGCCGGGCCGTTGGTATCGAAACCCACGTCGTGGGTCCATCGGGGGGTCATGATGCTCGCAACGGGCACGCGGCTACCGTCGAAACCGTGCACCAGGGTCTGGCGCTGATAAGGACCGGGGTTGGGACGCTGAACGATGCTGAAGAGAGCATCGGCCCGGCGACCGGCCGCGCAGTGCAGGTAGCTTGCACCGAGCTGGGTGCTGGGGTCCGACGCTCGGGGAGCCTGGATACCGCTGGAGGCACTGTAAAACAGCAGCATGCCTCCCGAGGGTCCCTTGCTGCCTGTCCAGACGAGGTCCTCGCGAGCCGCGAACGCGATTGCACCCGGAACCCAGGGGGCCCATGCGGTCGCGTCGAGGTGCCAGCGCTCCCCCCCTGCAAAGGGGTCCTGCGCCAAGGCTTGAGAAGAGATCAAGCTGAAGAGCAGGGCGAGCGAGGCGGAGCGGATCATGTTCGATGACGGGACCAAGTCAGAATTGCCCCTATAAATCGTACCCCGCTGGGGCGTGGAGGCCCCTACCCACAGAGGACTGGCCGTAGGAGGGGTCAGGGCCCCGGCCAGGAGGGAAAGGGTTTCCACTTCGCGTAAGGCCCCACTCCCCCTCTGGGATCTCGCGCTCCGAAGCACTAGAATCCGCCCCCGCCGAACAAAACGGCAAACGGACTCCAGGGAGAGATCTGCGGCACGGTTCGCGCAGACGCCGAAGGGGCAAGCCGGGGACACCCGAGCGAAACTCTCAGGCACCAGGGACTTGGAGCCCGTCAAACCCTCTGAACACTTCGGTCCCCTCCAGGGACCCATCGAACAGGGGCGCAACGATCTACCGACCGTTGCGCCTCTTTTCGTGCGCCAGCCTTTATCCATGCGACATACCCCCCTACACGACGAACACGAACCCCTTGGCGGGAAGATGGTCGAGTTTGGCGGATGGCACATGCCCGTCCAGTACGGGCCGATCCTCGAAGAGGTGCGCCGCGTGCGTGAGCGAGTGGGTCTGTTCGACCTTTCCCACATGGGGCGCTTCAACCTCACGGGCCCCGATGCGGTAGCGTTCGTGGACCACGTGGCCACCTGCTACTGCGCGCGCATTCCAGTCAACTCCATACGCTATGGCTTGCTGTGTCGCCCGACCGGCAACCCCATCGATGACATCCTTGTCTACCGGGGAGAGGATGAGGTCTTCCTCGTCGTCAACGCGGGTAACGCCGACGCGGACCGCGATTGGTTGCTCGCCCACACGGATGGGTTTGACGTGACATTCGAAGACCAGACCGATGAGTTGGCCATGATCGCCCTGCAAGGCCCCCTTTCCGAAGAGAGCCTAGCGCGCGTGACTGAGGACTTGGACCTCTCCCAATTGGGCTACTACAAGTTCGCCCATGGCACGGTATGTGGATGCCCAAACGTTCGCGTTAGCCGCACCGGGTACACAGGCGAGGATGGCTTCGAGATCTACCTGCCCACCGACAAAGCCGTCGGCGCCTGGCGAAGCCTCCTCGAAGCGGGCCAGGCCAGTGGTATGGCACCTATCGGCCTAGGCGCCCGTGACACTCTGCGCCTTGAGGCAGGCATGCCCCTCTACGGCCACGAGATTGACGCCGAGCACAACCCCATCGAGGCCGGATTGAAGTTCGGTGTTTCTTTCCACGAGGAGAAGGGCGACTGGATCGGTCGCGCCCCCCTGGAAGCTCTACACACAACCCCCTCTCGCGCATTGGTCGGCCTCGTCACGGATGGCAAGCGCGTCCCGCGCCAGGGGTACACACTCCTCGACGGAGAACAAGCTGTCGGCACGATTTGCTCGGGCGCCGTCTCCCCTACCGTGGGCAAGAACATAGCCACGGCCTACCTCCCACTGCACCTGGCCCAAACGGGCCAGGTGGTTGACATGGATCTTCGCGGCAAGCGGCAAGCCTGCACCGTCGTGGATCTACCTTTCTACTCGCGCAAGCGATCCTGACTCCACTCACCTCGACCTCCACCCCCCTATTTCCCATGCGCCCCGACGACCGCCACTACCTCCCCTCCCACGAATGGGTCAAAACCGACGGTGACACCGTCATCTTCGGTATCACTGATTACGCCGTGGAAGAGCTCTCCCACGGAAACGTGGACGACCTCGTCTACTGCGACCTGCCCGAGCCGGGCCGCAAGCTCACTCAGGGCGAAACCTTCGGCGAGATCGAATCGGTCAAGGCCGTAGCCGACCTGAACTCACCCGTGGCCGGAGAGGTCGTGGAGGTCAACAAGACCATCGAGGATCACCTCCAGGTGCTGGCCAAGGATCCCTGGGACAAGGGCTGGCTAATCCGCGTCAAGCCCGACGACACGAGTATGAGCCACCTGCTCGACGCCGAAGGCTATGAGGCCTCGGTGGGCGAAGCGGACGAGTAGATCGTTTATGACGCGGCCCTCGGTGCGATCCGAATCCGGAACCTTCGAGACCTGGCGCCTGATTGAATCCTGGGATGCCACCCCGGAGTTCAACATGGGCCTGGACGAGGCCCTGCTGGATGATCCCGAGGCGCCGCCCACACTCCGGCTCTACACCTGGTCGCCCGACACCCTCAGCCTCGGCTACTTCCAGAAATGGGCTGATGTACCGGGTACCGAGAGCGCAGGTGCGGTGGTTCGGCGCATTACGGGAGGTGGGGCCATCCACCACACTCAGGAGCTGACCTTCTCCATCGTCTTGCCCCAGAGCCACGCACTCTTCCGAGGCCCGGTGCCGCTCTCCTACGGACGCATCCACGGGGCCCTGATCGTGGCCCTGACGGAATTCGGGGTCGAGGGAAGCCTCGCCGGGTCCGGCGGCCTGCGATCGGACCGCGAGAAGTCGGGTATGTGCTTCCATGAATCGACGCCCCTGGACGTGGCCTGGGGCGAGCGGAAAGGAGTCGGATCGGCTCAGCGTCGCCGCGGCGGTCGGGTCCTCCACCACGGTTCCATCAAACTGGGCAGCACGCCCTTGGAGGGAGACATCGCCACCCTTGAGGAGTGCCTGCCTGCCGGCGACCCCATGGGAGCCCTCGTGCCGGTTCTCATACGGACCTTTGAAACGAGCTTCAAGGTGCGCCTCGAACGGGGCGCAGCCACCTCGTCCGAGCGAAGCGCGGCGCAACGCCTAGGGGAACGCTACGCGTCCCAAGCATTCCTGCAGCGGCGCTGAACTCAGGTCCCGGCTACAGGCCGATGTCCAGCCACCAAGGGTCGGCACTGGAGACACTCACGCTGCAGCCGACAACCAGCAGACCATCGCCGACGCGTAGCGGTCGCCATGAACTCAACTCGGGGCGATCGCTCAGCCAACCCAAGGCGCCCGCATGCTTGTGCAAGGAGTTAGAGACAGATGGGGCGTTCGCCTTGGCATCCAACTCCAAGGTCAGCTTGTCCGTACCGGTGCGACCATCAATGCTCGAACGGCCGACCGCGGCTATACGCAGCGTTGAAACGCTCTCCAGTCGAGCGGGGCGCTCCAAGCGGATCCAAGTGGGAGGTCCTTCGCTAGTGGTGATGGTCAATTCGAAATCACCTCCGACGCGTGAGCGCACCCGAGTGGCATCCGACACAAAGAGGCTGGCCAGGCGCTTCTCCGTCGTGGGCAAAACCGTGGTGATTCCCGCGGCTTGAATTCTGGCGTTGAGAATAGCGAGCACGTCACTGCTCGGAGTGCCTGCAGCAACGTACAGGCTCAAGTCCACTTGCACCGTCCGGAGGTCCGAGGACTTGGTGTCGAAGGCGGTGACATTCAATTCCATCAGCGCCCCGTGGGGCCCAGAAGTCCCTTCGAGACTCAACTGCACTCCACCCTCGGCCAGGCAAGGGGAGGCCGTCAGGAAGGGCAACAAGCAGGCGAAGATAAAGAGGGACCGCAACATGGGTGAAGATGAGGGAAGAGGTCAGGGAGACAAGAGCTCCGGACGGACGAGGGTCATTGCTGGGACCTCATCGACGCACACGTCTCGCGCCTATTCCCCCCCCCTGTAAATGGTTACCCCGCCAGGACTCGAACCTGAAATGACTGGACCAAAACCAGTTGTGTTGCCAATTACACCACGGGGTAACGATGGTCCGGGCGACAAGATAGCAACGCACCCCGTTGGAGTGGATCCCCCCGGGCGGGTTTTTCGAAGCCCGGCCGCGTCAATCCAGTGGTTGGCCACGAACAGCCCTCAACCCCAGAAGCAAAGCCTGTGCCGTCGCCCAGCGCCGGATCCGCTCACGCCCCACAGGGGGCCAACGCCGCTCCACACTGGCTGTCCGCCCCCTAAAGTGCACCCCGAACCAGACCAGACCCACAGGTTTGTCATCCGTACCCCCCCCGGGGCCAGCAACCCCCGTGGTCGCCAAAGCCAGATCGGCTCCGGTCCGCTCGGCCATCCCACACGCCATAGCCTCGGCCACAGGCCCCGAAACGGCACCGTGTGAACGGAGCAGCTCCTCGTCCACTCCGAGCCGCTCCACCTTGGCCTGGTTGGCGTAGGTCACGACGCCTTCACGGAAAACCTCGCTGATTCCAGCCACTCCGGTCAGAGCCTGGGCTAGGGCCCCACCGGTACAGGACTCCGCAGTGGTTACTGAAGTGCCCGTTGAGAGCAGCTCAGCACCCAGGACCCGCGCAGGATCGGACTCTTCCTCACTGAAGACATACTCCCCCAGACGCCCCAAAAACTCCGTGGTGCGTGCGGTCAGAAGAGCTTGGGCTGCTTGCTCACTTGCGCCCTCCGCCAACAAACGCACCGAGAGCACGCCATCCTTGGCGGTCACGCCCATGAGCGGATTGCATCCGCGCTCCATCCAACCGGCAACCTGATCCGCGAAGAGACTCTCGGAGATGCCGAACAGATGAAACCGCTGGACCCGACGCACCCTTCCACCATCATCCTGACCAGCAAGCCAGGGGGCAACGTGCGCCTCCAGCATGGGCTCGTACTCGCGTGGGGGCCCGGGCAAAGCGAACACATCGGTAGCGGCCATGCGCATGTGGATCCCGGGCGCTGTCCCCTGCACGTTTTCCAAGGGGCGCGCGCCCTCAGGCACGAGCGCCTGCCTTGCGTTGGAAGAGGGTGGGGTTCGGTCGGTACGCTGATACCAGGCCTGGACCTGAGCCCAAGCCTCCGGGTTGGGTTCGAGGGCCACTCCCGCTGCCTGCGCGAGAGCGTGGCGAGTCACGTCATCCAGAGTCGGTCCTAGGCCTCCGCTCACCAGCACCAGGGCATGGTCCCGGGCCAACTCCACCAAGGCCGCGGCAATAACGCTCTCCTCATCGCCAACCACCTGAATCCGCTCCAGGCTCCACCCTCGCTCCCCAAGGAAGCGCGCAAGGGCCGGGGAGTTCCGATCGGTCCGGTAGCCATCGAGCAGCTCATCCCCGACGGCCAAGGCCGCAGCTCGACATCCGCGGACCGTCATTGATCGGAGTCAGCTACCGACTTGGGAGCCACGACACGCCCGATCCAGATTCCCACCTCATAGAGGATGGCGATGGGGACGGCCATCATCATCTGGGTATAGGGGTCGGGTGGGGTGATAATCGCGGCGAAGAGCAAGGAGCCGACGAGCATGTGTGGCCGAAACTTGGCGAAGGTCGCAGGCGCTACGATGTCGAGCTTAGCCAGGGCCATCATGATCACGGGCAACTGGAATACGCCGCCCAACGCTAGGGTCAGGGTCACGAAGAACGACCAATAGTTGCCGACGCTTTCGAAATATTGGATCTGCGTCAGGGTCATGCGTGCCAGGAAGTACAGGGCATTGGGCACCATGACGAAATAGCCGAAGAGCACCCCGCCCAGGAATAGCAACGTCGAGAACGGGAAGTAGCGGTAGACCACTCCGCGCTCCTTGCGGTAAAGACCCGCCGCAACGAACATCCATGCCTGCCACAGGATCAAGGGGCCGGCCAGAAACAGGCTGACGAACAAGCACATCTTCACAATGAAGATAAACCCGTGTGAGGCCGCATCCCCCTTCATTCGATCGGGCACACGGAGGTCGCTCCGAAGGACCTTCAATTCGGGATAGCCGGCCTCCCCGTACCACTCGCGCCACTCCTCTTCTCCCAGTTCCTCGACTGGAGCATCCTCTGCCTCGGCCAGAGTGATGGCCTCAACCGCGCGCTGGTCTAAGTCGGCGTTGAGCCTCTCAGCGGCCGCCGCATAGGGTGCAAAAATGTAGTCCGTCAGAGGCGCCCGATAGCTCCAGCACGCGCAGAAAACCACAGCCACCGCAATCGCGGATCGGAACAATCGCATTCGCAACTCCTCGAGGTGCTCCCCAAGGGTCATGCGCCGATCATCCTCGTCACTCTCGGTCTTCTCGGTAACGTGCTCGACCATACTTGGGCGACGAACAGGGCTGAGGGGGTAGGTGTGGCTCGTGCAGAACCAGACTCATCAAAAAAAGGAGGGGCGAGCCAAATGGCCCGCCCCTCCAGAATACCCTGTAGCGCCTTGGACTCAGCATCCAAAGGGCCGTGAGTGCAATTGAGTGCTACTTCTTGAAGTACTGCCTCAAATCGTTGATGGAGATGGTGTACACGCCCTGAGCTTGAGCTTCCTGGTACTCCGACAACTCTGAAGCCTGGATCGGGTCCTCGCTGGGCTCGCCATCGGAGTCCACGAAGACCGGACCGCCCACGATCAGGTAGTTGGTGGTCAAGTCGAGCGAGTCCTGGACGGTGATTCCGACGCTCTCAAGCAGAGCCCGGACCTCGGCGCCGTTGTAGGCACCTGAAAAGCGACCCACGAGGACCGCGTAGCGGTCGCCACTAGGATCGAAAACCGGGTTGTAGATCATGTCACGCGCCCCGATGGGGTCGTAACGATCGGCTTCGTCAAAGATGCGCACTAAGGAGCGGTGCTCCTCAACCTCTGTGACTTCCGCCCAGCCCTTGGTCTGGCCCTGACTGGCAGGGTTGGGGTTGCCCGTGCGGACCTCGAAGACCATGCCACGGCTGACGCGATCCGCCGCACCGCGGTTGATCCAGCCGGTCATCAAGCCACGAGAGACGGCAAGTATTTCACCATCGGGACCCGAAGTTTCCTTCAGGATCTTGAGCTGGCGGTTGAGGGACGCGGCACGGGTCGTCGCTGCGGACGCATCGCGCTGAGACTGAGCCTGCAGATCATCGATCGACCCTTTCTCGGTGACCAAGTCACTGTTGAGTTGGTTGACGGTGGATCGCAACTGAGCGACGTCATTTTCAAGGCGAGTCTTCTCGTCCCCAGCCTGCTGCTCGAGGTCCGAGTAGTCCTGGGAGGCCTTGCTGATCTTGCTTTGCAGTTCGGTAGAGATGGTCTGGTTGGCTTGCTGAGCCGCCGAGAGCCGTCCCTCCGTGTTGGTCAGCTGAGTCTTCAGGTTAGAGATCTCCGTATCCTTGGAGCGCAGTGCATCAATCACCGGCTGGATAGCCTTCTCGTAGTCCTGTACGGACTCGGGCATGTTGATCACTGCCCTAAGGCTACTGAGACCATCACCCGCCGTGGTGACATCACTAGTCGAGCCCAAGAGCTCTCGGTTGTAAAATCCCAAAACCTTGGAGACCTCGCGGGTCTTGTCCAGTTCTGCGCTATAGCTTGCCTCTGCGGTTAGGGCATCCGCGGCTGCGGCGGTCGCGGCATCCTTGGATGTCACGGCCTCCTGGTTGGCCACGTAGGCAAAGCCGAGAGAAACGAAGAACAGGACGATCACGACGATCATCCAAGCTGCGGAGACGCGGGCAGCGCCGCGCTGCGAACACTTGTTCATGCGAGCAGATCCTGATTGGGGTCCCTGACACTCCCTAGGGGAGCGCGTGGGGACGAAACCACGGAGAGAGTAAATTGGATGCACGGAACCCACTTGGAGGCGGACCGTCGAGCCGAGGGACGACTAGACATGGGCAGAGAGCCTATTCCGGGGCCATTTAGATACCCGAAGGCGCTCTCCACGGCAAGTCGAAAGCCCCTTCTCGCGTCCTGCCTTGACCCATCCGAGCCCGTATCCACCCTTGAAACTCGCCCACAAATAGGGGCCGAAGGCCCGAGACGGGTCCCGAGACGGTTCAATGTGTGGCAGAGGATTCGCATGGGAGGGTGCTTCTCGGACGGTCCCTGGTTCCAAGTAGCCCCACCTGCGAGAATCGACCAAGCGCTTCTCCACCAGCCGGGGCTTGTCCGGCCTACCCCCCACGCCCCCTGGGGTTTCCTTCCCCGCAACATCTATATGTCCAGCACTCCCTCAGCACCCAGGGCCACCGAGCCCCTGATCCTGGGAATCCTGGGGGGGGTGGCGGCCGGCAAGACCCGGGTCGGGACGCGCCTCGCCGGATCCGCAGGGTGCTTGATCCAGGCGGACGCTCTGGCTCGAGAGGCCCTGGAGTTGCCCCAACTTGCCCCACTCCTTATTCAGACCTTCGGTCCTGACGTCATCGATGGAAAAGGGCAGGTGCGCCGAGAGGTCATCGCCAAGCAGGTCTTTGTCGATCCCGGACTGCGGGAGACATTAGAGGGCTGGATCCATCCGCGAGTTCGTGCGAGGATTGGGCAAGCCCTGATCGAGGCGCAGACCGCTGGCGCCGAGCCCATCGTGCTCGACGTTCCGCTGCTTCTCGAAAACGACGGCGAGCATGGGCTCGCCAGTCGCTGCAGGTACCTCATCTTCGTGGACACTCCGTCGGCCCTGCGCCAGGAGCGTGCCACGCGACAGCGCGGATGGCCCGCCGATGAGGTCGCCCGACGCGAGGCCACCCAGATCCCCCTCTCACACAAGCGCGAACGCGCAGACTTCGTGGTCGCCAACGACGGCAGCGACCATGAATTGGACGACGCCGTCGATCAACTGCGGGCCCAACTAGGCCTGACCTGACCCCCTCATCGGCCCATGGCCCAGACCAAACGCCCCTACAAGCCCAGAGCTCACGGCCACTCCTACCAGAATCCCAAGCCCAGCAAGCAGGGTGGAGTGTTCATCGACTTTCACGCCCTGCCCACCAGCCTGGGGAAGGACGACTACAAGGAGTTGGTCAAGAGTCTGCCCAAGGCCAAGGGTCGCGGTAAGCGACCCTCCGTCGAGCACGCAGACCTTCTGGCCGCCAACCTCAACGAGATGCACGTGGTCGCCGAAGAAGAAGGCGTAGCCGATTTCGTTGGCCGCAACCGTCGTGATGCCCTCTGGGAGATCACCACCCACCGCTTGAACTCGCACGTCCCAGTGATGACCGAGGGCATACTGGACGAGCACGGCAAAGGGCACTTCTTCCTACGCACCCACTCCCGGGACTACATCCCCGCCGAGGAGGACGTCTTCGTACCCCAGGAGTTGCGCGAGCGATATGGCCTGATTCAGGGCATGACGGTGCGCGGCCCCCTGCGCGCCGTGCGCGAGGGCGAGAAGTATCTGTGCCTGCACGATGTGGAGATGATCGACGGGGCCGACCCCGAAGAAGCCATGGGCCGCGCACCGTTCAAAGAGCTCGTGCCGCTTTACCCCGAAGAGCGCATCATCCTCGAGGGAGCACCCGAAAACCCCCTCGAGATGCGCATCGTGGACCTCATCACCCCCGTGGGCCGCGGCCAACGGGGCCTGATCGTTGCGCCTCCGCGCACGGGCAAGACGGTTCTGCTGCAGATGCTCGCCCAGTCCATCGTGACCAATGCCCCCGACGCGCACCTGATCATCCTACTAGTGGACGAACGCCCCGAGGAGGTCACCGACTTCGAACGCAGCGTGAAGGGCGACAAGGTCGAGGTGGTGAGTTCTACCTTCGACGAGCCTGCTTCGCGCCACATCCAGGTAGCCGAGCGGGTGATCGAGCGCGCTAAGAACATGGTGGAGGCTGGAGCCGACGTGGTCATCCTGCTCGATTCCATCACGCGCCTGGCTCGCTCCTGCAACGTCGAGGCGCCCAGCAACGGCAAGCTCCTCTCGGGCGGGCTGGAAGCCACGGCCCTGCAGTTTCCCAAGCGCTTCTTCGGTGCCGCGCGAAACATGGAGGACGGTGGATCCCTAACGATCCTTGGTACGGCCCTGATCGAGACCGGCTCCAAAATGGACGAGGTCATCTTCGAGGAGTTCAAGGGCACGGGCAACATGGAGATCGTGCTGGACCGGCGCATCTCCGACCGACGCATCTTCCCCGCCATCGACATCAACCGCTCGGGCACGCGCAAGGAAGAGCTGCTCTTCACTCCTGAGGAGATCGAGCGCATCTGGATGCTGCGTAAGGTGCTCAACGAGCTCGACCCGGTGGAGGCCATGGAAATGCTCATCCAGAAGATGCGCAAGACCAGCGTCAACGCCGAATTCCTGATGACCATCGGCAGCTGATCCGCTATTCGACCCCATCTACCTGAGTGCTAGATTGGCCCCCACGATGCGACTGCTCCTGGGGGTTGGACACTGGCGCCTGATCGGCGGATCAGAGCGCTATGCGCTGGAAACTGCACGCCAACTGGCAGCCCGGGGCCACGAGGTCACGGTCTTGCATGGCACGGGCGAAGGCTACCCCGAGCCTGGCCTCTCCTTTGAGCTCTTCGAGCCCTTGGGCGAGCTGACGCCCGACGCCAAGGATCGCCACCGATTGCGCAAGCGCTTGAGCGAGTTGCGGCCGGACCTGATTTTCCAACTGACTCCCTGTGCACCTTGGGTGATCGAAGAGCACCTGGGAGCGGCGCCCCTGGTGCGTTTCGTTCAGGACCACACCCTTTTCTGCCCGGGCCTGAACAAGATGCTCGTGGGCGGCGAGCCCTGCACGGAGCCCATGGGGATGGGCTGCCTGACCCGGCATTGGTTCGGGGAGAGCTGCGATGGACTCTCCCGTGCGCACTCGCGGGGCGACGTGCTCGGCCCCACAAGCCGCCTGCGCGCCAAGCAGCGTGAGTTGCAGTTGTCGACACGCTCCCAGCGGCTACTCGTGGGTTCGCGCTACATGGCCGACGAACTGATCGCCGTGGGCATGTCCCAAGAGCAGATCACGGTCCTGCCCTACTGCACACAGGCCGGAGCCCAAGCGACGATTGGAGAGGAGAACGCCGATCTGCCGGAGGCAACGCGCAAGTTCCTGGCCGCCGAGTCCGGCCCCGTGCTCTTCACCCCCGCGCGCCTGACACTTCCGGACAAAGGCGTCGATTTCCTACTGACCGCCCTGACCAAGGTGACGGGTTCCTTCCGAGCCATCATCTCCGGGGCCGGACCAGCGGCGGAGTGGTTGCAGCAGAAAGCCACGGACGAAGGACTTGGCGAGCGCGTCCACTTCACGGGTTGGCTGGACGCAGCCCCCATAGAGCACTTGTACGCACAGGCCGATCTCGTGATCTTCCCCTCCGTTTGGGACGAGCCCTTCGGCTTGGTGGGTATCGAAGCCATGGCCCATGGGGTGCCCGTCGTCGCCTTTGACGTAGGTGGCGTCAGAGAATGGCTGACCGAAGGAGTGGGCGGCTGGTGCGTTCCGCGCAAGGACGTGGACGCCATGGCCCTCGCCATCGACACGGCCCTATCCGACCCCGACCTGCGCCGCGAAGTGGGCGAAGCCGGCCGGCAGCGGGTCGAACGCGACTTCCGCCCCCAGGGTTACTACGACCAACTGGAAGCGCTGCTGCAGGCCTGCGCCGCATCCCCAGGCTCGGATAGGGCCCCCGCTCCGGCGCAGACGTAGGCCGCGTCTTCCCATGCCGAGCCTCAAACCTTCTCGGCATTGAATCCTCGTCGCCGACATCCAGGGAAAGTGTGTGCGTGCAGTACAGCGCCCAAACCCTAAACTTCCCCCTGTGGATCCCGCACGTATCTTCCCCATGTGGCAGCGACTGTCCGGCATTCCCGGTGGCCGCTGGATCTTTTCGCGTCTGATCGGATTCGGGGTGCCCTACTCGGGATCGATCGGGGCGAACGTGGTGGAGCTCGAACCGGGCCACGCAGTTCTCGACCTGCCCGACCGACGCAAGGTGCGCAACCACCTGCGAAGCGTCCACGCCATCGCTCTTTGCAACCTGGGCGAGCTGTCCAGCGGTCTGGCGATGCTCGTTGGGCTCCCCCCCCATCTGCGCGGCATCGTCACGAAGATCGAGACATCCTATTTGAAGAAGGCGCGCGGAACTCTTCGGGCGACCTGCACCTGTCCGAACTTCGAAGGGATACTCAACTCTAAAGAGGACCAGACCGTGGAGGTGCAGGCACTCCTGTGCGATCCCACCGGCGAACAGGTGGCCGTCACCACCGTGCACTGGCTCATCGGCCATCGACCCGAGAAAGCCAAACAATGAACGAGACGAATCCCCCCCCCATCAAGACGGCCTTCACGCTCCACGCGGGCATCGACTATCCGATCATCTGTGGGGCCATGTACCCCTGCAGCAATCCGGAGCTTGTGGCGGCGACCAGCGAGGCGGGAGGCATCGGCATCGTCCAACCGATCTCACTGACCTACGTGCACGGCCGGGAATTCCGTGCGGGCCTGCGGGAGATTAGAGCCCTCACGGACAAGCCCATTGGCCTCAACGCGATCGTCGAGAAATCGGTCAAGCGCTACGAAGATCGCATGCGCGAGTGGATCGACATATCCCTCGAGGAAGGTGTGCGGTTCTTCGTCACGGCCCTCGGTAATCCCCGCTGGGTCGTAGATGCCGTACACGCTTGCGGCGGAGTCGTATACCACGACGTCACGGAGAGGCGCTGGGCCGACAAGGCCTTGCAAGAGGGGGTCGACGGCTTGATCTGCGTCAACAGCAGGGCGGGCGGGCATGCGGGCGGTCGCAGCCCCGAGGACTTGTACGAGGAGCTGGCAGACCTGGGAGTCCCCCTTGTACTGGCCGGTGGTGTCGGCGATGCGACCCAGTTCAAGGCTGCCCTGGACATCGGGTACGACGGCGTCCAGATGGGGACGCGCTTTATCGCCGCCACTGAATGCGCGGTACATGCCGACTACCACAGGGCCATCATCGAGGCCGAGGAGGACGACATCGTGCTCACGGACAAGCTCTCGGGCGTGCCCTGCTCCGTCATCCAGACCCCCCTGGTGAAACGGCTGGGCCCGACAGCAGGACCGGTTGCAAGCTGGCTCCTGCGCCACCCGCGCACCAAACATTGGATGCGCACCTTCTACACCGTGCGGTCGCTACGACGATTGAAGCGATCGTCCCAAAAGGGGCTCTCCTACCGGGATGTATTCCAGGCAGGCAAGAGCGCGGGCTCCATCCACGAGGTGGAACCAGCGGGGCACATAGTGAGACGCTTTGCACGCTCTGTTCAGAGATCCGACTAGACCTTGGGGGCACCGCAAGGCCCCCTGGAGTGGTAGAATTGCGGGCCGGTCCCCCCCTCCCAGCCCCTCCCCCCGCTTTTCAATGTTCCTTAGAGCCCTCTCCTTTCTGGCCCTAGCCGTCCCCTCCGCCGCCCAGAACTTCGACTTCGTCATCGATCAGACGCAGAGTGGCTCATCGGTATACGCCGACCTGGAAACCGACCTGTTGGGGTCCGTCATTGGCGAGTATGACGCAGCGACAAATCCCGGAGGCACACGCACGGCGAACGGCATATTCGGAGGCAGCGGCAACGAGGTCGTCCCATTGAGCACGACAATCGACAACCTCGCTACTTTCTCCGGCGCACCTTCCGGCGCGTTCAGCATGAGCCTGGATCCGGGCACCCTCAGCATGAGCCTCTCGGGGACCGACGTGGACATATTGGCCGGCTCGAGTGGAACGGCATCCGTTAGCGTCACACTCCTGTTCAGCACATTCCGTACCTACAATCCCGACTCGCTCTACGTGGGTGGCATTCCCGTCACGATTCCTCTCGGGAACATCAACGTCACTGGGGCTACTGCAGTTCAGACAGGAGCCAGCATGGGCGGCACCCTAGTGCCCGGGGCCGGCGCAAATGACTACGACTTCGCAGCCGTCGTTCCTGTGCTCATGACCTTGACCGCAGACTTCAACGGTGTCGCCATCCCGATCCCACCGATTGACCTATCGATGCCCGTGACCGGCCTCGTGACCCTGACGAGCAGCGGCGCAACAGCCTCTGCAGGTTTCGCCTTCAACAATCAGACGGCCACCAATGACCCGTTCCCGGGATTCCAACTCACCAATGTCCCTGTGAGCCTCCCTACGATCCTGCCCCCTGGATTCCTGGCGAATCTGCTGCTCACCGCGACCGTGGCAGCGATCGACACCGACATACAGATCGATCTCAATCTCGTGGCCGATGGCACACCTGGCAGCGGCGGTAATTGCAACGTCGTGTTCTGTGATACCGACCTCAACAACCTTGGCGACGTCACCCTCAGTACTTGCGACTGCTCGGGTGGCTCGATCTCCCTCGACCTGAGCACGCCCTTCACCAATCAGTTCACCTACCCCCTCGTGGGACTAGGGACGACGGCCGTGAGCCCCACGGGGGTCTCTGAACTGTGCCTCGCTGGCTCGACGATCGGTCGCTACAGCAATGACGCGGGCGCCATCAGTACATCGGGCACGTACAGCATTGACCTTTTGAACGCGGCTTCCGCCCCGGGCGGCGGCGTGCCCACCATTGGTGGTGCGCTGTGTAACGGCAACACCTGGCGCTTCCAGTACTGGCACCGCGATGGCATGAATCCCTCACGTTTCTCGAAGGGGATTTCGGGGCTGATCAACTGATCTTCCCGTAGCGACGCCAACAGCAGCGCGGCTCTCACCCCATCGCCGTCACAAGTAATCCCCCCCGAGGGTGCAGCCAACGCCGGCCTAGAATGCCTGCGGCCAGAAAATTCTGGCCCAAGAACAGTGGGTAAACGGTCCAGGCGGCCGGCGTGGCTGCAGGCTACCTAGCGAGGAGAACGCGAACGGTTTCACCTCTGAGCTTGGGTTCCAAGTGAGCTCGGGCCGTATCGTGGGCTTATGGACCGGCACCCCACGCTTCTCACTGATCGGATAGCCCGAGGGCCGTTACTCCTAGACGGCGCTCTAGCAACGGCCCTGTTTGCCAGAGGCCTCGGACGCGACGTGGTCCCGGATCTTTGGAACGTTGATCGGCCACAGGAAGTCGGCGAGGTGCATGACTCCCACCGCCGCGCTGGCAGTCAGGTTCTTCAGACCAATACCTTTCGATCGAACGCCTTGGCCTTGGCAGAGCGAGGTCATCCCGGGCGTGCGGAGGAGTTTAATCAACGTGGCGCCGCGATCGCTCTGGAGTGTGCTGCACGATCCCCCTTGTCCGAACGGCCTCTCGTGGCGGGAAACATCGGACCCAGTGGCAAACGGATGCAGAACGCTGGCTCTTGCCAAGAATGGACGGATGCCTTCGCGCAACAAGCGGAGGCCCTGGCAGCGGCGGGGGTCGACTACCTGGGCCTTGAGACCTTCACGGACCCCGAGGAGGCCCGGGTGGCTCTCGAAGCTGCCCGCGGGGCAACCAGGTTAGAGGTCAGCGTCAGCTTGGCCCCGACCGGATCGGGCAGTGAGCTGCATCAACTCGGAGGCAGCACCCTGATCGACTCCCTGGGTGTTCTGGCCGCGGAAGGAGCCACAGCTCTCGGACTCAACTGCTGCTCAGCCCCGGATTTGCTGGCCATCCTGCCCCTCTGTCTGACGGCGACCGACCTACCCCTTCTTCTGCGTCCCAACGCAGGCCTGCCCGCGGAAGAGGAAGGTAGGTTGATATATCCAGAGGAACCGGCGAGCTTTGCCACTCAATTGGCCACAGCTATTCAGTTGGGCGCAGCCGGAGTAGGGGGGTGCTGCGGAACGGACGACCGCCATACCCGCGCCCTGCGCAAAGCTATTGGTTGAATCCGGCGGTTCCAGCGTCCAAGCTGAGAGAAGTCATGGCCAGCTTCGCAATCCACTCCCTGCACAAGTCCTTCGGATCGGTGAAGGCTGTGCAGGATCTGTCCTTCGAAGTGCACCCCGGACAGGTCCACGGCCTGCTCGGGCCCAACGGATCGGGCAAGACCACGACCCTGTGTTGCGCCCTGGGCCTCATGCGTCCCACCAAGGGCTCGGTCGAGGTGCTCGGGGTGTCCTCCCGCGCACTCCATCGGACGGGCGGGCGACTGGGCGTTGTCTTCGACCAGCCCGTGCTCCTCAAGCGCCGCAGCGTGGCAGCCAACCTGGCCTACCACGCGATGATCCGCGGGCACAAAGGCGGCCGGACCCACGATGAGGTATTGGACTTGGTTGGCTTGTCGGACCTGAAAAAGCGCCGGGCGGGAGCCCTCTCCCTCGGCCAAGGCAAGCGTCTGGCCCTGGCCACAGCACTGGCGGGCAATCCGGAACTGGTGGTTCTCGACGAGCCCCTCTCCGGCCTCGACCCGGTAGGCACACGCGAAATCCTGGCACTCATCGGCAAGCTGGCCGCCAGCGGCCTGACCCTGATCCTGTCCACCCACCGATTGCACGACGTCGAACCTGTACTGACCCACGCGACGATCATGGTGCGCGGGCGGCGCGTAGCCACTGGGCCTCTCAGTGAAATCCTGGGGCAAGGAGAAGGCTTGCTGCAGGCTACGGTGCAGAACACCCCGCTGGCACTCGAGGCTCTGTCCCGGATGGGCGGCTGGCAAGTCTGCGGCCAAGAGGGATCGGTGATCGACGTCGATCTTGGATCTAGCGGCGCACAGCCTTCGGAGTTGGCGGAGGTGCTGGTCAAGGCCGGCGCGGGACTGGTACGCCTGCAACCCGCAGGACAACGACTAGCGGATGCCTTTGATCGGCTGGTGGCCCAGGAGTCAGCACGCAAATGACCGGCACTCTTCGCATCCTCCGTTCGGAGTTCGACCGACTCATCCGCAGCCTCAGTTTGTGGATCGTAGGTGTGACGGTCGGCGCTGTGGCGGCCGTCAGTGCTCTGACGTCGTCGATCCAGATTCTCGGCCAAGGCTCCGTTGAGAGCGGAGGCGGCTGGGCCTGCATGCTGGACGGCATGCGAACCGGTCTGGCCTTGACGGTGTTCGCTTTACTCGTCACCAGCGCCCGCAGTCTGGCCGGCGACCACGAATCGGGGCTCCTGCGAATGGCCGTGACGCGCAGCGTCTCACGACCGGCCCTAGTCTTGGGTCGACTCCTCATTGCACCGCTGCCAATTCTGGGCGGACTTCTGGCTTCCTTCCTGGGCGCTTGGCTCGTGGCCCGTTCCCAATTGGATTTCGGCCCCCTAGTCGAGGAGGGCTACGAGATCTTGAGCGCAGAGGAGCTTCGTGGCGAGGTGGCCTTGGGTCTCTTCGCGACGCTACCCGCCCTCGTTGCCCTGTGGGCGTTCGGCCTCTTAATCTCGGCCTGTTCGCGCACCGCCGTAAGCGCAGTGGCAACCACCTTGGTGCTCTTCGTGGCTTTTGACCTCATCAAAGAGTCCCTTAGCCAGGAGAGCCTCTACCTGGTCTTTGCCAGCTTTGCCCCCAGCCTGTCGGACTCCTCGCCCCTTGGTGAAGCCGCCCAGGTGGTACAAGGGTTTTCGGACCGGGGGTTCTCCGATGAGCTACTGAGTCTCGCTATGTGGTTGCCTTGGGCCCAAGCCCTGCTGATTGTGGGCGCCGCGGTGGCCGTGATCCGGTCCAGGACTCTGTGAGTTCGCGGGCAACGATCCTCTTAGCACCCCTCGAAATCACTCCGAAGATTGGCGGGCGGCAATTCTTGGTGCTCGTTCAGGGCTGAACCGTGGGGTACGCTGGAGGCTGCCCCATGCACATACCAAAGCGCCGACGCCACATCTGTAGGCCCCCGTCCCCCGCTACCGTCCTGCGTAGGTCGGGCTGGATTGCTTTGCTGTTTCTGCCCGCCTGCATGACGGGCCCTTCCTATCCTCTGCCTGAGCCTCTGCCCGAGGTGTTGGAGTGGAGTGCTGGCCAAGCCCTGTCGGGCCATTTCCTGGGATTGGATGTACGCGAGAACGACAGTGGCTCTCTGGAGGATCTATTCTTCGCGCCAGGGGTAAAAGTCACCCGAGTGGAGGGCAATTCACCCGCGGAGAATGCCGGGTTCCAGGTGGGCGACGTGTTACTGAAAATTGGCGAACAGGAGGTCAATGACCCCAGTGCACTGGAGGTTCTGATTGACCAGTCGCCCGTCGAGGAAGACGTAACGCTGCGGGTCAGTCGCGGCGATTCGGTCTTTGACGTGAAGGTTCAATTAGCCTCAAAGGGGAGTACGGGGCCTGAGGCCGAACGGGTATGGCGTAGCGACCCTTCACGCACGCGCGCTGGCTGGCTGACGGTCGGGAGTGGCGTACGCTTGGTCACAGCCGATCCACGAGGGCCGGTGGCCAACGCAGGCATGAAGGTGGGTACGCTGGTGACCGCACTCGATGGAGAGCCCGTGCACTCGGCCCGCTCCCTCATTCGCCGGGTGCAGGCCCTACCCGGGGGAACTAAGGTCCGTTTGGAAACTCTCGACTCCGAGGGCGATAGGGGCGAAGTGAGGCTCACCTTGCTCTCAGCTCCAAACCGGATCCTAAACCTCCACCTCCCCTTCTTGGTGGACTACACCTCAAGCCCCGATGGCGATGTCGTTTCGCTTGATCTGCTCGACGCCTGGCTGATCTGGCTTTTCCACTACGAACGCACCGGGCTCGAACGCCGGTGGAGTATTCTGCGCTTCATCAGTTTCTCCAGCGGCATAGGAGAGCTCGGTCAGTGATTGCCCCCTTGGCTCTGACCGTCTCCGCTCTCGGCATCCTCGGAGCCGAGGTTCATGGAATGGACGCTCCTGCCCCCGAGGGAACTCAAGATGTCTTTTTCGTTGATGCGTCCTTGGAACTCGAAGCCCGCCTCCTCAATTGGAGAGTCGTGGGAGGTCTCGGCCGCGAAGGCCGTCAATCACGGGACCTAGTACTCACTCTGCTGCTCGATGATGGCAGCCGCGAGCTGCGCCTGCACGATCTGAGCACGGCCGGAGTCGCCAAGGAGCCTCGCGTGAAGATCAGCATCATGAAGGACTTCACCGCCTGGAGCGTGGCGGACGTGCGCCCCGAGGCGGGTCTGGAGCTGCTGCTCTTTACGGGCTCCAAGGTCTGGTCCTACAGCGTCACCCACAGCGGATACCGGGACAATCTGAAGGTTCTGGCGGAGACGCCTGTGCTGTTCGACGTCCCGAGCCCCTGGGCTCTACCCTTCTGGGACTACCGCCTCCCGCATGCGGGGGAGACAGGAGCGGAGCCGGTACTCCTACCCCAGGAGGAGGGCCTGGTGCTCTGGTCACCCAAAGAGGATGGAGAAGGCCATCCCAAAGAGGATGAAAAGGGCCATCCAATTTACGTCCGCAGGCACCTGGTCGGCGGCGGCTCGGCCGACCCCCACCGCGACTACGTGGAATCCCACGAAGCAACACGCCGCTACCGCAACGCCAGCGACCGCAACGGGCCCTTCATGGGTAGCGGAGGCGCGAACGGCACCATGCTGGCATCGTCCCACGGTTTCGACGCACCCGCAGTCGTGGATGTGAATGGAGACGGACGCCGGGACGTGCTCGCACTCGCGGAAGATGAGCTGCGCGTCTATCTGTCCGCAAGCCGTACCCCAACCCGTATCGAACCCATTCCGGACTACATGGATCCAGGAGATGGACGCCGCCGGTTGATCCTGGCCGATGCGGACGGAGACCGCGACATAGACATTTTGGTGATCTTGCAGGGCGAGCTGAAATCCCTCGGCAAGGCTCCAGCTCGAATCCTTGTCCTGATCAACGATGGCAAGCGACTCTTACCGCCCAAGGTGACCCAGGTGCTCAAGGTCGAGGGCACAGAACTGAGCCTGCAAGTCACCGACGTGAACGGGGACGGCCGTGGGGATCTTGTCCTACGCAAATTCGAACTTCCCAGCGTCACCCAGGCCATCACGGGACTGAAGTTCCAGTTCACCCACCTCGTTTTCTTCGGCGAGGGACGCGCCTTTGCCCGCAAGCCAGCGGTCAAACACGAAGAGGTGTATGACGAGAGCAATCTCCAGGACGCCGTGGGAAACTACGAGCTGCGTGCGGACTCAAGTGGTGATGGCGTTGCGGATCTGGCCGCCATTGGCTTAGAGGGCCACATCACTTTGCGCCGCATCCAATTCCGGGACGGCGGGTTCTTCCGTGGAGATTCATGGAGCCTGGATCCCAGCCCATGGAAGGCATTCAAGACGCCCGGGAACCTCACTTCCCTGCGCGTACAGGATCTGAACGGGGACGGACTCGGAGATGTGATCTCGGGCAGCGAGCGACACCTGACCATCTACCTCACCCAGCGACGGGCACCGTGATACTCCCGATTCTCTTGGCCCTCGCCTGCCAGAGTGACTCTCAAGCACCACAACCGGTTGGTGCGGCGCAAGCTCCCGCATTTCAACAGGGCGCTGCCGCAACACCTACGCGCCCCATTCGAGTAGCGATTCGACATGGGGCCATGCATCTCGCACAAAAGACACTTTCTCTCATTGAAGGCAAACATGAGCTTGGAGATGAGCTTGGTGGCGACCTTCCATCCACACCCTATATCGCGAACGTACGGAGGTTTGTGCGCGGGGATAGCTTTCGACCCTATCGGCTGCAGACTCTCATTCAACTGAACGCCGGAGCCGCGGACCTGACCCTGCGGGACATGGACGGGGACGGGGACCTGGATTTGGTACACGTGGACAGCGCTGGTCTGGCGGTGTTTTCTCTTGGCGGGAGGGGACGCTATCCCCGGGCGCCCACGGCCCTCATGAAATGGCCTGTTGGCCGCACGGCCTGGACTGTGGCGGACATTG
>JAPKBO010000222.1 GCA_028823395.1 Planctomycetota bacterium | reverse complement strand
CAACCCGCGTTGGAGGAGAGTTTCGAAGTGGACCTGGCTGCTCGGGGCCTTGGGCTTGTTTGTTGTGGTGTACGTCGCTCGGCCGACTCGGCACCTGCTTCTAAATACTCTTGCCGATCAGGACACCAGAGAGGCGCTGGCCGTAGGACATGTGGACGATGCGAGTGGGTTGAACGAGACCCCTGTGGCCGAGATTTGGGCGATTCCGACTGACCCGGGCAGGGCGGAGGAGCAGTTGCGACTGTTACTGCGCCGGGCCAGCAATAGCGGTCTCGCGATCTCGATAGCCGGTGCGCGGCACACGATGGGTGGGCATACCATCACTCCTGACGGCATCGTGGTCGACATGCTGCCTTTCAACGCCATGCGCCTGGGGGATAATGAAGGCACTCTCTGGGTGCAGGCCGGTGCGCGCTGGTCAGAGGTCATCCCCTTCTTGGATCGTCACCACCTTTCAGTGGCGGTGATGCAGTCCAACAACTCATTCAGCGTCGGCGGTTCCCTTGGTGCCAACTGCCATGGATGGCAGCACGGCCGGCCCCCGATATGCGACACGGTTAAGAGTTTTCGGCTGATGAAGGCCGACGGCACCATCGTGACCTGCTCGCGCTCGCAGAACCGAGAGCTGTTCTCGCTGGTTTTGGGGGGCTACGGCCTGTTTGGAATCATCCTCGATGCCGTCCTCGAGATCGTGCCGAACGAGCGCTACCGCATGAGCAGTCAGTTGATCGATTGCGATCAGTTGGCTGAGACGTATCTCGAGTACCTGAAGAAGCCCGGCGTCAAAATGGGTTATGCGCGGCTTTGCGTACTGAAGGATCAGATGTTCTCCCAAGCCATTGTGAACATGCTTGAGGCGGACCCTGCCCCAGACGGTAGCTTGCCGGAATTGGATGCGCCGGAATTCCAGGGATTGAAACGGGCGGTGTTCCGCGGTTCGATTGGCAGTGATTATGGCAAGGAGTTGCGCTGGACCACGGAGAAGACCTTCGGCGAGTTCATTGGCGGGGAGCATTTCTCGCGCAATCAGATTTTGAATGAGGGTGTCGAGATCTACGCCAGTCGAAGCCGTGAAATCACGGATATTCTGCATGAGTACTTCGTTCCACATGACGCCCTGGACGCCTTCCTCGCTCGCGCACGTGATGTCGTTGGAGCTCACTCCGTAGACCTTCTCAATGTCACTGTGCGGGACGTGCGTGCCGACCAAGACACCGTCTTGCGCTACGCGACAGAGGACGTGTTAGCCCTGGTGATGCTCTTCAGTCAGGCGAAAACTGAAGCTGGCGAGGCGGCCATGGCGGCGTGCACCCGCGCGCTGGTGGACGTATCTCTTGACCTGGGCGGTACCTACTACCTTCCATACCGCCTGCATCCAACGGTCGATCAGTTCCAACGCGCCTATGCCTCGCACGGGGAGTTCTTCGCAGCCAAGCGCCGACATGACCCTAAGGAGCTGTTCCAGAATGGTTTCTATGCCCGCTATGGTCACTGATTTGATGCCAACCGGTTGTTGCAGTTCTGGCTCCTTTGCCTGAGCGCACCCGTTGTACGCTACTAGTCGGCCCCTGGTTTCCCTCTGAGATGTACCTGCGCGTTGAGCTGCAGCATAGTTTGCCCATCTCGTCACCCTTGCAACCGGCTAGAACATGATCCTGCGTACCTTGCCTCTCTGCCTGATGGTCGCAGCCGCGATTACACCGTTGGCCGTGGGGCAAGATCGCGCGGCGCGTCCCAACGTGCTGCTGATTCTCGCGGATGATCTCGGCTATGGTGACGTCGGCTGCTACAACTCAGAGGCTAAGGCTCCGACGCCCAACATCGATCGATTGGCGAAGCAGGGAATGTTGTTCAGCGACGCACACAGTCCCTCGACCGTTTGCACGCCAACACGCTACAGCATCCTGACCGGCCGCATGGCTTTCCGAACGGGGATGCGCGGTGTTTTTACGGGGGCCGGCGGCCCTTGCATGATCGAAGAAGCACGTCCGACGATCGGTGGTGTGTTTCAGGCTGCCGGCTACACGACGGCTCTCTTCGGTAAGTGGCACGTGGGCATGAGCTTCCTTGATAAGCAGGGGGAACCCATCAACGAGAACGGGCTAGAGGCGGTGCGGCGCATCGATTATTCGCGCCCTATCGCCGATGCGCCGATCCACCGCGGCTTTGATCAGTTCTTTGGCACGGTTTGCTGCCCCACGACGGACTGGCTCTACGCCTATATGGATGGCGATCGCATCCCGGTTCCACCCACAGGGATCATTGACCGTGAACCGCTCCCCAATCATCCCTATTCGAAGGACAACCGGCCCGGCATGATCGCCCCGGGTTACGACCTTGAGGAAGTCGACCTTGTGTTTCTTGAAAAGAGCCTCGCGTTCCTCGAGGAGCGCAAAAAGGAGGAGCCCGAGAAGCCATTCTTTTTGTTTCACTCCACGCAGGCGGTGCACTTGCCCTCCTTTGCCGCTGACAGCTTCAAGGGCAAGACACAGGCGGGCCCGCATGGAGATTTCATCTTCGAATTGGACTACGTTGTCGGCGAACTGATGAGAGCGCTGGACGAGCATGGTCTGGCTGACAATACGCTTGTGATTTTCTCAAGCGACAATGGCCCCGAGGTGCCCACGATCATCTCGATGCGGAAGGACCACAAGCACGATGGGGCGCGACCTTGGCGTGGGGTCAAACGCGACAACTGGGAGGGGGGACACCGCGTTCCATTTATCGCGCGCTGGCCTGGAAAAATCCAGGCCGGGTCGCGTTCGGATCAGACCATCTGTCTGACCGACTTGATGGCAACGTGTGCGGCTATCGTTGGGGCCGACCTGGCGAACGACGCAGCCGAGGATAGTTACGACTTCCTTCCTGTGCTCTTGGGTGCCGCAGGGAACAAGTCGCTGCGTCAGTACACTTTGCACCAGACCATGAGTTTGGCGCTGGCCATTCGCCGCGGCCCCTGGAAGTACCTTGACCACAGGGGATCAGGTGGAAACAACTACTCCCTTGATGGCCCTTGGGGGATGAAGCCATACGCTCTGCCTGAGCTGGCTCCCGACGCGCCGGGTCAGCTCTATCGGCTCGACGAGGATCCTGGCGAATCGACAAACCTCTATTTCGAGCACCCGGAGATTGTGAAGGAACTCAAGGCGAAGCTTGAGGCGTTCAAGGTCAGCGGTCGCAGTGCTCCCGTGCGGGTCGGGGCCAGCGGCCGATAGGTGCAGAGGGCCTGAACCCTTGCCGGAACCCTGACCTCAAACGCCCCCTGCCTGCCGCTTGGGCGTCATTTTCAGTACCACCCAAAACGGGTCAAGTTTCGGTTGACAGGAGCCCGTTCCGAGGCTCAATTGCGCTTCCTTCAGGCCCAGATCGCGGGTCCTAATTTGGCTGGACCCCCCCTGAACTCTCCACTCTTCTGAATCCCGGATGAACCGTAAAGACCCTGGGCTCCGTCACACGCGAGCGTCCATCGCCCTGCGAATGGGTTATGTGCTCATGTTGGTGTACGGGTTCTTGATTTCGATCCGCCTGATGGGATCCGCCATTAAGGCACTGGGAAGTGATACCGCTCAGAATTTGTTCTCCGGGATCTCGAACCCCTTCGCTGGTCTGGCGGTGGGTACTCTCGCGACGGTACTGGTGCAGAGTTCCAGTACCAGCACGGCCACCATCGTGTCGTTGGTGGGGCAGTCGGGTGGCACCGCACTGCCGCTGAAGACGGCCATTCCCATGATCATGGGAGCGAACATTGGCACCACGATCACTAATACGATCGTATCGATTGGTCACATACAGCAAGGGAATGCGTTCCGTAGGGCGTTCGCCGCCGCAACGGTGCATGACTTCTTCAACCTGATGCTGGTCATGATCGCGCTGCCCCTCGAATTGATGACGGGAGTGTTTGAGAAGACCGCGACGCTCCTCTCGGGTGCGATCTCAAGCGTTGGAGGGGCTGAGTACAACAGTCCCATCAAGGCTGCGGTCAAGGCTGGGGCCAAGCCGATTGAGTCATTCCTGGAGAGCCTGGGACTGGAAGGTGTCCCACTTGCAATCGTCCTGGTTGTGGTGGCCTTGGTGCTCATCGTGCTCTGCCTGATTCAGATCACGCGCAACATGCGCGCCCTAATCAGCGGCTCTTTGGAGCGGGCGCTCAATCGTGTTCTGGGGCGCTCAGGCATGCTTGGAATGCTGATCGGCATTTTAATGACCATTGCGGTTCAGTCCTCCTCAATCACGACTTCATTGTTGGTGCCCATGTGCGCCGCTGGAGTCCTGACGCTGCGCAACGCCTTCCCTATCATGCTGGGGGCGAATATAGGCACGACGGTCACGGCCCTCTTGGCGTCTCTCGCCACGGATAACGAGGCCGGTCTGACGATTGCCTTGGTGCATACACTCTTCAATGTGGGGGGGGTCATGATCATCTACCCCATACCATTCCTGCGTCGCATACCCCTACGCCTTGCGCGCATCCTTGCCGTGCGTGCTCAGCGCAACATGTTCTGGGTTGTGGGGTATGTAGGTGTCGTCTTTGTTCTCTTGCCTCTCTTGGGGTACCTGGTCTTCGGTTCCCTCTAATAACCTGTAGCTAGTTTCATGTTCGACTTACTTCAAAGCCTACGCGACCCTGATGGTGGCCAGCACATGCTGCGCCGATTCCGTGAAATGCTCGCCGACGGCCGCCACGCGTTCGATTCGTCTGTCACCGTTATCCTCTCTGGCGGTGATCCCGCTGCAGTTAGAGACGAGGTCTTCAAGACCGACCAACGCATCAACCGGAACGAGCAGGCGCTGCGGAGGGAGTTGATTGTGCATGCCTCCGTACACGGTGCAACAGCGTTCCCCACGTCGCTCCTACTTATGAGCCTTGTCAAGGATGCGGAGCGCATCGGAGACTATGCCAAGAACATTTTGGATCTGGCCCGCCATGACGGTGCCCTGGACCCTGAGGAGCAAGGACAGGTTTCCGGGATGGCAGCCAAGGCCTCTCAGATGCTGGGCCAAGCGGCGTTGCTGTTTGATTCCCAGGACAAGGTTGCGGCGGCAACATTCCTGCAAGAAGAGCATGCGCTGAGGCATCAGTGCGAAGATGCCATCGACAAATGGGTGGACGCCACTGATAAGAACCACGCTGCGGCCTGCCTCCTAGTCCGCTTCATAAAGCGCGTCGCCGGACACGCCGGGAATGTCGTGAGCTCCGTCGTGATGCCATTGGACAAGTTGGACTTTCACCCCGGGGGCGGAGGCGACGAGGACTAGGCTTCAACTTCGCACGGGGCAGGCCTCCCGCGGGCCTTTCTGGGCCCCAGGTGGTGTCCTTTCATTGTTAGGCCCTGCTCGGCGCGATGGCTTGCCGCTTGGGTGCCG
>JAPKBO010000221.1 GCA_028823395.1 Planctomycetota bacterium | reverse complement strand
ACCTCGAGATCCTAAGCGGGTCTCCGGGGACGGCTGCGATTGAAGCACACTCGTGTGCCTTGACGGGCGCCCCCGCTGAAGGGGGTCTACTTGGAACGATTGCCTCACGGGCTCGCCCGACTACAATCGCGTAGCAGCCGCTGCCTCCCACTCCATGCCGAACCAAGACGTCGAGAGTTTCTATCCCCTCTCGCCCCTGCAACAGGGGCTGCTGTTCCACAGCATCTCCGAGCCGGGTTCGGGGATGTACTTCAATCAGACGGCGGTGGAGTTGCGAGGAGATCTGAATGCGGAGGCCCTGCATTCCGCATGGCAGCAGGCCGTGGACGAACACGCGATCCTGCGCACGTTTTTCGTCTGGGAAGGTGTAGAGAGCCCGATCCAAGTGGTGCGCAAAAAGGCGCAGATGCCTTTCTCGGTCGTGGACTGGACGGGACGGGATGAAATGCAGCAGCAAAGTGCGCTCGACACTCTGCGCCAGGAAGACTTGCAAGCCGGATTCGATCTGTCCAAGGCGCCTCTGGTGCGCGCCACCCTGATCAGAAGAACTGCGGACTCCTGGTGCCTGTTCTGGAGCTTCCATCACATCCTTATGGATGGCTGGAGCATGTTCACAATGCTGGGCCAGGTATTCGGCGCCTACGATGCCGCTTGTGCGGGCGAAGTCTATTCGCCGGAGCCCTCGCGCCCCTACCGTGATCACATCGTCTGGCTCAACCAGCAGAGCCTGTCTGCCGCCGAGAAGTTCTGGACCCGGAACCTTGAGGGATTCACTGCGCCGACGCCCATGCTGAGCGAACCCGGTCGCTTACCTGAACAATCTGGGGACGACGGTTTCACAGCCGAAGTTCTGGAACTGGATCGCGCCACATCAACGGCGCTACAGGAGTTCGCCTCCAAACAACACATCACCCTAAACACGCTCCTCCAGGGGGCTTGGGCCCTGATGTTGAGCCGCTACAGCGGTGAAGACGATGTTTTGTTCGGAGCCGTTGTATCAGGACGGCCGCCTGCCCTTGAAGGGGTAGAGGCCATGGTGGGCCTGTTCATCAACACCCTGCCCGTACGGGTCAAGGCGCCCGAAACAGAGCAAGTGCTGCCCTGGCTGCAACGCCTCCAGGCAGAGCAGGCGGAACTGCGTGAGTACGACTACAGCCCGCTAGTAGAGATCCAGGGCTGGAGCGAAGTACCGCGGGGGGACTCACTGTTCCAAAGCATCTTCCTCTTCGAAAACTACAAGAAGGACGCCCCCCTTGAGGATCTCTGCAAGGGCCTAGAGATCGGTGAAGTGCAGTGGTTTGAGCGGCACAACTTCCCCCTTGCAGCGGTTGCCATTCCTGGGGAGGAGTTCATGTTGCGGCTCATCTACCAGACCAATGTGTATGGCTCCCAAACCATCGCGCGCATGCTTGGCCACTGGAAGAGTCTGCTGGAGGCCATGGTTGCCAATCCCAATCAAAGCCTGAGCGAGCTACCCATGGTGACCCAGGCCGAACGTCAGCAGCTGGTGGTTGATTGGAACCAAACCGCAAGCGAGTACCCGCGTGACGCCTGCATCCACCACCTGTTTGAAGAGCATGCCGCCAGTGCACCCAATGCCATCGCGGTGGTCCTAGGCGAGGAGCGCCTAACCTACGGAGAGCTAAACGCTAGAGCGAACCGATTGGCCCATCACCTAAAGCGTATGGGCGTTGGACCCGAGGTCGTAGTAGGGCTATGCATGGATCGAAGCACCGATCTGACTGTAGCTTTGCTCGCGATCCTCAAGGCAGGCGGCGCGTACCTCTCCCTGGATCCCGAGTACCCGAAGGAACGCCTGAGGCACATGCTGCGGGACACTCGGGCGCCCGTCCTGTTGACCAAAGAACACCTAGTAACCGAACTACCCGACAACGACGCGCTGACCGTCTGCCTAGATGCAGACGCTGAGGCCATCGGGAAAGAGAGCGACCAGAATCCGGAAGGGAGCGCCTCGGCTGAGCAACTGGCCTATGTGATCTACACGTCCGGCTCTACAGGCCTGCCCAAGGGCACTCTGATCCCCCACCGTGCCGTGGTGCGACTCGTGCGCAACACCAACTTTGCAAACTTCGACGCCGACGAAGTCTTCCTGCAGTTCGCCACGGTCTCATTCGACGCATCCACCCTCGAACTCTGGGCCAGCCTCCTTAATGGCGCGCGCCTCGTTCTCTTCCCGACGCGTCGCACCTCCTTGGAGGAATTGGGGCAGGTCATTCAGGAGCACGGGGTCACGACATTGTGGCTCACCGCGGGCCTCTTCCACCAGATGGTCGAACAGCACGTGCAAGGCCTGCAAGGAGTCCGACAACTAATCGCCGGCGGTGACGTCCTCTCGGTCTCCCACGTGAAGCAGGCGCTGAACCAAATCGAGGGTTGCCGAGTCATCAACGGGTATGGCCCAACGGAGAACACGACGTTCACGTGCTGTCATCCGATGATGGACTCCGAGGACGTGGGCCAGGCGGTGCCCATCGGTCGCCCCATCGCTAACACCACGGTATTCATCCTGGATGGTCAGCTACGCCCCGTCCCCATCGGAGTCATAGGCGATCTCTATGCGGGCGGCGACGGGCTAGCGCGCGGATACCTGAATCAACCCGAACTCACTGCCGAGCGGTTCATTGAGAGCCCGTTCTCTGACAAACCCGGAGACCGCCTGTACCAGGTCGGGGATAAGGCACGCTACCTCGCCGATGGCACGATTGAGTTCCTTGGCCGAAGTGATTCCCAGGTCAAACTCCGAGGCTACCGCATTGAGTTGGCAGAGATTGAGACCGTTCTGAACGAGCATGATTCCATCCGAGACGTGGTGGTTGCGGCACGCGAAGATACGCCTGGCGACAAGAGGTTGGTGGCCTACTTGATCGCCACCGGTGACAACACAACGGATGCAAGCAGCCTACGCGAGTTCTTGGGTGGCAAACTGCCGGACTACATGGTCCCCGCAGCATTCATGACTCTCGACGAATTTCCTCTGACCGCCAACGGAAAGGTGGACCGCAAGGCACTTCCGGCTCCGGAGCCCGATCGCTCCCAATCTGGCGCAAGCTACACGCCCCCAGGAAGCGAACTAGAGAAGATCATTGCCGAAATCTGGCAGGGCGTGCTGAAGGTAGACGAGGTTGGCACTCGCGATAACTTTTTCGACCTAGGTGGGCACTCCTTGTCGCTGATCCGGGTACACGGCGCGATCCAAAAGCATCTGGGCCGCAAAATCCCCATGGTGGAGATGTTCCGCTTCCCCACGGTGGGCGCTTTGGCAGTATTTCTGGCTGGAGGTGCCGAGACCCAGGAGGGCAAGCCCGCCGCAGGTCCCAGTTCCGAAGATCTCAAGGCAGGTCGCAGCCGACTCGCGCGCATGCAAGCGCGCCGCAAGCGCCCCGGTTCCTGAGACGCTTCAGGGCTCTAGCCACTCAAGCTTCCTGCCGACCCAACGCCAGTGGGCCAACTGCGTCACTCGACGCGCCCCTCTTTCTAGGCTTGATAGGCCTTTGCGTATTCCGTCATGGAACCCAAGGCGCAGGGGTGGTGTCCGATGTTCGCGCTGGGAAGGCTCATAGTCGAGGCGCTCCATCAGGTCAGCCAACATGTACTCCATGAGGCGCGCGTCTCGTGGTGAGAGTTCATCTCGCCATGCGCCCTTGCTGGACTTGCGTACGAAGTCAGCAGGCAGAGAACGGTTCGGCTGCAGCTTCTCCTTGCTGCTGTTGGATAGGGCGTTCGCGCACCAAGCTTCATCGACTTCGATTCCCAACCACTCCATGATGCGCCTCAACTCTACGGGCCCATTCTCGCGCAGATCCTCGTAGCGGACCTGATGGTAATTTGGTGTGAGCTCGGGAATCCGGAGGGCCGCTTCCACGTCATCACGCCAATAGCGCGCGCCATCGATCGGGTGGGTCGGGAACTGCCAGCTTGCCCAACTGCGAGAAGCATAACGGAGGGAACAGAAGACGCTGCGCGGATCACGCACGATGTGCAGAAAGTGGGCATCGGGCAGGACGTCTAGGATGAACTGCGCCTGCTGTCCGTTTTCGGGGGTCTTGTCCACCACCACGGTTGCCTGCTCGCGCAGATCCCCCACGCGGTCCATTATTCCACCCGCCACGCTGCCCAACATGGGGTTCAACACGTCGAGAGGTACAGCGTCCGCCAACTTCATGTAGTTGTGCTCGGTACTCTGGTCGCTACTTCCGTGAGGGTTGATGATGAAGTTGCGCTCGGCCTTGTTGGCGTGCCAGCGGTGCATCGATTCCAGGTAGGCGAAAATTTTGGCGTGCTGAAAGGTCGCCACTTGGGCGTGCTGGGACAGCATGAAGCTGGTCCAGGTGGAACCGCTACGCGGACAGCCAACGATGAATACTCGCTTCATACGGCCTCCCCCTGCAAACCAGAAGCCACCACAGCATGCACTCCAGCCAACTGCTCGCGCATGAAGAAGTGCTCGCCCTTGAACCAATGCTCCTCAGCAGCCCCCTCGCCGAGCTCGCTCCATCCCTCTAACTGCTCGGGCGAAACGTTTTCATCACCATCACCGGCCAAAACGCTGATTGGACAATCCAATCGCGCCTCCTGCGTGAACGTGTAGGTGTCGCAGACCGACATGTCGGCACGTAGCGTGGGGAGCAAGAGCGCCATGAGTTCGGGTTCTGCCACAACCTCATCGGGCACGGCCTCGTAACGGCGCCCCACTTCCGCAAGAAACTCATCCTCGGGAAGGGCGTGTAGGCCGGCATTGATGGGAGGTACCTGGGGAGCGCGCATGGCCGCCGCGAACAAACGCAGCGGGGCAGGGACGCCACGCCGACGTAGCGCTCGCGCAGTTTCAAATGCCACTAGGGCGCCCATGCTGTAACCGAAGAGTGCGAAAGGCCCAGAGCGATCCTGCTCGATCACCTCAGCCAAGGCAGCACCCGCTTCGCACGCGCTTTCGATCGGCGGCTCCATCAGCCGCTCCTCGTGTCCGGGCAACTGCACTGCGTTGACTTGAACATCGCTCGGCAAGCCCTCCTTCCATGGGCGATAGACCGAGGCCCCCCCACCCGCGTAGGCCACACAGTACAACTGCACGCGCGGGGTTGCGCAGGGCTGGATGCGCTTGAGCCACTTGGCGGCGTCGATAGAGGGGGCAGGCATGGAACCAGAGAAGCGTACTAGGCTACGGGAGGTTTGGCGAAGGAGCGCGCCCAATCGCAGACTTCGCTGGCAACACGCCAAGAAATCGAGCCACCGCCCGCGGGGGACAAGGGGTTCAAAGGGTCGCCGCACGGCGAGGTAGGCCTAGGCCGAGACAGATCCTAACTGCTCTCCCCCTTGGGGAAGTGGTTTGGGCCTTGGCAGGCCCGCCTTGGGGCTGCTT
>JAPKBO010000220.1 GCA_028823395.1 Planctomycetota bacterium | reverse complement strand
TCTCGGGGGAGCTCGCCGCTCTGGATGTAGCTGAGGCTGCAGCCAAGGAACATGGCATCCGGAGAGTTCGTCGCCTCGTTGTTGCGGGCGGGTTCCACTCCGAATGCATGCGATCCGCTGCCGATCGGCTGGAAGCGGCACTGGCCAAAACGGCCATCGCGGCTCCTCAAATCCCCGTTATTTCCAACGTGGATGGTGATTGGGCCTCCGATCCGAACCAAATTCGAACCAACCTGGCCCGCCAAGTCTGCTCTTCGGTGCTCTGGGAGAAGTCCATGGGGTTGGCCCTCAAGGAGGGGGTGCGGCAATTCCTTGAGCCCGGCCCGGGGACCGTACTCGCGGGTTTGATGCGTAAGATCGACCCTGAAGCGACGGTGCGCTCGACGGCGACCCCCGCCGATCTGCCCTCCGGGACCCAAGCCTGAGCCCTCGACCCACCGCACCCCGTTGAAGGGGCCTACGCCCGTAGGTAGAGTTCCCCCTACGCGAGACGCGTTTCAGCACCGCAATGACTTCCTCAGATCCAAACGACTCCTCTAGCAAGCCCCTCGCTGGGCAGGTTGCGTTGGTTACCGGCGCTAGTCGCGGGATAGGGCAAGCCATAGCGATTCGCCTGGCTCAAGATGGAGCCCAGGTGGCGTGCGTGGCCACAAGCCAAGAGAACGCCCAACCCGTCGCTGACGCTTGCTCAGCAATCACCCCCGGCGCACGGGCATTCGGAGTGGACGTTTCCGACACCGACGCTGTAGCGGCGCTTGTGAAGCAGATCAGCTCCAGCATGGACGGAGGGGGAAAGGCCGGACCGCACATTCTTGTCAACAATGCCGGTATCACCCGGGATCAGATCCTTATGCGCATGAGCGAAGAGGATTTCGATCGGGTGCTGGACGTCAATCTCAAGGGAGCCTGGAACTTCATCAAGGCCTCCACCAGAGCGCTGATGAAGAACGGTGGCCGCGTGGTAAACATCACCTCCGTCGTGGCCCTCACGGGCAATGCGGGCCAGGCCAACTACGCCGCCAGCAAGGCGGGCTTGATTGGCTTGACCCTCTCCGTTGCCAAGGAACTGGCCAGCCGCGGGGTGTGCGCAAATGCCGTGGCGCCGGGGTTTATTGAAACCGACATGACGGCGGCCCTGGACGATAAGGCGCGCTCCGAGCTGGCTGCGAGCATCCCCTTGGCCCGCATGGGCACCCCGAACGACATCGCCGGAGCCGTGGCCTACCTGGTCGGGCCCGGCGGAGCTTACATCACAGGCCAAACCCTCGTTGTAGACGGTGGTTTGAGCGTATAGTCGCAGCACAGAATCATCCCTACTTTCACTATCCCGGGGCTTCTTCGCCCCGCCTGCCCAGTCCCTTAAAATCATGGAGTCCGAGAAGGTGAGCAACCAAACCATTGAAGAGCGCGTCGTGAAAATCGTCTGTGACCAGATGGGTACATCTGCTGACAAGGTCACGCCGGAGACATCCTTCATCAACGATCTAGGAGCCGACTCGCTCGATACAGTCGAGTTGGTCATGGAGTTCGAAGACGAATTCGAAATCTCCATTCCTGACGAAGATGCGGAGAAGATCCAAACCGTAGGCACCGCAGTCTCCTACATCACCGAGAAGCTCTAGCCCGCGATCCAGCTCCGGCGGGTGTCCGCCAGGGTATCGGTCTACCATCATGCGTCGAGTCGTCATCACCGGCCTAGGCACGATCAATCCTCTTGGTCATAACGTCGAGTCCTCCTATCCGCGAATGCTCGCGGGCGAGAATGGGGTACGCGCGCTCACGCGCTATGACGTCCCTGGACTCTCGGCCCAGATAGCAGCGACCCTCGACTGGGATCTGACGGAACACGGGTTTCGCCCGCCGGACGCGCGCAAGATGGACCCGTTCACCTTATGGGCTATGGTCGCTGCGGATGAGGCCCTGCTTGATGCTGGACTCGAAAACCTGGCCCAGGAAGATGAGGAAAAGCGCGAGCGGTACGGCTCCATCATCGGAACGGGAATTGGCGGCATAACGGGCGTCCTTGAACAGCAGGCCATACTCCTTGAGCGTGGCGCTAGGCGGGTTAGCCCGCACTTCATTCCGCGCATCATGTCCAACGCGGTTAGCGGCCAGGTGGCCATCCGCCATGGCCTGATGGGCACGGCATTCACCACGATTAGTGCATGCGCTTCAGCCGGCCACGCGATTGGAATGGCTTGGCGTGCAATCCAATGGGACGAGTGCGACCTCGTCGTGACAGGTGGGTCCGAGAGTGCAATCACGCCTCTCTCTATGGCCGGATTCGCGTCAGCGAAAGCTCTGTCCACTCGCAATGACTCCCCCGAGACGGCCTCGCGTCCCTTTGATGCTGATCGGGACGGTTTTGTGATGGGGGAGGGCTGTGGCATTCTTGTTTTGGAGGAGTACGAGCGGGCCAAGGCCCGGGGTGCGCGCATCTACGCTGAGGTCAAAGGCTATGGCTCCACAGATGATGCACACCACATCACCGCGCCCAAACTCGACGGCACGGGACCCGCGCGGGCCTTCAAGCAGGCGCTGAATCATGCGGGCCTGAACCCCGATGACGTCCAGTACATCAACGCCCACGGCACCTCCACCGCCTATAACGACTCCATTGAAACGCGGGCCATCAAGCTCACCTTCGGAGACCACGCAAAGAAGCTGGCTGTCAACTCCACCAAATCCATGGTGGGGCACCTCCTGGGGGCAGCCACTGGCCTGGAGCTCTTGGTCACGGCGATGGCCGTACACACGGGGCAGATACACCCGACCCGCAACTACACCACGCCTGATCCGGCATGCGATTTGGACTACGTTCCGGGGGACGCGCGGGATCTCCCCATTCGAAATGCCTTGTGCAACTCTCTTGGTTTTGGCGGACACAATGTGTCCATCGCAATCGGCCAACCCGACTGAGACAGTCCCCCATTCGCTGGGGGCAAGGCGGTTGCGATCTAGGGTCCGTAGAATTGGGCCTCATGAAGTAGGCTGTAAGAGGACAGCGTTTCGCCACTCTCTTTCACACCCTGTCGTCCCCAACGCCCATCGGGCTGGAGCCACTGTATTGCTTAAGAAGTTTCAGGATCTGCTACACGAGTACAAGCTTGAGGTTTTCCACAACGAGCACGACAAGCCCTCGCTCGAGGACATCACCTCGGAGTGCATGCATGTCACCGAGGATATTCTCGAAGAGAAATTCCGCTATCACTTCCATAAGCTGCCCGACGCCAACCGCGCTGAGATCATCAACATGATCAACAACTACACACGCGAGGCGGTATTGCCCCCCGTCGTGGAGAAGCTCGTTTTGCGGCAATTGGTTCTGGAGAAACGCATCGAGGCCCTGGTGCACCTCATGGAGCACACGCTGGAAACCCTTTCGACTTCCTCGGAAGAAGTCCCCGCAGCCTGATCGCTCCACCCCTCGCTCGGGCGAGCTTCCTGGAACTACCTTATGAGCCGTGTGGAGACCCTCATCGATCGCTGTCGCGCTGCTGGACAGGGGCATGTACTTGCCCATTGGGACGGCCTAAGACCCAAGCAGCAGGCCAACCTGCTCGCCCAACTAGACGGGCTGGACTTTGAACTCCTGAAGACACTCCAGGGCCTCATCCGCCAAGGCGTACCCACCGCGTCCTCCCAAACGTTTGTGCCGCCCGATGTGTTCCCGTTAGTGCGCGACGATACGCAACAGCGGGAAGCAGCGAGGGCCGTGCTTGAGGGTGAGAGACTCCAAGCGGAAGGCAAAGTTGGGTTTGTCCTCGTCGCGGGAGGGCAGGGGTCACGCCTTGGATATGACGGTCCCAAAGGGTGTTTCGAGGTCGGGCCATTGAGCGGACGCACCCTATTCGGCTGGCATGCCGCGCGTTTACTCGCGGGTAGGGCGCGCTACGGCGGAGGCGGTCCTTGGTACATCATGACCTCCGCTACCAATGACGCGGCCACCCGGGCCTTCTTCGAGGAACAGGATTTCTTCGGCATGGATCCCGATGACGTCTTCTTTTTCACCCAGCGCATGCTTCCAGCGCTTGACCTAGAGGGGCGCATCCTTCTATCCGCTCCCGACTCTCTTTTCCTAGCCCCCAATGGCCATGGAGGCACCCTTGAGGCCCTGGCCAGTTCCGGCGCCCTAGCTCATGCTTCAGCACGGGGAGTTGAACTGCTGTCTTACTTCCAGGTCGACAGCCCCGTGGCTCGTCCAACCGACCCATTGTTCCTTGGATTGCATTCCCTTGCCTCGGCCCAGATGTCGAGCAAGGTTGTCAAGAAGCGGTCGGCTGATGAAAAGGTCGGCGTTCTTGGATTGGTTGATGGCGCTTTGGGATGTATTGAATACTCGGATCTGCCCGATGACCTGCGGGGCGCAACAGCACCGAATGGGGAACTCCTCTTCCATGCGGGCAATATCGCCAACCACATTCTCAACGTCGAGTTCGTAGAGCAATTGACGTCCAGTGGGCTCAACCTCCCCTGGCACGTTGCCCGCAAGACCATGCAGGTCTTCGACCCAGAGGAGGGTCAGCGCGCATGCGACGGGGTCAAGTTTGAGACTTTCGTCTTTGACGCCCTGGGCCAGAGCAAAAACAGCGTCACCCTGGAAGTGGATCGGCGCACTGAGTTCAGCCCTGTGAAAAATGCTGCCGGCAGCGATAGTCCCCAGACGTGTCGCGCGGACATGGCCAACACCTTCGCCGAATGGGTTGTCGCCGCAGGTGGCGATCTCCCCGCGCAAGGCCCTGATGGCTTCCCCCTGATCGAAGTAGATCCCCGGGTGGCCGAATGTCGACAAGAGTTTCTGGATCTGTGGCCCCTCCAAGCCGAGGATCTGGGCGGTGGACAACTCTATTCCTAACTCGCCCCGTGGACCTGAACCGCAGTGGCTCCTCTGGCCCCGCTTGTCCGAGCGGTTGGCCCGAACGGATGTGGTCGTTTTGGGTGGGGGCAGCTCGGACGAGCGGGAAGTATCCCTGCGCTCTGCGGCCTCCGTGGCCGCCGCGCTGAAGCAGCTCGATGATGACCAGCACGGGGTTCGCCCGCGGAGCATTCAAGATGTGGAAATCGACGCCCTTGGGCGCTGGAACCTGGAAGGTCAAAGTTACGACCCATCCTCTGCGCTTGGTCGGTTCCCCCCGGGCGCGCTGTTCCTTCTGGCCCTGCATGGCGGTGAAGGTGAGGACGGACGCCTACAGCAGGTTCTCCTAGAGCGAGGCTTTGCGTTCACCGGTTCAGGCCCCCAAGCCTCTGCGCTGTGCATGGACAAGGCGCGCTCGAGGATACGTGCAAAGGATGTAGGTCTCACCTGCGCGCCAGGGCTTCTCGTGGAGCACGCTGGCTGGGACCGCGACCCCAAAAATGTCCACGGGGAGGTTGAGAGTTTG
>JAPKBO010000219.1 GCA_028823395.1 Planctomycetota bacterium | reverse complement strand
GCCTTTTGCTTGCTGCATCGAAGTAAGACACGAGCGGAGGCCATGCTTTGCTCGGGAGTGAATCTTCCAAGACAACACACAGTGCATCTAAGGCCGTCTGCAGTAAATCGGATGGCAGTCCGCGTGCTTTCAGCGCGTCACGAGTCCATACGACTTTATCGGCAAATTGCTCCTTATTCCCATCGTCGATAGCTGCAGCAAGCTCAAGGATGAGAGTCTCATAGTGGGCATGCCAGATGGCATATCCGCCGTCGACCTTACGGCCATCATTCGAGGGCTCAATGACTCGCGACGCTGCCACGGCAGCGAAACCTCGAGCGCTCGACCGGAGCACGGTTGCAGTGAACTGTGTGGATTCCATGTAGGCCTCGCCTTCACAGAATTATGGCACAACAAATTGGTGAAGAGTAGCGGTTCACACCGAATGCTCCATCAGGCCGAAAGCATCGAAGGAATCCTTCGCTCGGTTAACTGAAACCTAACGATCGTTAGAGCCAACCCACTCGGGTTGGCTCTTCGGCGGTCGGATGAATCGCGCCGGGGGGACGGGACGGAGGCACCCGGGGGCCGATGCACCCTACCTGTGTCGGCCCGATCAGGAGCGCCGCTGCCAGATGGGGCTATACCGCGAACAACCTCACGCGTCCTGCGACGGCCGGTTGGCTGCCATCCGCCCCGCAAGCCAAGCGACGACCAGGTACAGCGGCAGCTCGATGACAAACCAAGCCGGTCCTTTTATGGACATCATGGACATGATTCCACCTGCAAGTGAAGCCACACCCACGATCATTGCGAGCAGCATAGGCCGAGACGATGCGAGCCGCGCAGCGACCCAACCACCCACGAATGACTGTCCGAGGTGGCCGGCCATGACCACCAAGAATGCCACCGTCGGCAGAGTGGCGACGTACGCATTCATCTGCTCAGGGTTGTTCATGTCCGTCCCCTCTGGCATGGGAAAGAGCGCATAGGCGTTGAGCATGACCAGTGACATATTCACGGCCATGCCCACAACGAGGCCAATAATGACGGCAAAGATGTTCTTAATCATGGGAGATCTCTTGAGCTAGATTACGGGACGGCGGGCACGGCAGCTTTTGAAAATACTACCACCGAACCACACCTGTCGAGAAAAACGAAACTTGATCCATTGGGGCGGTAACCCATTCCACATCACCGGAGGCGCGGCCTGTTTGCGGCATCGCCGAGATCAAATCGGGCAATCGGATCTTATGTCCACTCACCTACCCGGGTGTTAGGTGCCCTCAGCTGAGGAGATACCCACGTGCTCGTCCTGGGCTTGCGACTCGAACCCGACGAGCTCAGGGTCAAAGCGCGCCAAGCGCTTGGCCATGACCGCAACAGCATCGGGGTTGGAGTCGACAAGCAAGAAGGCACGGCCGTTCGCTGCAGCGGCCTCGCCTGTCGTGCCGCTACCGGCGAAAAAATCGACCACCAGGTCTCCCTCCTGGGAATGGACTTTCACGATGCGCTCGAGCACGCCAAGAGGCTTCTGGGTCGCATAGCCCGTTTTTTCTTTTCCATTGGGGCTGACGATGGTGTGCCACCAGACATCCGTCGGTGTCTTCCCACGTGCAGCCTTCTCTTTCCCAACGAGACCTGGAGCCATGTACGGAATCCGATCCATCGCCTCGAAGTCAAAGATGTAGTTCTTCGGATCCTTGGCATACCACAGGATGGTGTCGTGCTTGGCCGACCACTTCTTTTTGCTGCGAGCACCGTAGTCGTATGCCCAAACGATCTCATTAATGAAACTCGCGCGACCGAACACTCGGTCTAGGGCCACCTTGCAGTAGTGGGCTTCGCGGTAATCGATGTGGAGGAAGAAACTGCCGTTCGCCGCGAGGATCCGTCGGGCCTCCTCCAGACGGGGCAGCAAGAACGCCTGGAAGTCGTCGAAAGTATCCGCATAGCCGGAGGTCCCCAGCTTCACCGTCCGATAACGGTTGCCCTTGAACCCCGTACGGTCGCCTCCCTCTTCATCACGGATGGTCTTGAGCTGGTGGCGCTCCTGCCGCTTGCCCGTGTTGAACGGCGGATCGATATAGACAAGGCTCGCAACTCCATCCTTAAGTGTGGAGAGGTGACATAGGTTGTCATCTAGAACAATCTTGTTGGAAGTGGTCATACACACACCGTGCCGTTGGGCTGAGCCGTCGCCGTACTTACAATAGCAGGAGCCGGCAAGCGATGTCGCCCCCAGTCACCTCAACGGTTGGCGACAAATCCCGGGCAAAGAAACAGAAGCACTCCCAGGTATTCGGGGAGGATCTAGTGCATGAGGGCGCGACGCAAGCGGTGACCGACCGTGCGGCGGCAAGTCAGCCGGGACGTCGCGCCAGATCGGGGTTTTTTCGCCCCATGTAACCATGGCGTCCCAAGAGGCTCTTCGGGCCCTGCGTCGTAAACGAGGTGGGCGCTGCTGCCGGACCGTCGTCCGTCGTCTGGGTGTAGGCCCAGTCGGCGCGATAACTGAAGGGGTGCTCGCCATACTTGCCGATAAGCTCCTTCCAGGCTAAACGCGCCTCGGCATGTTGGCCCAGATGGAAGAGTGAGACCCCCAGGAAGTAGCGGGCCTCGGGCGCGCGGGCTCCCTCCTCGGAATGTGCAGCCAGCCGGACGCGCATGGTCTTCACGTCGCCGCGGGCGAATGCGATCAAGCCCAACTCAACGGCAATGTCGTCTGCGAATGCATTGGAATCGAGCTCCCCCAAAATCTTCTCGGCCTTGTCGAGGTCGCCGGCGCGGCGGGCAATCTGGGCCATGAAGAGGTTCTCATGGGCAGTCCGCGGTTCGGAGAGCAACGCGATTGCCGCTTTATCCTTGCCGAGATAGTGGTGCGTGCGAGCGCGAGCAAGACGCGGACGCTTCTCTTCTCCATCAGATGGCCCGGCATATTTCGAGTTTTGGCGTAGGACGTCGCGTAGCGCGGCGAGCATCTCACGCTCGCTCGCGTAGTTACTGGCTTCCCCAAGCAGCGCTCCATCGGCGGTAGCAAACAGTACCGGGGGTGTAGGTACCCTGCTTCCACCCAGCTCGGGTTTCAGATTGGTTACGAATGCCTTGGCGTCGGCATCGCTCGCGGGGCTCTTCGGAGATAGATCGAAATAGACGGGGATGAACAGTTCGTTCAGGAGACCGACTACCCGCTCGTCAGTGAATGGCCCCGACCGGAGCACCTCTGCCGCAGGTCACCAGCAGCCCGTAACCGTCGTGCCAAACGCAACCGGCTTGATGGCGAGCAAGCGACCTTCTTCACGCGCTCGTTTTTGCGCAGTCTTGAAAGGGAAGGCCCACTCGATACCCGTGCGGTCGAGGTGGACAGGGTGCTCAAGAGCGGGGTCTTGAGAAAGGGACAGAAGGGCAATGGTGGCCATCAACATGACTGGACTCTTCTCACACGGGCAACGATATGCCCCGCAGGGGTCAAGGGGAGTGGGAGGGCGTCGGAGACGGTGAATGATATGGGAAGGGGTGGCCATCGGGCAGGCGCACAGGACGGCGATGCACGTAACCGCGCCCCTCGCTTGCATCGGGGCTTTCGAGGAGCGCCGTGGGGGCTAGCCCGCCGGCAGCAGCCCGAATCAGAGGCCAGAGGAGAACGGCACCGCCCTGAATGGACGATGCCGCTCGTGTGCTTGGCCCGCACCGGGTCCCGAGGGATCCGGCGAGTGCCGTTGGCCTGGCAAGATCAGTTGATCGTGCCTTTCGCCCCCTTCGAGAAACGAGAGGGGTTCATGCCATCACGGTGCCAGAACTGGAACCGCCAGGTGTCACCGTTACACAGCGAGCCGCCGATGGTGGGCACACCGCCACCGGGGGCGGAGTTGGCGTTCAGCAGGTCGACGCTGTAGCTACCGGCTCCGGTAGAACCAGCATCTCCGCCGTAACGACCAATCGTGCTACCAGCAAGGCAAAGCTCGGACACGCCCGTGGGGCTCACTGCAACCGTTCCCAGACCGATCAAGGGATAGGTAAACTGGTTGGTGAAGGTGGTGGTCAGGGTCAGCATGATGGACCCGCCGGAGCAGTCACAGGTACTGAGGGTCACGTCGCCCTGATTGTTGACGTCCGCGTCACAGAACACGACGCCGCAACAGCTCGTGAGACAGGTGCCCCAACAGGTAACGGAGGCATCCGTAAAAAACAACATGTAGAACTGAGTACCAGGGCTGTTGGCCGGAGCACCACAACCGTTGTTGTTGAGATAGGAACCGAACCAGTAGCATCCGGGGGAAAGAGGTCCGCCCGCGTCGATAGCGAAGAGGTCCTCCGTACCCAGAGCGCTCGATACGGTTAGGCCGCAAGCGTTTGAGAAGGCGGGCTGGTAGACAGTGCCTTCACCCTCGGGAACCCATGTCAGGTCGTGGCCGGCCAAAAGGGGGCCTGTCGTTCCGCCGTCAGTGGTGTTCCAGGTCGCGCCCCAGCCAAAGGCGTCGAGACCGAGTCCACCACCGTCATAACCAAGAGCGCAGGTGCCGCCGTCGGCTGCCATGCAGATTTCGTAGCCGCCAAGACTCAGGTCGAGGGTACCCACCCAGCAGAAACCGCCAGCCGGAAGGGCGACGGTCGGCAGGGCACCAGCCAAGTTGACGCAGCTGGAAGGCATCGAAGGCAGGTCGCAGGGAACATAACTGTCGTACATCGTGAAGTCCCAGTTGACCGGCGCGGCTGAAACCGAGCAGTAACCAAACTGAATACCGTCAATGCCGTACGCATCCTGGGGACCCGCGTTGCCGGTCTGGTTGGGGTTACCGTTTCCGGGAAGAATCCCTTCGTCGATACCTTCCGAACCTTCCCAGCCAGTTGCGAAGTAGCCGGAGCTAACGTCGGAACGGAAGATGATATCGGGGCCAAGGTTGGCCTTGGCGCCTGAACCCCGGGTCCAGGTACCAGTTCCCACGTGGAAAATACCGGCGTCCTTGACGGGGCCGAGCATCTTGTGGGCAGTAAGTTGCTGCTGCCCATTGGTGATCGCGCAGCAGAGGACTCCGGCACTTACCCAACTGAATGATTGACTGAACATCTGCAAGTCTCCTAGAAGGATCAAGAATGGGGAGAATGTGCGATGACCCAGTATGACATGGAAGCCGTTCGAGGAAGGAGGTCAAATGGAGAACGGAGACCACTCCATAGCCCCTTCCACCCGTGCGCTCCATGCCAGGAACTGACTATGCCATGTCTAGAAGCCAGCATTCAGCTGGATGGGAACACAAAAGAGAGCGGCACCGCCCTGAATGGACGGTGCCGCTCGTGTGCTTGGCCCTCACCGGATCCCGCAAGACCCGGGCGAGGATCCCGTCGAAGAGTAAGGTCTCGAATACCTCGCGCTGCTCCATGTGTGGCAGGTGCCCGCACTCCTCGATCACGTGTACTTC
>JAPKBO010000218.1 GCA_028823395.1 Planctomycetota bacterium | reverse complement strand
GCGGTACGGTGATTACTGCGGACAGGGTTGGATAGAAGGGGATGCCCTCAACCTCGACCTGGTATCGACCGGGTCTTGTGACGGTGAAGAAATCCCAATAGACGACGTCCAGCTTTCCATTACCGTCCAGGTGCTTCAGCGTGAGCTTGGAGTCCAAGAGATTCACAGCCACCTGCGCGTGGTCGTCCCAGAACAACGGTTGGATCCGGATGTTCCGGTCCAACTTGTAGGTCAACTCAAGGCCTTCTGGCGGGAGGGTCAGGGTGTCTTCGACTCGCGCGTAGCCCTCGCACCGCAAGCTAAGAGAGAGCTCCCCCGTTGGAAGAGTCAGGATGTGCGTGCCCGAGGCGGGCTCGTGGGTGATGTCCAAATAGAAATAGGAATGCTTGAGCGGCGATCCGTTATAGCCCGTGTGGATAACCGGCTGCAGTAAGGGAAAGCCCTCAAGCTTGTCCACTATGCGCAGCCGCAGTTGAACGGGGTCGGGGATCACCAGTTCAACACCATGGGCCCCTTGTGGGCCCACCTCAAAATCTACACAGATCGATGCCGCCCTCGAGACGGCCTGCCAGGACCCCGGGCTCTCCAGTTCGCTGGCCCAGTGGTAGAGGTCAGGAACGTGGGGATCTTGGATGAGGTCCTTGGTATGGACTGTGCTTGCACTCTCGGCGAGCCTTGTTCCTGTCGGGTTGAAGACAAACTCGATCCTGAGGCCGGCTTCCACCCAGTGGCGTGCGCTTCGCAGTGTGCCTGTGCAAGGGAGCGGGCCAACGGACACCGTTCCAGGGGTGGGGCGGAGCTCGATTTGGCTGGTTGCACCGGGTGTGATTGTGATCGGTGCCGAACAGAGGGTGCGAGGGCTCAGAACTGGATGCTCTTCCTCCAGGGCGACGACAAAGGAGCCCGCGGGGAGGGCTTCCCAATGGCAGGTCAAGCTCTCATCGGGTGCACCGAAGGACAGGAGGGGTCCGGCCTCTTCCCGCCGCAATGTCATGAACTTGTGCCCGCCGCGGGAGAGGGACCCCTCTGGGTCCAGAACTGTGACGGTAAGCCCGCCGGCGGCTACCAGCGGAACGCGATACTCTCCTCCAAAGGTGAAGTTCACATCGACGCGCGTCCACGCATATCCTTCGGCGCCGACCCAATAGGAGTGCAGGTGGAACCCCTGCTCATCCTCGCCGCGTTCCACGAGAACGGGCGAGACCCCGTTTTCCACAACGAGGTCTAGGTCTTCATGAATAGTGGCTGTGGCCTCGGGGTGAACTAAACTGTCCCCATCGAAGTTCTGCAGGACTGCGACCACTACTCCGGTCAGGTGCTCGCCGCTGGCTCCATCGACTACGTGAAACGTCGCACCCCGACTCTCTTGAGCGATGAGGTCAAGTCGCAGATTGGTTATGGGCCCGGTTAGGTTCGACCCCCAGGGAACGGAGGCGCTGAAGGAGTCGAGCTCGAAGTCGTCGAGGTGGAATTCACTTGGGGTGTGAATTGAAAATTCGAACTGCCCGTTCAGGATCTCAACGCTCCTCCATTCGCGTTGGCCCTCACGGCGAGAGAGGAATCGAAAGCGACCACGGAGCTGCGTCTTCTTGCGGCCATTTGCGTCAATCAGGACGCAGCTGCCCTGCACCACTGGGATCTGCACCGGCTGTGCGGCTAGGCCATTTGCGGCGTCCACGGTGCCTGCCGGAACATCATTCAGTTGGCTACGTACAGCGGCTTTTGCATCAGCGTCCGGCTCCCAGAGAATGGGCCTCTCGTTCTGGCGCGCCGAGGACGGATCGGTCTCGGAGCTGAAGGTGAGGCCGTGCGGTGTTGAGAACAGCCAGACCATCGCCAGGACGAATAGAGCGGCCGCAAGGGCCAGGGGTGCAAGGGGAGAACGCTTCGACATGGACGACCAAGGTGCGGGAAGGGGTCATAGCCCCCTAGTCGCGGAATTCTAGATCCGAACCGCAACGCTTACCATGAGCGGTTGACCTTGCCTTGAGTGCGTTCTCCCTGCCCGCCGGTCTCAGGTGCGAGAGGCTTGGAATATGCTCTCGATGGAGTTGTTCAACATTTCGTCGAATTCCTCCTCAGACTGCTGGGCTTTCAGCCCCTCACTCAGAGCGCGCGAGAAGCTGGCGACCATGCCGTTGTTGCGCGACAGGCTGCTGTTGGCTTCTTCCCTGGTGTAGCCGCCCGAGAGGGCAACCACCCTGAGAGTGTTGGGATGGTTCACGCACGCAGCGTAGAAATTATCCTCGTCGGGAAGGGTCAGCTTCAGCATGACTTTCTGATCGTCAGCCAAGCTGTCTAACTGCTCCAGCATAGCGGCCCTAAGCATCTCTTCAGCTTCATCCTTCTCCGGTGAGTGGATGTCCACCTCGGGCTCGATGATGGGAATCAAGCCCGCTGCCAAGATCTGGCGCCCGACGTCAAATTGCTGGTCGACGACGGCCTTTACACCGACAGGGTTGGCCATCTTGATGACCGACCGCATCTTGGTTCCGAACACGCCGCAGCCTTTCGCCTTCTCCAGAAGGGCGTCCAAGTTGGGATTCGGATTCATGATCTGCGCCCCGTCTGTTTCTTCTGCGAGGCCCTTGTCCACTTTGAGGAAGGGCACAACCTGTTTCTCATCCCATAGGTAGTGGGCGCTGCCTTTTCCGTCGATCTCACGGTCCATCGTGTTCTCGAACAGGATCGCACCCAGGATTCGATCTCCACCGAAGCTGGGGCTGGTGACGATGCGCGACCGCATGGCGTGGACCGTGTCGAACATCTCGTCGTCACCGGAATAGGCGCTCTCATCAACTCCGTACAGGCCCAGGGCCTTGGGGGTGCTGCCGCCACTTTGGTCGAGGGCCGCGATGAATCCGTCTTGGGTCTGAATCTTGTTGAGTTGTTGTTCCGTGGTCATGGCGGCTGGCATTTTGGCAGGGGCAGGGGGGCGGATTGAGGGTGGAATTCTCCTCCAATCAGGTGAACGGATCAACCACGGGGCCGGATAGAGGGTGTTTCAGTCAATGGACCCCTCAGTCCGAGTCGTCGGCATATCCAAGATCCCGTAGCAACTGACGGGTTTCCTCGGATCGACTATCTGTTTGGGATGAGGCCTCCTCTGGCTGGTAGCGCCGTCCCACAGATTGCGCGGACAGTTTGAGCAAGGACTCGAACCGCTGGGTGTTCTCGGCCCGATGCTTGCCCAGGATCAGGTTTGTGCTCTCCAGCGGGTCGGTTTCCAGGTTGTACAGGTAGTTGCGACTGCCATCTCTCTGGACGACCTTCCAAGGCCATTGAATCATCGCGTCGATACCCGGCCTTTCGGCGAATAGAAACTCGCCTTCCGGGCGGCCTTCAAGGAGGGGAAATCCAGGTAGCCGATCATCCGAAGCCAAGCCCAACTCGGTTATCAGGGTTGGCAAGAGATCTACGTGGCTCACGGCTTCAGCAACGCGTTCTCCCCCACGGTCTCCACCGGGAAAGCGCACAAGGAAGGGCACCAGCAGGCCTTCCTCAAAAACCCCACCATGTCCGCCATAGGTGGTGGTGCGTTGATGCAGCCCCTCTCCGTGGTCGGAGGTCACGACAAATAGGCTGTCTTCAAACAACCCCCGCGAGCGGAAGTCTTCGATCCACTCTCCGAGCTTCGTGTCCACGTAGCGGATCCCGCCGTCGTACATCCCCACGATGGCCTCGTGCTGGCTGGGGCTCACACCGCTTCCATCTTTCTTAAAGAGCAAGCGCGCCTTGAGCCCTGCGATTCGCTCGTGTGCGTCTTTCACAAACCACTGATCGAATGGTGCGGGAGGCTCGTAGAGGGCTTCCTGCTGCCGAGCCAGTGAGACATTGTGTACGTCGAACAGGTGCACGAAGCAGAACAGGGGTTTGTCTTTGGGTGCCTTGTCCAACGCGGCGAAGAGGTGCTGCTCGGCGGTTTCGGCAGTGCGGTGAGATTCGTAGTGGTCGTACCCGCGCCCGAACCCGTAATTCGGATCCAGCCAGCCGGGGAAGTGGAATCCCATCGTGTAGTAGCCGGCATCGTGCAGGCGCTCAGCCAATGTCGGGACCTGATCTGAGAGAGTGTCCCGGGGAGTGAGAACTCCATGTTGCCGAGGGTAAAGACCCGTCAGCATGCTCATGTGGGCGATGAGGGTGTAGCTGGCGGTGGTGTAGGCCCGCTCAAATACCAGGCTTGACCGCGCCAGCTCGTCGATAACGGGGGTGGTGTCCCGTTCGTATCCGTAGAGCCCCACGTGATCCTGCCTGAGCGTGTCGATCGAGATCAGGAAGATGTGCGGGCGCGAAACTGGCTTGAGCGTGGACTCTGTACGGGCACCACAGGCTCCCAGAAGGAGTGCCAGAGCTACGGGTCCGCTCCAAGTTCCTCGCATGACCATGACAGCCATGGTGCTGGATTTGAGCGTGAGGAGCGAACTCCGACTCAGACTTTCCCTCACCAATTCTTCGCACGGGCTTCATCGTGGACACGCGTCCAGCTACTAGGGTGTGCATCCTCATGGATTCCGTACCCCACATTGGCGAAATTTTCGCTCTGCTTTCGCCCATGGCTTGGGCCGTCGCGGTGATTCTTTTCCGGGTGGCGGGCCGCAGCGTGCCGCCCCTGGCGCTCAACCTGACGAAGAACTGTGTGGCCTGGCCTCTCTTCGGGTTGACCTACTACGCCTTGGGAGCCACGGCACCGGAGACGGTAACGAGTGCCGACCTAGCCCTCCTCCTCGTTAGCGGCATCTTGGGCATCGCGGTGGCGGACACTCTGTTCTTCATGTGCCTCAATCGACTCGGTGCCAGTCGCCAGGCTATTGTCAACATGGCCTACAGTCCGCCGATCATATTGCTCAGCGTCATCTTTTTGGGCGAACGCCTGAGTGTGATGCAGGTTGTGGGCGTTTGTCTGATTCTGATGGCGGTGGTGACCGTCGGGCGCGAGAACTCCGGTGCACCGGAGGAGGTGCGTGGCAAACGGCTCAGCGGAGTACTCCTCGGTGTCGGGGCTTGCGTGGCGCAGGCGATCTCGGTCGTGATGATCAAGCCGCGCATGGGAGATTGGCCCGTGCTCTGGATGACGTGTTGGAGGATGGGGGGAGGGGTGGGTGCGGCGATGCTCCTGTGGCCGCTATTGCCCAAGGCTCAGCGCGATCTTTCGGCGCTAGCTAACCGGAAGTGTTGGCCCACGGTGCTCGCGGGAGCCCTGATCGGAACCTATCTCTCCCTGCTCCTGTGGATGGGAGGTTTCAAGTACACCCAGGCTTCGGTGGCATCAGCTTTCAACCAGACGGCCAGCCTGTTTACCTTCATCCTCGCCGTGTGGATCCTTCGCGAACCCGTCACCAAGCGCGCCCTGATGGGGCTTGCTTGGGGGCTTCTGGGGGTGATTGTCATGGGCTTCGGGAGCATCTGAACACCTGCTCC
>JAPKBO010000217.1 GCA_028823395.1 Planctomycetota bacterium | reverse complement strand
AGGATCGGGCGCAGGACGACGTTGCGGAACTCGATGTAGGCGCCCTCGGACTGCAGGCAGATCTTGCCAGGCAACTCCTCGCACCAGATGGCCTCGTTCTGCAGGACGCCATTCACCTCAAGGCGTAGATACCCCCGGTCCACAAGCAGGCGGTAACGGTTCCACTCACCCAGGGGTTTCTCACTGGAGCCCAAGAGGCCCCGGGTATGGCGACCATTAGTGCGTCCGGGATCGGTCAGCATCGGATAGGCGTCGATATTCCAGATATCGCCTGCACTGCCCGACTGCAGCTGGGCTTCCATACTGCGCGGCCAGACCTTGTCCAAACCCGTCATGCGACACAGAACACCCGAATTACCGGCACCCTTCTCCGGATCAAAGCGCCACTCCAGAGTGAGCTCGTAGTTGAGATGGTCCGCCTCGGTGCGCACGTAGCCCGCAGGGCGACCGTTGCAGCGAAGCACGCCGTCCTCAACGGACCACACATCGTCGCGCTCAGCGCTGCCGCCGAGATGGTGCGTCCAACCCGTGAAGTCCTTGCCGTTGAATAGAGCAACGGGATCTCCAAAGTTCGGTTCACGCTCTGGATCACGCGACAGGAAGGCGACCAGGTCCGCCAGGTCCTGGGCACTCATGCCCATAGCGAGGCCCTCGGGCATGACCGAAAGGTCCTGCTTCTTCTTGTGGGCAATATCGCTGGCGGGGATCACGTAGCGATCACCGAAGGTGTCCTTCAGAATCACATCCTCACCCTCGGCCAACAGGAAGCCCGAGATGTACTCGTCGTCCGTAGTCTGCACCAGGTAGGTGTCGTAACCAAAGGCAATGGCCGCCGAGGGGTTCAAGATCGCGTCCAGAATTTCGGCGCGGCCGTACTTGGAACGGATGGCCGTCAGGTCCGGCCCGATGTCCAGGCCCAGGCCCGTGTGGGCGTGACAAGAGGAGCAACGCGCAAGCTCCGAGCGGAAGACCTCACGCCCGCGCTCCGGCGAAGCCTCGAGTGCGAGAATCTCGGCCACCGTGGGCAGTGTCTCCATACCGGCGCGTGGGAAATGCGCCGTTGCCAGGGCCCGCACGCCCAGATCGGTGTTCGAGTATATGGCCTCAGTCGCAGCGGCAATAAGCCGTTCGGGAAGCTCGCCCTGCTCGGCCTTGGTCAAGAGGAACAGGCCTCCCTCGGGATCGGCGGCCAGGCCACGAGCGGCCTGCTCGCGCGCCTCCCATGCGGCCGAGGCATCCGTCAGAATGATGCGGCGCGCGTCCACTGCGACCTCAGCGTTGGAGTCCTCCACCCATACCTGGAACTCGATCGTGCTGCCGCAGCCCTGCTTGGTGCCCCCGTAGTCGGGTCCAACCCGAGCCTGGAAGCGCTGGGCTCCGGGCGGAATAGAAACCAGGATGTGGGCGGCGGCGTGGGTGCCGAAGCCCTTGTGGAACACCATGTCCTCCACCTGCAGAAGGCCCCCACCAACATTCTTGTCGAGCCGGGTCATGCCCCAGCCCTGCTCCGCCGAGTCCCAACCCCGTACGGGGACCGTGCTGCCGTCTTCCATGAGGAAGGCCGGGTCGAGCCAGTCCGCCCAGTCACAACCATCGCCATCGCCTCCATCGGTTGCCACCAGCCAAAGGAGCTGTCCGACACTCACGTCCACGTCCACCTCACGTAGCCCCTGCCCCACGACACCGCTTGACCAGCGCCGTGTCGCAGCTCCGAAGTCCCCTGCGGAGACCTCGGGGGTGAACTGACGCCAGATGTTCTCGGATCGGTTCTGGAACCACCAGCGGGCCTCCTCGCGTGTGTCAGCGGGACCCGTGTGCCACAGGACAAACATCGCGTCAGCCGCTTCGCGTGCTTCGCAGAAGGCAATACCGTCCACCATCTGCTTGCGGGCTTCCCGATCCAATGACGCGTCCATGGCCCGCGCGAGCATGGGCCCTACTGCTTCCACCGGATGTAGTCTCCAGAGCAGGTCGCCGTAGGCTGCCTCGTTGATCTCTCCCAGGTCCACCGCCTCGGCCATCAGGTCGAGGAACTCCGACTCGTACCCGCGCGCTCCGATGCCTAGGGACTCCAACGAGGTGCGATCCCCCGCGCGATGGTTGCAGGCTAGGAGTAGCAGGGAGTCCATGCGGTCTCCCCACTCCAACTCTCCGAGGAGACGGGCCAGGCAGGCACGCACGAGATCAGAGGGGTACACGGCAAACTGAGCCGCCAGCGGGCCGCGAAACTCGGGCATGTAGAGCCAGAGCGCCCGCACCAGGGCGCACATCTGCTCCTCTGTGTAGTCGATCTCTTCTGTCGTCATGGCCATCTGGCGCACCTCGGGATGCTGGATGGCCATCTGCACGGCTCGCGCCACGACCCGCGGATCGTCATCCTGCCAAAGCTCCTGAACGATTGGAGCCGCCTCCCCACCAAGAGCCAGAAGGCGTGCACGCTCAACAGCGCGCACACTCAGGCACGGCGAACGCAGGCCCTCAAGCGCGACACCCGCACCACGCGATGGGCTCACGCGCAGGATGCGGCCGTAGGACTCGCGATCCCTGGCGGCATGGCCACCCACACCGGGGTCGAACCAATCGGCGACAAACACGGAGCCATCAGGCGCCACAACGGCATCGCTGGGACGGAACCACTGCCCCTTGCCATCGCCTTCCTCCCGGCCGCTCTCCGCGCTGCGCCCCAAGAAAATAGAGGGCTCCAATCGGTAACCCGATCCTTCCACCATCGGCCGGTGCGCGTAGACCACGCCCACACCCGCGTCACAATTCAGGACGGAGCCCTTGAGCCCGGGTAAGGCATCGCCCTCGTACACGCAGACGCCCGTGGGCCCACCCGCACCGTTGACCTCCCAAGTCGGCATCACGCCCGGGTCATCCGCATGCCAGTGCGCCGTCTGGACCTCCTGGCCAGGACGCATGTCTGCGCGCCAGGTGCGCGAACCATCCGCGGAGAAATACCCGTAGCGCGCGCCCTCGGCCACCCACACCGTACGGCAGCCGCGGTTGCCATCATCGTCGTTGTCTTCGGTGAACAGGTTGCCGTAGGCGTCGCGGGCGATTTCGTACTGGTTGCGGAAGTTGTCCGCGATGACCTGCAGACCCGTGCCGTCGGGACGCACACGCAGCATGATGCCCCCGGTCCAAGCCATCCCGTCGTCACTCACGAGCCCCGGGCTGTTCTTGCCGTTATAGGGCGACCCACCGGTGTAGATGCTCCCCGAGCGGACACTGCTCCCGTCGCTACCGGTGACGATGTGCGGTCCCGCGTTTCCGGCCGCGATATAAAGCCAACCGTCATCGCCCGCCACAACCGAGTGCACACCGTGGTCGTGGTCGAAGCCGCCGAAGCCCGTCAGAAACGTCTCGCGCCTGTCGGGCACGTCGTCGCCATCATCGTCCGTGTAGACAAAAATGTTCGGTGAGCAGGAGACGTAGACGCGCGGGGGCACGACGCAGATTCCCAGGGGCGCCGTCAGGTCCGCATCCTGCACGAAGACCTTGGACGAATCCGCCACCCCGTCTCCATCGGTGTCCTCAAGGATGACGATGCGGTCGCCCCCGCTGTGGTCCACACCGGGGTTGCGCCCACCCCAGCGCCTGTAGTTCACGGCTTCCGCCACCCACACCCGACCTTTCGGATCCACGTCGATGGCGGTGGGGTTGTACAGCTGGGGCGACTCCGCCCACAGGTGAACTTCACAGCCCTCAGGGGACTCGAAGCGATCGGTCAGGTCGCCCGCATCCTGATTCGTGATACCGACGAGAGCGAGGAGAAGGATGTTATGCATGAGTGCAATCTAGGGTCAGGTTTCCGAGGGGGAGGACTGAGAGTCGCGAGGGTCATCCAAAGAAGGGCACGACGTTATTATTCAAGCAGCTCGTCGCAACGCGTTCGTTGTGCGCTGAGTTGCTGTTCGAAGGCCGGGTCCGCGGCCAGGTTTGTGAGCTGCAGGGGGTCGGAGCGCAGATCGAAGAGCTGCTCGTAGTGGGGCTCTTGCTCGTAGTAGCGCGCGTAAACCCAGCGCTCACCGCGCACGCCCTCGCTCTTGGGGATGGCCGGGTGCTTCATGCGGTGCTCGTAAAGGAAGTCCGAGCGCCAGCTGTCGGGGGATTGTCCAAAAAGCGGAACGAGGCTACGTCCCTCGTAAGTATCGGGCACCTCGACACCGGCCAGGGCGAGCAGCGTCGGAGCGAGGTCCACGTTGAGCACCATCGGCTCCACTACTCGGCCCCTCTGATCCTCCGGCAGGCGCGGGTCGTGGATGATGAGCGGCACGCGCACGGACTCTTCGTAGATCAGCCACTTCCCGGCGAAGCCGCGCTCGCCGAGGAAGTAGCCGTTGTCACTGGTGAAGAGCACAACCGTGTCCTGAGCGAGCCCCTGCTCGTCGAGCGCATCGAGAACCCGGCCCAGGGCACGGTCTACCCCAGAAATCATGCGCCAGTAGTCGAGGGTGCGCTTCACCTGTTTCTCGCGCGTGTCGAAGCGCCAACCCCAACGCTCGCGATTGAGGGAATCGCGTAGGAATTTGGGCAGGGCCTCAAAAACGCTCGGGTCGGAAAGCGGCGGAGGAGCGACCTCGGCATCAGCATGCAGTCCAGCTAGATCCCTGGGCGGGATGTACTGCAGCGGGTTCGAGTCTTCCGCATGGGGCGCGTTGAAGCTCAGGGTAAGACAGAAAGGCTGCCCGCTCTCCTGCTGTCCGATGAAACCTATCGCCTCGTCTGCGGCACGGTCCGTGACATGGCGCGCGTTCTCCCCATCCCGCACGCGCAAGTAAGGTGGCGAAAGGGGCCGGTAGGTGTCCAGATGCTCGGACATCACGTCCGGATCAAAACGCACTCCCCACTTGCCCACGAACCCCGTGGAATAGCCCGCGTCATGCAGGCGAGCAAAGTAGGTCTCGTCCGCCAACTCCTTGCTCATCGCCGGGGTGCCAAAAGTGTAGCCATGGCTGCCCTCCCAACGGGAGGTCATCAGGCTCGCCCGGCTGGCAGCACATATCGAGGTGGTGACGAATGAGTTGGCAAAGCGCAAACCCTCGGCGGCCAGGCGATCCATATTCGGAGTCTTAAGCACCGGGTGCCCCTCACAGCTAAGCTGATCGAAGCGCTGATCATCCGTCACAACCACCAGCAGGTTGGGGCGACGGGCCTGATACCAAGCATCGAGCTCGGCGCGCAAGGCATCTCGGGTGGCATCGTCTTCGAGAGGCCGCTCCTCGAATGGGTCCTGGACGACGTCGTAGAGTTCCGCCGGCTTGGAAGGATCCGTATGCACCAGGAGCTTGTAGGGATCCCGCAATACCCAGCGGGTGAGCAGGCTCCGGGATGGATCGCCCATCTCAATCACGTCGTGGGTGTACGCGGCACCGAACACCGGTCCGTGATCGGTTGCCGTGAGCAGGTCCACACC
>JAPKBO010000030.1 GCA_028823395.1 Planctomycetota bacterium | reverse complement strand
GAGAAGCTGGTCACCCAATACCCCGAATTTGCTCAGGGGATGAACGAATGAACTGTGAACATGCCCGACCGCTGGTGCCTCTCTACGTAGATGGCGAGCTAACCTCCGTCCAAAGCGCGGAGCTACGGCCGCACCTCCTCAGCTGCCCTGCTTGTCGGAGTTTGGCCCAAGGGGAGCAGTCCATACACGCGTGGTTTGTGCCTACCGCTGAAATTCCTGTGCCGGTTGGCTTTGCGGCTCACGTGGCACGGCGTGCCGTGGCGGGCGATACCGGGAGCGCGCGACCCTCTGTTCCCTTGGAGCCCTCCGTCCATGAACATTCAGAGCCCATTATGCAGTTTGTCCTCCACGCTCTTGCTGTGGCGGCCATCGCTCTCGTTGTGATTTCCATATCCATGCGGCGCTTGGATCAGCCGGCGGCTGAGGAGCTCAAAGCCCACGAAAGCCAGGCCCTGGACGCGAGCCTTTTTGCGCTCGACCAGATCAACCGCGAAGAGTTGCGGGCCGCGAAGACTTTCGGCTCCACAGGGGCACGGGAAGGGAGCTCAGGGCGGTGAAGGATCCCCGGCCCTGGATTGCTCTGCTTTGTTGCGTGACCTTCCTTGGCGGGGCGGGGGCGGGGATAATGTTCTCCCGCACGACCAACGCGGAGGCCTCAGAGGGCCCCTTCAGCGGCTATGCAGCCCTCCTGAACGGTGAGTTTCAACTCAACCCGGAGCGTCGCGCTCACCTTGAAGTCATCCTGCGCGAGTACGATGCAGACATTCGTCACGTCAGCCTGGAGCACCGGGCGACGTACCACGAATCGCTGCAATCTGATTTGCGGCCGATAGGAATCGAGTACAACGGCTACATCCGCGATAAAGTCTTGCGCCCCGAGCAGCGTGCTCGGTTTGACGCCCTGACCCAGGGCACCCCCTTTACCTCCGAACAAGCGCAGCGCTGACCATGGCCCGATCCTGTGGCATTCACCTCGGTACCCGCCGATTCGAGATCGTCGTTCTCGACGGCGGTCCCAAGAAACAGACCCTCGTGGCCGCAGCGGCCGGAGATATAGACCCCAGCGCCGCCAACCCTGGCCAGGCCCTCAAGGAGGCCTTGGCGAAGCACAAGGTGTCCAAGGAAAACGTGGGGCTTGTTATTGATGCGGGCAGCGCTGCATTCCGGCGCCTGACTTTGCCCCTGACGGAGGCGAGCAAGATCGAGCAAGTCCTGAAATTTGAGGTGGAGAAGGATCTGCCCCAATGGGACATTGACGAGGTTGTTGCGGACCACCTGGTTATGGCCAGCAATGACATATCTTCGGACCTGCTCGTTACCGCAGTCCCCAAGGAGCAGTTGAGTGCTGCCTTGGCCACTTGCGAATGGGCAGGGGCGGAACCCTATGAGGTGGAGCTTGAGACTACGGCCATGGTCAACGCGGCCCTGTACTCCGATCTCTGCCCAATCGACACAGCTCAGGCCTTGGTCCATGTTGGCGAGCACTCCACCGCTGTGGTCATCATGGATGGCGGGCAAGTCAACGAGATGCGCGTTGTGCATCTGGGTGCCCTTGGGCCGGCAGCGCCTGAACGCTCCGAAGAGGATTCTGCTGAAGAGGATGCAACGCAAGAAAATGCTGAGCTCCCCAGTCAGCAGGAGCGGGAGCACGCCAGTCGAGAAGCCTTGCGCAGAATCCGACGCGAGCTTGGCCGGAGCATTTCGGCGGCGCGCACACGTAATGACATCGGGGCGATCTATGTCTGCGGCCTAAACCTGCCAGGCCTAGTCGGTGACAGTGTTATGGATATCCCCGTTGAGGAGATGAATGCCTTTGGGCCCGAGGGTTCAGCGCTTAGCCAGAACCTTCCCGCTGAGGAGCGCGGCCGCTGGGTCGTGGCCTTCGGAGCTGCCCTGCGGGAACTTGGCGGCGCCAAGCTAAGCCCAAAATTGCGCCGTGAAAACCTCACTTACGCTGGCACCTGGGAGCGGGTGGAGTTTCCACTAGCCGTCTGCAGTTTGCTGCTCGCAACCTTGCTAGCGGTCATGTTCATCCTGCAGCAAAAAGAGCTCAAAAACCTGAACGTCTATGGTGCAGGCCATTGGGCCACCTGGTCGAACGCCTACATGATGGGCAACCCGAAGATGGGGGAGAGGGGGAAACTCTCGCCCCCTCCCGCCGACATTCGCTCGTTCTTGCAGAAGTTGGAGGCTGGTGAGGGAGGCTCGGATGGCAAGCCTTTCAGCGATGACTACTTCGCGGCGACCAAGCGCATCGATGCGCTCTTGCGGACAGAAGTAATGAAGCTAAAGAAGGAGCTCGGGGCAGACACCTCGATCGAGCAGCCCCAGTCCGCCTTAGTTGGCACGCACCTAGTTCTTGATTTGCTTGAAGGCCACCAGAAAGACTGGCGTCCCTCCATCCGCCATATCGACGCGCTCACACAAGGCATGGGCAAGTCAAGCGGGTCCGAGTCCGTACGGGTCACGGTGACCTTGGTGCTCTTGGCAGACAGCGTGCAGGCTGCGGCATCCAACTATGAAGCCTTGCTCAACGAATTGAAGTTGCAGCCGTGGCACATAAATTCCACTCGCTCGGCAGTGGTGTCGCTGGAAAACGACAAGGGTCTATTGATCGAACGCCTGCCTATCGAGGTGGACGTATCCGTGTACTACGAACAGCAACGTCGCGACGCCTTGGAGGCAGCCCAGTGAAGTTTCTAAATCAGCTAACTTTTGCGCAGAGCATGATCATCGTTTGCCTGCTTGGATCGATCGCCCTGGCTCCGCTCCTGTACGGGAACCACAGCAAGATCAGCGAGTTGACCGCCGCTGTGGCCGAAGAGGGCGAGCTTTCAATGGTCGTGGCGCGGATTCAGTCCAACAGCCTGCTATACACCCAACTGCATGCACAGAAAAGTGGTGAGTCGATGCAGGGCCAGGACCAAACAACGGCGTACATACTGAACATTGCCGCCGACGACAAAGTGGAGATGGGCCGCATCAACTTCCCTAAGCCTCAACGGAGCGAGTCCGGTGGGGGCATTGTTGATGAGACGTTCACCGTCAAGCCCGACGACCCACGGCGAGCGTTTGATCGGGTGAACATCGGCAATTTCCTTTACACCTTGGAAAACCGAACGCGGCGCCTGCGAGTGACACAGCTGAGCATGGATGCCTTGACTGCGGCGGGTAAGCAGAACGTCTTGGCCGAAGAGTTTCCCTCAGACAAGTGGACCTTTACCTGCAAGGTCACTTCGCGCAGTCGACCCTCGTCCGAGTGACCTGACTGAAGCCCGGGTGGGCGGCCAGTCTCAGGCGTTAACGGCCCGTTCGCTGGGCTTGAGGTCGGCGTGATACTTCTGGAGGCTGCGTACGGAGAGCTCCTCGCGCTGCAGTGCACTTAGGGCGGAGACCACCATTCGAATTCCGGCCAGGGTGGTCACGCAGGGAATACCAACAGAGATGGCCGATGCGCGGATCGCGGAGTCGTCATGGCGCTGTTGCTTGCCTGCGGGCGTGTTCAGCAGGAGATCAAGTTCGCGGTTCTTGACCATGTCCACGATGTGGGGCCGCCCCTCGTGGACTTTGTTGACGCGCGTTGCCTCAAGGCCCGCGCTGGTCAACGCCTTGTGCGTGCCGTCTGTGGCAATCAACTCGTACCCCATGCTGGCCAGCATGCGCGCTTCACCGACTATCGCGCGCTTGTCGGTGTGCTTGACCGAGATCAGCACCCGGCCGCGAAGAGGTAGGTTTACACCAGCGGCTTGGTAGGCCTTGACGAAGGCACAACCCAGGTCGTAGTCGATCCCCATGACCTCGCCCGTCGAGCGCATTTCGGGGCTCAAGATCATGTCGATGCCCGGGAATTTGTTGAACGGGAAGACCGGTGCCTTGACCGCGAAAAATGGGGGTATGACTTCTTCTGTGTAGCCGAGTTCCTCCAGGGTCATGCCCGCCATCACTTTGGCGGCCAACTTGGCCAAGGGGACACCAATGGCCTTCGAGACGAAGGGCACTGTCCGTGAAGCCCGCGGATTAACCTCGATGACGTAGATGCTGTTGCCTTTCACGGCGAACTGGACGTTCATAAGTCCCAGGACTCCCAACTCCATCGCCATGGCCTTGGTGGCCGTGGAGATTTCGTCGATGATCTCTCTGGCGAGAGTGTGGGCTGGCAGAACGCAATAAGAGTCGCCCGAGTGAATTCCGGCCTCTTCGATGTGCTCCATGATCCCGCCGATGACGACGCGTTTGCCATCACAGATTGCGTCCACGTCGACCTCGATAGCGTCCTCAAGGAACTTGTCCACCAGGATCGGGCGATCAGGGGAGGCTTGGACGGCATTCTGGACGTAGCGGTCGAGGCTCTCGTCGTCATAGACGATCTCCATGGCCCTTCCGCCCAGGACATAGCTGGGCCTTACGAGCACCGGGTATCCAATGTTGCGGGCCGCTTCGAAGGCCTCGGCTACATTGGTGGCGATTCCGTTGGGGGGCTGGAGCAGGCCGAGCTTGTCGAGGAAGTGACCAAACTGTTCACGGTCTTCGGCGCGGTCAATTGAACTGACCGACGTGCCAATCAGCGGCGCACCTGCCCGGTCAAGGCCACCCGCGAGATTGAGCGGAGTCTGGCCGCCAAATTGGACGATGATCCCCTTGGGCTTCACCGCCTCGACGATGTTCATTACATCCTCGTGCGTGAGGGGCTCAAAGAAGAGGTCGTCCGAGGTGTCGTAGTCCGTAGAGACGGTCTCGGGGTTGGAGTTGACCATCACGGCATCAAAGCCCATCTCCTGGGCCGCAAAGGCTGCGTGGACGCAGCAGTAGTCGAACTCGATGCCCTGGCCGATGCGGTTGGGCCCGCCCCCAAGGATCATGATCTTCTCGCGTTCAGATGGCTTGAACTCGGTCTCGTCTTCCCAGGTGGAGTAGTAGTAGGGCGTAACGGCGGGGAACTCTCCGGCGCAGGTGTCCACCAGCTTGTATGTGGGGACGATGCCCATATCCATACGTTCGGCTTTGATCGCTTCCGGGGTGGCTCCCACGGCGAGCGCAATCTGTGTGTCTGCGTATCCCAGACGCTTGGCCTCGCGCAGTGTGGGCTCGTCCAGCAGCTTGCCCGCTAGCTCCTGCTCGAACTCGACCAGTTGCCGCATGTTCTCCAGGAACCAGCGGTCAATCTTTGTGGCCGAGTGAATTTCCTCTGTGCTCCATCCCGTGCGGTAGGCCGCCCGCAGCCAAAGCAGTCGTTCCGCATTGGGTGTCCGCAAGCGTGAGGCCAACAGTTCGCGGTCGCTTGCCAGGGCTTCTATCGGGTCCCGGTCATTCAATCCAAACCCGGGGTTTCCGGTTTCCAGCCCACGCACGGCCTTCTGCAGAGCCTCTTTGAAGGTGCGCCCGATGGCCATGGTCTCGCCCACGCTCTTCATCTGAGTGGTGAGAGTGGTGTCGGCACCCGGGAACTTTTCGAAAGCAAAGCGTGGGATCTTGACGACGCAGTAGTCGATCGCGGGCTCGAATGAAGCGGGCGTCTCACGCGTGATGTCGTTCTGGATTTCGTCGAGGGTATATCCCACAGCCAGCTTGGCTGCGAACTTGGCGATGGGGAACCCTGTAGCCTTGGATGCCAAGGCTGAGGAGCGCGAGACGCGCGGGTTCATTTCAATCACCAAGACGCGCCCCGTGTCCGGGTCGATGGCGAACTGGCAGTTGGACCCACCACACTCCACGCCGATCTCACGCATGATCGCCAGCGAGGCGTTGCGTAGGTTCTGATACTCGCGGTCCGTCAGGGTCTGGCTGGGGGCCACAGTGATCGAGTCTCCCGTATGCACACCCATGGGGTCGAGATTTTCAATTGAGCAGACGATGACGACGTTGTCCGCCTTGTCGCGCATCACCTCCATCTCGAACTCCTTCCAGCCGACGAGGCTCTCCTCAACCAAGATCTCGTTGTTCATGGAGAGCAAGAGGCCACGAGTGACGATCTCTTCGAACTCCTCCACATTGAAGGCTATTCCGCCTCCCGCTCCGCCAAGAGTGAAGGCGGGACGGATGACGCACGGCAGGCCGATTTGAGCCATGACTCGTCGCGCATCGTCCATGGAGCGTGCGACACCCGAGCGCGCACACTCGAGGCCTGCGTTAGCCATCGCTGTTCGGAACAGATCGCGATCCTCGGCCTTGCGAATGACCTCGGCGGTGGCGCCGATCATCTCCACACCGTAGCGCTCAAAGACGCCTTGGTCGAACAACTCCAGGGCCGTGTTGAGGCCCGTTTGGCCCCCAAGTGTTGGCAGTACAGCGTCCGGTTTCTCGAGGGCGATGATCTTGGCCACGGCCTCAGCGGTGATCGGCTCGATGTAGGTCTCATCGGCCGTCTCCGGATCGGTCATGATCGTCGCCGGATTCGAATTGACGAGGATGACGCGGTAGCCTTCCTCGCGCAGTGCCTTGCAGGCCTGGGTCCCAGAATAATCAAATTCGCAACCCTGCCCGATGACGATGGGGCCGCTGCCGATTATTAGGATGGACTCGAGGTCGTCGCGTCTCGGCATGGGGGGGGCCGGGCGAGGGGCGGTTGGGTTACGGAGGCGGTATTGAAATTCGGACCCGGACGGCGGGTCTTAAACTGCCCCATTGAATCACACCGCGCGCCGGAATGCGACGCACGGCGAGCGATTCACCGCGGCTCGTAGACCTGGCCTGCGGCGAGCGTCTGGGCGCCTCCGGGCCAGAGGATGGTGACGGCTTCACCAGGGTGCAGGGCCTTGCCGCACCACGGCCCCTCCTTGCTTGATCCACGATCCAAGAAGACCACCCGGCCCTCCTCGGGCTTGGCATCCTGGGCCACCGGCCAGGGTATTAGCTCCAGATTCCATCGCACTTTGGCGAGGTAGCGCCTTTGGGGGTCTGCCGAGAGGATCCTGTCCGTGGTCTCCAGTTCAGCCCTCATAGCTGGGCGCCACTCGCTCAATGGGTCTCCTTGGGCGAAGGCCGTGGCTAAGCCCACCAAAATCAGAGCCTGGGGGAGCAGCAGAACCGAGCCCATTCCCAAACCCACGGGGCTCTGCTCACGCCGGGACAGCCAATCAGCTAACCCCACGGCAGCGGCAGGCAGCAAGAAGCCCCCTGCGGGCCCGAATTCCATCTTCCCAGCGACGACCGGGGCCAAGGCCACCAGGCACCAGGGCACCACCCAGCTAGGCGGAGGGGACTCCTGGGGTAGCCGCTTTCCAAATAGCAGCACATACAAGCCCAGGCACCCAAGTCCCAAGCCACCGAGCCCGCCGAGCACCCAATGGTGGGCTTGAGACAGCCCTCCACCTCGTCCGGCAAGCACGCTATCCAGGAGGTGCTGCACGGAGCTCTCGTTGGCTCCTGGGTCCAGGAGGATCCATAGACATAAGGCGCTCAGCATGGAGAACACGACGGCTCCCGTGGCCCCCCCGAGCCGGTGGGGGGAGCGGTGCTGAGCGAGAGCCCAGGCCGCTGCGGGAAAGAGCAGCAGGTTCTCCGGGCGCATGAGAAAGGCGAGGATGAAGGCAAGGCTCACCCTCCACAGGTACTCGCCCGGAATCCGCTCTCGAACCTTGAAGAGGTTGAGCATCAAGAAGGTTGCCCCCAGGACTCCCGGGGCAAGGTCACCCGGTTGCGTAGCGCCCAGCCAGGCTAGGCCACTCAGTAGCGTAGTCAGGGCCGCCCACAGCGCGACTCCGCGCTGAAAGCCAATGACTGCTAGGAGGGAGACCAGGGCTGGAAGGCAGAGCCCAAGAGCCAAGGCGGAGATCAGGAAGCAGGCCTGCTCTGGACCCAGACCCAAGCTGCGTAGGCCAGCGGCGATGGGAAAGATTAGGCCGTAGGACAGCCCGCCACCCTCACCCGCCACCATTCTGGGCAGTTCCATCGAGCCCCATTGGCGCTCGGAGGAAAGGCCCAGGGCCAGGAGCGCCAAGCCCAGGCCGAGCGCCCAGATTTGAAAGTTGCCACGCAATCTGGCTACCCGTTGAGCTCGATTCACCATGGCTACGAGTTCTTCGCGTGGGTAAGACTGGTTCTCGGTCGGATCGGGCGGCTCCGGTCTCTGGGGGTCAGCACCTTGCATGGTTTGATTTCTGCTCAGCCGAGGAGAGATTGCAAGAGGGAGCCTTCCATTCCAACCCCCAGGGCCAGGTCGCCTGGCTTGCGCACCAGGACAAACTCGGGCTTGTTCACCGCGCCCTTCTTGTCCTGGGCGAGTCCGGCTAGCAGGCCCTCAGGTTCCAGATCGTGTCGGCCACGCAGATCTGCCAGCGAAGAGGGTAGGCCGAGAGTCTTTTGTAGCTTGTTCACCCGCTCTATAAGTCCACCGTTCTCCAGGATGCCCATTGCCGCGCTGGCTTCCAGAGCCAGGGAGACGCCGACGGCGACGGCCACTCCGTGCGGGATGGCCCCGTAGCCGGCGCAGTGCTCGATAGCGTGGGCAAAGGTGTGGCCGAGATTCAGAGCACGTCTCGGTCCCTGCTCCGAGGGGTCTTCGGCCACGATGCGGGCCTTGGTTTGTACGCAGTCGGCAACGAGTGCCGAGAGGGTCTCTGGCTGTTGGCGCGTGAGCTCGGGGCTCAACATTTCGAGGCTCTTGAGGGACGCCTCGCCTCCCACGAGAGCGGTCTTGAGGGCTTCCCCAAGGCCGGAGGCCCACTCCTCGACCGGCAGGGACTGGAGTACCGCGGGGTCGGCAAATACTCCCCGGGGTTGGTGAACAGTTCCTGCCAAGTTCTTGCCCAACTTCAGGTTGATGGCCGTCTTGCCACCCACCGCCGCGTCGACCTGGGCCAGAAGTGTGGTGGGACAGTGCATGACGTCGATGCCACGCTTGTAGAGCGATGCCGCCAGCCCACCCAAGTCAGAGATAGAGCCCCCCCCAAACGTGATCACGGTGGAAGCGCGGGATAGCCCGGATGCGGTCAGGGCGTCCAGCACGCTCCCAAGTTGCGCCAGGGTTTTAGCGTCCTCTCCGCCGGTGATTTCTAATCGAGGTGCGGCTTCCAGGCCCACCAAGGCCTTTCCGTGGAGTGACCAGGCCTTCTCGTCGGCCAGGACGAAGACGCAGTCCTTCTGCAGGCCGCACTCGTGAACCTTCTCCAAAGCGGAGGGGCCCACATAGACGTTATAGGCTGGGTTGGTTTGGACTTCGATTCGGCGAACGCTCAAGAGGTCTCCGCGTTGGCCTGCTTGTTTTCAGCCCGCGCCTTGCGGCGACGCATGAAATCCTGCCGTAGCTGTTCGGCTGCCTTCTTGTCACGACGCAAGAGAAAGAAAACCAGTGCGATCATGAGCGCGGTGACGCCCAAAACTCCGTACATGATGTAGGAGGGCGTCGGGTCGTGAACGGGAATGAACGGAGTCACTTCGCTCAACACAAACAGAGGTGCGCGGTGCGGACTCTGATCTTGTTTGAGGTAGTAGATGTTCTTGAAGAAGTAGCCCTTGGCCGTTACGAGTCGCGCTCCACCGTACCTTTGGTCGAGCTCCGGCTGATCGAAGGGGGCAATCCACTGGATCACGCCGGTGGCCCCGGTCCAGCTAAAGTTCCCGATCCATCCGTGGGTCATGGTGTCCAGGCGAAGGCCATTCTCGTCTGCACGCTCGGTCCAAGCGCCCAAGTTGCCGCTGACCGGGATACGGAAGGGAATGCCGCGGAACGCCTCGCCCCCCTGCAAGATCCCGTTGAGGGCCTGATTGTTGAGTTCGGTGGCTTCTTCCCAATTTTCGGTCTCCAGGCGCTCGCGCGCATAGAGCAGAAGTTGGTCGAGATGCTCGCGGGGTAATCCCGAGACGTTCTCTATTTCATCGTCTTTGACACCTTCGAACAGAGCGAGACGCAGAGCCTGGGAGTCGAGTAGAACCGTGGATGGGGTTGAAGAGATCGCTGTTCGGGAGGCAATGAGCGGGGCGTCCACAAATCCGTTGAGTGTTTCGGATCGCAGCATCTGGACCAGAACGCCCTCGACCATCAAGTACCCCCCAATCTCTGGCGCAACCTCCGGGGGTGTCGTGAAAGCAAAGTGAGCATGCCCGCCCCCATCCAGGGCTAGGGTCCCGTAGAACTCGGTGAACTTGACGCCCGCGCGCTGACGGGTCGAGTACGCCTCGACTTGCCCTCGGGCTCTAAGGGGCGCGACGCGGGCGCTGTCGGGGTCATTGGCGATGGCATTGCAGCGGCTCTCGTCGAGGTCCTCGATACCCAACGCCTCGTAGTTCCGTCGGGTGAGGAGTTTGGCGTAGTAGAGCAGTGCGGTCAGTGCCTCATTGCTAACGTTGAGGCGCGCCTCGGGGGTGTCGTCCCGGATGTTGGCCAACAGATCCGCCTGATCGAAAGGAATGGTGACAATGGGGGATTCGCGGGGAACCTCGACATTCTGTCCCGCGGGTAACGCAAGTGACCCGTCGGTGTCCTGCTTCTCCTCGCTCGTGCGGGCAACCACATAGAACACCGCCATGGCGATTGCGGCTCCACCCATGAGCAGCAGGCGCCGCTTGTCGCGACGCGCGAGCTCTTGGGCCTCCTCAAGGGTCATCTTCTTGCCCACAGAGGAGGGAATGTTGGGTTTCATGAGGGCTGGGCTTGGAGTGGCTTGGTTGCGGCGTGGGCTTCAGCCGCCGCGATGAAGGAGCGGAATAGTTCGGTGTGTGGGGAAGGTCCAGGGCCGGCCAGTTCAGGGTGCCACTGCACGCCTACTGCGAAGGGGTGCTCGGAGTGCTCGATGGCCTCGATCAATCCCTCGGTGTCCCAGCCTACCGCAACCCAGGGTTCGGGCACCTGCTCGATGGCTTGATGATGACGTGAGACGACTTGAATCTCTTGGGAGCCTACCCCCATTGCCGAAGCGAGTTTCGAACCTGGTGCGACTCGCACTCCATGCTGAATTCCTCCGCTGTGCTCCTGGGCGTTCGGACGGTCTTCAGGGAGGTGTTGCAGAAGGCTGGCACCGCCAGCAATCCCCAGTAACTGCATGCCGTAGCAGATCCCGAGGACCGGCAGGTCTGCTGCAAGAGCCCAGCGAGTCATGTGCAGATCCTGATCCTGCTTTTCGGGAGGTGTGATCACGGCTGTGGGGTGCGTCTCTCCCAGCCCCAGGCGCTGGGCGTCGAAATCGTCCCCACCCGTGAGCAGCAGGCCATCGACCCTTTCCAGTAGGGCGTTCCAGTGGTCTTGTGAGCCAAGAGGCGGGATAGCTAGTGCCACGGCGCCCGCCTCTAAAAGGGGTGCGACGTAGCGATTGTGAAGGCGCAGGCTCGGGGAACCCTTGGTTTCGAGCAGTCCGCTCACGGCGATCAGGGGGGGACGGGGCATGCCGCCATTATGGACTGAATGAGGGCAAGGGGCCAAACCGGGAGTAACGGAGAGTCTTGAGAAGGTAGGATCTCGCCCCAATGAGCTGGACTCTTGACTTGCTGGGGCTAGTGCTGGGTTTCGTCTTCCTCGCCAAGGGCTCGGGGTGGCTGGTGGAGGGCGGGTCTGTCCTGGGGCGGCGTTGGGGCGTTACCCCCTTCGTTGTAGGGCTCACCATCGTGGCGTGGGGGACATCGCTTCCCGAAGTTGTTGTGTCGGCTGTAGCGGCAGCGAAGGGCCGGCCGGCGGCGAGCCTGGGCAACGTCCTCGGGTCCAACATGGCCAACATTGGGATGGTCATGGGTACGGCAGCCTTCATCTTGCCAGCAGCCTTCAGTTCCAGACGCCTGGTGAGCGAAGGTGCTTGGCTCTTGGGCTCCTTGGTTCTGCTCTGGTGGCTGATGGCCGACGGAGAATTGCAGCGCATGGATGCCGTGCTGCTACTCGGTGGTTTTGTTGCCTACAACGTGCATTTGTTTATGGGGCGAAACCGGAAACCGGCTGACCTCTCGGCCGAGGAGGCTTCTCTGCCGAAAGAGAGGGGAGTTCCGTGGAGGTTGGTGTTGGCTGGCAGCGGTGTGATTTACCTGGGTGCCGAGACGGTCATGTGGGCTGGCACGCGCATTGCCGAGGGGCTGGGTATGGGGGATACATTCTTGGGCTTGACGATTCTGGCTCTCGGATCCTCACTGCCGGAACTGTTCGCCTGTCTGACCAGTGTGCGTCGAGGGGATACCGACATGAGCTTGGGCAACGTGGTCGGGAGCAATGCCTTTAACACCCTCGCCGTCACTGGGGTGGCGGGGACCTTGAGCCCCTTTGGAGGGGGTGAACAAATAGACCTGGCCCTGAGCCGGGACCTCCCTTTGTGCCTTGGGTTTACGGTCCTGCTTGTGGTCTTGCCCTCGCTGGGCCTGGGCAAGTGGAACGCCTTCAGAGGCAAGCTACCCGGGCTGATACTGCTATCGGCTTACGCGGCTTATCTGGCCTACATCAGTCTGGCCGGCTGAAAGGCTCCTTGGATCCCTGGCTCCGGGTGAGGAGTGCCGTGCCGATTAGCCGGTAGAGCAGGCGTGCTCCCACAGCGGCATCCCAGCCTTGGCCCGTTTCGTCACCTTGGGGGCCGGGGCTCACCTCGCAGAGGTCGAGGCCCACAATTCTGCGCCCCGAGTTCGTGAGCTCTTCCAGCCAGAGCATCGCGTCGTGCCAGGTGAGGCCGCCCGGAACGGGAGTGCCGGTCTGGGGACAAAGGCTCGGGTCAAGGCCGTCCACATCAAAGGTCAGATAGACCTCGTGGGGCAGGCGATCGAGGCTGCGGCGTACGAGCTCCCGCAGGCTCAACCCATCTAGACGGGTGCGGGCCCATTGATCGTCGAACACGGTGTGAATGGCACCACCGCTGCCTTCAATCGCACGTGCCTCGGACTCCCCCAAGTCGCGCACGCCCACCTGGACAATCTGGCCGAGATCGGCGGCGCTTCGAACCACGTTGTGCAGTATCGACGCATGGGACCAGGTGAATCCCTCGTAACTGTCGCGCAGATCAGCATGGGCATCGAAGTGCAGCAAACCCATACCCGGGTGGGCCTCGGCGCAGGCCAGAATTGCGCCGTAGGGGATGGAGTGGTCACCGCCGAGGGTGACAGGTAACTGTCCTTGGTTTAGGCACTTGCGAGTGCACTCAAACACGAAGGCGTTAAGTTCAGCGCCGATGGCGTTGACCCGTGCGCGCATGGTCTCTTGCTCGGCGGGTGAGGCCTCATGTGTGTGCAAACGTTGCACCAAAGCTGAGGCCTCCTCGTTCCAAGCCACCACCTCGGGTGCGGGTTCAGCCAGGTGGATTCCACTCTTATAGGGCCGGCCTGTCTGGCGGTCGTACAGATCCACCTGATGACTGGCGGCCTCGATGGCGAGTGGGCCCTGGGCTGTGCCTCTGCGGTAGCTTGTGGTCGCCTCGAAAGGGACCGGTAAAACCCGTACGGCGGCCCTCTCTGGAGGTGTACTGAGGCCAAACAAGCCACTGCCTGCAAGGGCGGGTGCGTCGGGGTCAAAGGGGTTAGGCACAGGCTCAGGATCCCACCTCGTGGGCATCGGCGCAATGCGCTGCACGGTTCCCGGAGAGCCCTCCCCAATGGATTGGAGCAAGACCTAGCAATGTGGCCCGAGAAGCGTTGAATGGGCAGGTGCTTCGTGAGTATGGAGCCACTTCCCGCACTGTTTCCCCACAGAATTCATCATGGCAACAACTATCGACGTGGACGGCCGCTCAAGAAATCCCGGTCCGCAAGGGCCCCGTGGAGGCGGCGCTGCGGCGTTTTCCCCAAGGGTGCTTAGCGCGGTCCTTATCAGCATGGCCGCAGGCCTCCTGGCACTGATGGCTATCTCCGGGCGACTGGGCGTCACGAATGTGGGCACTAAAGAGGTGGCCGTGGTCGTGAATTACGTCTCAGGTGCCGAGCGCGCGGTCCTCAATCCCGGCTACTGCTTCTACCTGCCCTTTATTGAGGAAGTCTTCATCTTCGATCGCAGCCAGCAGCGCTTCATCATGAGCGGCAACGCGTACAGGGACTCGAATCACGTGCCGCAGTTGACCGTGCGTGCCAGCGATGGCTCGAGCTTCTACTTCGAAGAGATGCCGATCCAATACCAGATCAAGCCCGAGATGGCGACAACCCTGCTGAAGGACTCGGGCCCGGGCGAGCGATACAAGGAGGAGTGGATCAAGGCTCACGCCCGTTCGATTTTGCGTGATGAGTTTGGGCGCTTCACCCCTGTCGAGGCCGCCAACCCCACTGTCTTCCTACAAGCGCAAGCGGAGGCCAAGCGAAGGCTGAATTTGGCACTTGAGCCTCACGGCATTGAGGTTGTGCTGATCGGTACGCCGACACCCAAGTTCGACAAAGCCTACGAGCAAGCGATCGAAGACCGAAAGTCCGCTGACCAGGAGGTCGAGCGACTGGAGGTTGTTCTGGAACAGCTGGTGGAGCAGCGCGACCAGAAGCTCGCTTCGGTGGAGCGCCAGAAGAGCGTGCAAATGGCGGAGTTGACGGGTGAATTGAAGAAGGAACTCCTTGAGGCTGAGCGGAGTAGAATCCAAGTAGAGCGGGGCGCAGACGCCTTTGCCGCGCGCCGCAAGCTGGAGGGCGAAGCCAGTCAGGCGGGCAAGACCCAAGAGGCTCGTGGCCTCGTGGCTCGCTACACGAAAGAGGCCGAGGGCCTAGAGAGTCAGGCCAAGGCCTTGGAGTTGAAGGGCGACGTGGTCGTGCGCGAGGCGTTGGTCAAAAAGCTCGCCAGTATCGACTTTACGCTCATCCCATACAGCCGCGATTCACAACCCACGCGACTTGAACATGTTGATGCCAAAGGGATGGATGCGATGTCCGGATCCGCGGCAGTCGGGAGTGACAACTAATGCAAAAACTATCCAAAATCCTCGTGGGCTGCTTCGTGGCGGTCCTTCTGTTCTTCATTGTTGCCGCTGCACTGCTTGAGCGTGTGCCCCCCGCAACGATTGGAGTGAAGCAAAACATGCTAGGTGGCGGAATCGTGGAGCAGGACTATTCCACTGGTTTTCACCTGGGCATCACGGGCGTTCACAAGTGGCACCAGCTCGATGGAACCACTCACTTTCTGACCTATGCCCAACGATCCAGCGGGAAGGGACTGGGGACCGAGCGCCCGGTGCTCGACATCCGTACCAAAGACAACAACTTTGCGTTCTTTGATGTCACGGTGACCTACCGCATCAAGCCCGGCGAAGGCCATTTGATTGTCATGGACGGTAACCAGGACAAGTACCGGACCATGGCAGATACGGCCGTCAACAAGGTGTTGCGTGCGGAGTTGGCCCAACTCTCTTCGGAGGAGGTCTACGATACGGACACACGTCTCAAGCTTGTGGAGCGTGCCTTACCGGCGCTATCGGCCGAGCTGGCACCCGTCCATCTCGAACCCCAAGGGCTCTTGATCCGTGCCGTCAATTTCCCGGATGTCTATGAGAAGAAGCTGAGCATGAAGCAGTTGACTCAACAGCAGAAACTCCTCGCCACTGCCCAGCGCAAGGTAGAGGACAAGCAGGCACTGACCGAGGGCTACTCAGCTCAAACGTTGGCTCAGGAAAAAGAAAAGCGCGGCGACTGGGACAAGAGACTCCAGACGGCGAGTTCCACAAACGAGGTTGAGATAGCCACGATTTCCGGAGAGGCCGGTAAGTACGACCAAGAGACCAGGGCGGCCGCCGAGGCGGACTATGAAACGGCCATGGCTATTGGCGAATTGGCGTTGGCCAAAGCGGAAGCCTTGCGAGATCAGTTGCGAAACCAAGCCCTGAACACGCTCGGTGGGCGGATCTATCTGGCTCGGTTGGCCGCAGGAAATCTCCGTTTCACCAGCGTCACCCTGAACTCAAACGATCCCTCCATCCCATCCGTGCTCGATGTGGACGGACTGGTGAGGATGCTGGTTGGCGAGACTCCGGGAGACTGACGGCGTCAGGACCCCTACGGGGTCCATGGAGACTATTACAGCGGGGCTCAGAGCGTGCAGGGCACCTCTGGGCCCGGTTCATTTAAAGCCCACAGACCCCGTCTTGGCAGTTTTCATGGGCAATTGGCGATAATTCCCAATGGATCCGATGGGGGCGACGTTCACCCCTCCAGATGCCTCGAGTACCCATGCCTTTCGATTCTTCCGCCGTCCTACTGGAGCGTCACCGCTCCGGAGAGCCCACCGCCTTTGTGACCCTCGTTGAGGGCCACCAGGGCGAGTTACTGCGCCTCGCGCGTGGGCTCTTGGGGCGGGGGAGTGCCTTCGAAGACGTGGTGCAAGAGGCCTTCATGAGGTTGGCTCAATCGCCGCCGGTCATTCCTGAGGCTGCCCTCGGGGATGTCGACGTCGAGCGCGCTCACCTCTCATCCTGGCTACACACGGTCACGAGGAATCTCTGCATGGACGTCATCCGATCCGAAACCCGACGCAAGCGCCGTGAGCGTAGCGTTGCTCAACCCGACCACCATACCGGTGGAATTCTCGAGGTCGAAGCGGGGGACACCCGCCAGGCCGTCGAGCGTTCTCTGGAACGGCTCCCCGAAGACCAGCGCGAGGTGTTGGTTCTGAGGCTATTGGCTGAGAAAAGCTACCGGGAGATCAGTGAGATCACCGGCAAGAAGGTGGGCACGGTTGGATGGCTGGTCAGCGTTGGCCTCAAGGCGCTCTGCGTCGAACTTGGACCTCTACTCGGTGGAGAGCCCGACCTGGGAATGGGTCTGGCTCAAGGAGAACTGTCATGAACACGAACGATCAAGATCCCATGCACGAGCTTTTGTGCGCTTACATTCTCGGTGAAGCGTCCGAGGAACAGATCCAGGAGATCGAGACCGCCTTAGCCGACAGCGCTGAGTTGCGCGCTCAACGGGTGGAGCTCGAACAGACCATTGGCCTCGTAAAGCAGGGCCTGGGAGACAGCTTGAGCCTGTCGGACGAAGCCATGTCTTCGCTGCTTGCGGCCGCCGCGCCTGGGCCGGGCGCTTCCACCCCATCCTTACGTCCGTGGCACGCCGGGCCCGCCTTGCGTGCTGCCGCCGGCATTGTGATTGCCCTGGGCGGAGTCTTGGGTGTGCTTGCGCTGCGAGGTCAGTCCACACCTGAAGGGATAACCCTCACGGCGCTCAGGGAGCCCCCTACACCCGCGGCATGGAGCAAGGAGTCGGGTGCCACCGAGGCCAGAAGGAGTGAACTGTCGGGGCTTGGCTATTCATCTACGGCCGCCGACAGTCAGCTGGCTCCCGGTTCCGTGGAGGTTTCAGGCGAGCTGGCGGAGGGTGGTGGCGGCCGCGGGCCCGTTCGGGCTGTGAGGGGGGCCCCTAGCTCAGCAGCCCCGGGTAACCGCGCTCGAGCCACATCCGGTGCCGTTCTCCCAGCCCCCGGATCGAAGCTCAACGTGAATACTTTGAGCCTAGAGCGCAGGCGTGAGTATGGCGCCCTGGCGGACTCCGTTCTGCCCGCAGAGGCGGGCAACCTCGAGTCCTTGGATCGGAGTGAAGATGGGGTAATGGAGCAAAGGACAGAAGAAAGTGCTGAGCTGGAGTTAGACGAGAGTCGCTACCTCATTGGGGGGACAACGGATTTCGCTAGGGAGTCCGACCAGAGGTTCGTGGCGCAGATGAAATCCATGGGCTATGCCGGTGACGTGGAAGACAATTTCCTGGAAGGTGCGCCGGGGTTCTCGGAGAAGGAGCTTGCGGAGTTGGCGGATAGCTATTCCCAGCGCATCTACCTTGAGTGCAAGCGTCGACCCGGGGAGTCCCCGCAAGACATGTTCTTCCGCTTCTGGGGCGACAACTCTTTCGTCACTACGCAGCAGGACCGCTTGTCGACCTTTGCTGCAGACGTGGATACGGCCAGCTACGCCCTGGCTCGCCGCTACCTAGAGGAAAGGCGGCTTCCCACAAAAGCCCAGATTCGAACGGAAGAGTTCGTCAACTACGCCAGGCCCGACCTTCCCGCTCCGACCGAAGGAGTCCTTGCCATTCATACCGAGTTGGCACCCAGCCTCTTTGGTGACAAAGAGGGACGCTTGATGCTGCGCGTGGGCATCCGTGGACAAGAAGTGAGCGCGAGCGAGCGCAAGCCTCTCTCACTGACCTTCGCCATCGACGTGTCTGGCTCCATGGAAGAGGGCCAGCGTCTCGAGCTCGTCAAACATGCGATCCGCCTGTTGGTGGGACAACTGCACGAGGGCGACAAGGTGGGCCTCGTGGCCTACTCCAGGGAGGCGCGCATGGTGCTCCCGATGACCGATGCCAGCGAGCGCGGCCTGATTGAGAGTGCCCTTCATCCTCTCTCCCCCAACGGCGGGACCAACGCCGAGGCGGGCTTGAAGATGGCCTATGAGTTGGCCCTTACCGGCTTGGATCCTTCTGCCCACAGCCGCGTGATTCTGCTCTCCGACGGCGTGGCGAACATGGGCACGACCGACCAGGACCGCATCAACCAGGACGTGACCCGTCACCGTGAGGCTGGAATCTACCTCAACACCATCGGCGTGGGCATGAACAACCACAACGATGTGTTCCTTGAGCAGCTCGCTAACAAGGGCGACGGGATCTGTGATTACGTGGACGATGAGGCCGCAGCCCGGCGCGCGATCGTCGAGCGCTTCACCGGGGCCTTGGTCCCCATCGCGGGTGACGTGAAGATCCAGGTTGAGTTCGATCCCACCCAGGTGCGTTCATATCGCCTTCTGGGTTACGAGAATCGTGCCGTGGCCGATGCGGATTTCCGCAACGATGCGGTGGACGCGGGCGAAATCGGAGCCGGCCACCAGGTTGTGGCTCTGTACGAACTGGACATGGTGGTCGGGGAGAGCGCCGACATACTCAAAGTTGGGGATGGCCCCTTGGCCACGGTTCGCGTGCGGTGGAAGGCGCCCAAGGCCGCTCGCCAGCATCCGCTGGAGGTCGAGGTCACGGAGATCAGCGCCACGGTGGATATGGAGGGTGCGCAGCAGAGCTTCGCAGAGACGAGTGCGGGTTACCGCCGCTCGATTCTCACGGCTCAGCTTGCGGAATTCCTGCGCCGCTCGTCCCACGCAAGAGGGGACTCCTTCCGTGTCCTTGATGATCAGACCACGCGCCTAGCCAGGGAGGAGGGCGACGAAGACAGTCGGGAGCTGGCGAATCTTGTGAAGCGCACGATGGCCCTGGGTTTGCCACTTCAGTTGCTCGACCGTAGCGGTGTGGACCTCGCACTCGACGAGTACCAGCGGTACCTACACATGCGTGCCCAACTCGACGACCTCGAGCGCTCGCAAGGCCGCGGCAGGGATCGAGAGATCAAGGATCTCGAGCTTCGCAATGAAGAGTTGGAGGAGCGCCTGCGCGAGCGGATCTACAGCGACCTCGAGGAGAAGAACGGCTAGGGCAGCTCTCTAGCGGATGGAGCCGGGCCGCTACCTAGCATGGGTGCGGCCCGCTCTAATTGAATACGGTCCACTTGAGATAGCTGCCTTGAGCGTTTTCGAAGAGCGTGAGCTCCTTGGTCGCGGCATCGTAGGACCAACTGCTGGTGGACACACCGCCCAGCCATACGTCGCTGGGCTGGTCGTCTATCTCACCTATCACGATTTCGAGCGGTACACCGTCGGCGCTATTGAACACCAACTCCAAATCGGCGTCAGGGTCCAAGCCCACCCACGTTGGACTTGCCAACCTGAGGGATTGGATGTTGGCGACCTCGTCCACTACGAAACGGTTGACCTGAGGCTGGATGACCCATCGGAAAGGCGAGAAGATGCGCGCGGCGGCCTGCGTGACGTTGAATCCATGCCAGTCGCCGTCGCGGTCAGCGAGTGTGCGCGTGAGAGCCGTGGGCGCCTGGAAGGCTTGCTTGAACATGCGGAAGACGCGACGCTCTTTTAGCGTCTGCCAGTCGTGTTTGGTGCTTGGAGAGTGGAGCAACCTTCCCTTGCCGCCACGCTTGCGAAACTGGTGATGGGTCGTGGCGGTCTGGGCTATCAGCGTGGGGTTGGGGTCCTGATCTGCGTAGTAGCTCAAGGCCGGCATGTGGGTGAGGTTGCGCACCATGTCCGTGGTGGAATCTGCCAGGCCCGTAGCCCAGCTGATGTCCGTGGCCGAGCAACGCGTGTAGTCGAAGGTCAGGGCGGGATCGCTGGGTGGGCCGCCAAACATCACGGAGCTGTCGAACGTGCTCTGAATGCTCGGTGTGGACCAGTAGGTGTAGCTCAAGGAGGTTGAGCCGGTGTGTATGGCGGCTCCCGCAAAGTGGAGGCCATCGCTTGTGTCCGCGTGACGGGCAACGAAGCTGGCCGCCCCCCCGCCACCCATGGAGAATCCCACGGCGTAGAACCGATCGGCATCCACCGTCATCCCTACGCTAGGGGCGATGGTGCCCGCCAACAAAGCTAGCGCGGCTTCCACATTGAGTTGCGAGTACTCGATCCCATAGTTGTATGTGTGGGCACCGAGAGGGGCGACGACGATCCAGCCGCGCTTCATACCCATCTCGAAAAAGTCCGAGTTGGCTAGGACGTCCTGCGGTGTCTCGCCGTAGCCGTGGAAGAGCACCAGTACAGGGGTGGGCTGAACCGGATTGCTGGGAAAGCCGACCAGGAAGGACTCACTCCACCCGCTGCCCGCGATCTGAGCCGAGTCGATGGTGAAGTTGACCAAGTTTCGACCCACCAGGTTGGCCTGCAGTTGAAGGCCGAAAGGGTTGCCAAAGCTGCCACCGAGCGCGGCCTCGGGATCCTTCTCGCTGCCGAGCACCTCTCCATCCCTTCCATGCAGGATCCCGTCCTGGAAGCCAGCACTCTTGTGGGTGGCCTGCTTCTTGGGAGCCTGTAAGAAGCGCCCCCCTGCTCTCAGGGCCTCATGGGTCTTGAGCGAGGGTCGCTGCGCCGCAGAAGCCAAGCCCGAACAGGCGAGGCTGCATGCGAGGATGAGCAACAGAGGTCTTTTCATGAATTGAATTGGGTGAGCGGTGGTTGTGGCCCGCTGCCGGCTGGGAGGCCTCGGGCGGGACAGGGCGGTTCCCGGCCCGCGAGGAGGGACAGAGCCGCTATATGATTATAGAGGGCCCTGCTGAGAGTGCGTGGAGGTGGATGTGGTCAGGAAAACAATGCGCGATCCAATAAGAAGAGGGCTCAGGGGTTTGGGGCTGATTGGGCCTCATAGACCTTTCCTCAGCCCCTTTCCCCTCTCTCTTCTGCGGGCCTCTCAGAAAGATGGTCTCATTCTGGGAGTCGGAGGGTCTCCAGCCCTACCTTGTGGCCATGGATGACTCTGAAACAGCCAAGCCCGTCTCATGGACCCGAACAGGAGCAATCCTGGCCTTCTTGGCCGTCGCGCTGGGAGCGTTCGGCGCGCACAAACTCAAGACCCTAGTGGGCGACGAGCAGCTCGCCTGGTGGGAGACAGGGGTGCACTACCAACTGGCCCACGCTCTAGCCCTTCTGATTCTCGGCCAGAGGGCTCTCTTCAGCTCTGGGCCCGATCCGACGGCGATCCGGGTGGGGAGGCTCTTCACCATTGGGATCGTTCTCTTCTCGGGCAGCCTGTATGCCATGACTCTCGGAGGGCCCCGCATTTTGGGCGCGGTCACTCCTCTAGGCGGAGTGGCTTTCCTTGGAGGGTGGGCCTGCTGGGCCGTTGGAGCCAGACCTCAGGCTTCGGGCTCCGCCGACCGGGCCTCGGAGCGACAGTAGTCGGCATAGGCATCCATCAGCTGGAGCGTGATCGGGCCTGGAGCCCCTGACCCGAGGATTACCCCGTCAAGCTTCACTACGGGAACAATGCTGCGCACTGAGGTGCTGAAGAAGGCCTCTTGGAGAGAGGGGATCTCCCCTTGTTGAATGGACTGTTCGCCATGGGGCAGGCCGAGCTTGAGCGCGAGGTCGAGGATTATCCCGCGCGTGACCCCAGGCAATACTCCGCTCGCGGGCGCCGTGAGGACCTTGCCCTCGCGCACGGCAAAGAAGTTGCTCATGACCCCCTCGAGAAGCAGTCCTTCGGGGCTCACGAGGACGGATTCGAAGTTGGTCGGGGTTCCGCCCTCCGCTGATCTGCGGTCCACGACCCATTTCGACTCCTTGATATCTGGGCGATCGCGTCGCAGTTGGCCGACTAACTCGCAACTCACACCCTGGGCATAGATCTCCGGGGCGGGGAGTTGAAGTTCACTGGCGAGGGCGATCACCCGTGAGTCGGTACCGAGGGTCGTGGCCGGGCTCGTGAGAAAGTCGATGCGGATCTTGGCGTCTTGGCCCGCGAAGCCCGTCGCGATGGTGTGTAGCGCGGCGCGTATGGCCTGCGACCCCAAGGGGGGGGACATTCCGAATTGCCGAATGGACCGCTGGGCACGGTCAAGGTGAGTCTCGAGCCCCACAAATCGGTTGTGCTCGAAGGTCCGGAGGGCTTCGTAGATCCCCGGAGGTAACTCATCAAACACGTGGGCTGGGGATGCGAGGCCTTGGGGGAAAGCCAAGGGCCTGGGCCCGCCTGAGTTGACGGCGAAGAGTTCGTGGTGGGAGGAGGGCACGGCGGGGGTGGGTGTACCATCTCGACACGCATGGGGGCAGGGCCAAGCAGCGCCTTGCTTCGGACCGTCTCATATCCTGTATTTCCCCCAACCTCAGGGCCCCCACTCGCAATTCCCTCTTCGCTAGCCCCGCTAAAGTGGCCTGAGCGGTTTATAATCCAGTATCGGCTCTAGCTCGGCCTTCATCATGGATTTCACTGACCGCACCCTCTCGTCCCGATTCGAGTTGAAGTACTGGCTTCACCCGAGCCAGGTACGGGCCGTGCGTGAAGCTATTGGGCCTTTTGTTCAGCCGGACCAGTTTGCGCGGCTGGGACGTGGCAACAGCTACACGATCTCAAGCCTGTATCTCGACACCCGAGCTCATGACCTGTATCGGACTACCGTGGAGGGGCATAAGGACCGCTTCAAATTGCGGATTCGGTCCTACAGCGACGAGCCCGGTACGCCCGTCTACTTTGAGATCAAGAGGCGTGCCAATCAGGTTGTTCAGAAGGTGCGGGAGCGTGTCTCTCGTGCCAATGCTGAGGCTCTCTTGCGGGGCAGGACCATGAATCTGGATGGTGCCGGTGAAGGGGCCGCAGAGTTCATCACCGAGATGCGTCGGCTCGATGCGCATCCCGTAATTCGGGTGCGCTATAGCCGGGAGGCCTACGAATCTACCGGGCGTGATCCTGTCAGGATCACTTTTGACAGCGATGTCATGTTCAAGCCTACGCTTGACGGTGACCTGTCCCTTGCTGGAGCCGGCTGGTCAACGACGCCGACGGAGGGGGTGATCCTGGAGGTCAAGTTTACCGACCATTGCCCACACTGGATTGCAGCACTGGCTGGCCAACTAAACCTAGAGAGCCTCTCTATTCCCAAGTACGTTCTCTCCCTCAATCGCTCCTTCGCCAAGGCTGGCGGAGCGGCGCAACGGCACGTCCGATGAACGACTTCGAATCTCTATTCCGCCAGCTCGACACAACGGGCATGGCGCCTCCGGCCACCCTGCAGGGACTTGTGATGTCCCTGCTACTGGCCTTGACCCTTGGGCAGTTGACGGCCTGGGTCTACACCAAGACACACGCGGGCTTGTCCTATTCCCGCTCGTTCTGCCAGTCACTCGTCTACCTGATGGTGATTGCGACCTTGGTCATGTTCGTTATTGGCAACAACGTTGTTGCTGCTTTTGGACTCATGGGCGCGTTGGCAATCATTCGGTTCCGAAACGTCCTGAAGGACACTCGCGACACGGCCTTTGTTTTCCTGACCCTGGTTCTGGGTATGGCGATCGGGTCGCAGCGCATTGCCGTGGCGCTTGTGGGCGGTGCGTTCCTGCTGTCACTCGCGGTTTGGCTGCATTTCACGCGCTTTGGCGTGAGGAGTCACTTTGATGGACATCTGTCCTACCGGATGAGCGGACCTCAAGACGGAGCTCGAGGGGGCGATCTTTTGAACCGTGTATTCACCCGCTACTGCCAAGACCTTAGGGTTGTCACTGTGCACGACAGCGGAGATCAGGTGGAGTACGTGCAGCAGGTTCGCTTGAGGGACCGCACGCGAGGAAACGAACTGGTTCAAGACATGCGCGGCCTTGATGGCGTTGGCGATGTGACGCTTGTCTTGCGCGACGAGAACATTGAAATCTAATGGCTGCCGTTACCAAAGTACCCATCCCCTTCGACCAACGACTGACCGCGTTCGTTCGCGGTCCTTTGGTTGGATTGGTCTGGCTGGCGACCGCAGCCCTGTGCGTGACTCTCCTGCGCGATCGTCCGGTTGCCCTTGAGCACCGAGCCTGGGTGCCTCCCATTGAGTATGAGGTGTCCACGCCGAGCTCGGGCGTTCTCGGGGTAGTCCTCGTCCAAGCGTTTCAAGAGGTGCGCAAGGGTGAGTTGGTTGCTCAGTTGGACCCGCGGCTATTGGAGGCCCGCTTGGCCACGGCGAATGCTGAGATTCTGAGCTTGATGGCTCAGATCGAGGATGCTCGGGAACTTGCGGAGGCAGAGCAGCAGCAAGCACTGACCCTGGCAGAACAGGAAGCCACGAGTGACGGCGCATCCTTGCGGATGCGAATGGAGGGCGACCTGTTGCGCTCCTCATTTGATGAGTCCGATTTGCGGTTGGGGGTGCTTGAGCTTGAGGTTCTGCTCGCCTCAGACCGGGTGGGCACAGACCTGCTGCAGGCACGCTACACGCGAGCCGTGAAGCTGGCAGCTGACGGTACGGGCTGGGAAGCGGAAGCCGCGGATTTGGGGCTGGAGCTTCGGCAGGCCGAAGAGCAGAACAGGGGCACCGCAGACCGTTTGGCTGCCCAGAGAGCAGAGCTGTTGCAGGCTCTCGAGCGCACAGCCGAGCTTCGCAAGGGCTTTCCCGCGGAGACGGGAACCGTGGATCTCCCCCGGATACCGGCTGCAACGCGAGCTTTGGAGGCCGCGATTAAGGTCCAGGAGCTAGCCATAGCGGAGCTGGAGTTGGAGCGGGAGGCGCTCAACCTGCAGGCGCCGATCGACGGGCAGGTGTCGGCGTTGTACGTGGGCGAGGGCCAGTCTCTCATGGCGGGGCGTGCCGTCATGATGGTTACCGCGAACGTTGCCCGAGAAGCGGTCGTCTTTGTTGATCCTGAACTGGCAAGTGCAGAGTCCCTAATAGGGCGCCGCGTTGAATTGCGGGCAGGTGAGCGACGCTCGCTTGAAACCAAGGTTGCAAGCCTCTCCCCCAAGGCCGAACTCCTTCCCGAACGCCTTTGGTCGCACCCCGCGACTCCCGCCTACGGGCTGGCTCTGCGCGTCCCCATGGGGGATCCGGTGTTCATGCCAGGCGAAGTGCTCCGAGCTCAGATTCTCCCTAGGGACGAATAGGGCTTGGGCTATTCGAAGCCCCTGATTGCTTAGGGGTAGGCCGACGCATCGTGGAGTTTGGCGTCTTCACTCTTCTGGAA
>JAPKBO010000216.1 GCA_028823395.1 Planctomycetota bacterium | reverse complement strand
GGTGAACGATGCGGCATACATGAGCCAAATGGAGGCCCCTTTCATACTGAGGAAATCTATACCGAAGATGTAGACGATGACCTTCAGGATCGTAAACACGCCGGCCTTCACGATCGCGACGGCGTGTAGGAGCGCACTAACCGGAGTGGGGGCAACCATCGCGGCCGGCAACCACCGGTGAAATGGCATGAGTGCGGCCTTGCCCGCCCCGAAGGCGAACAGACCGAGCAGGACCGCCACCATGGGGCCCTCCACGTTGCCCGCCAGAATGCCGCCTGGGCGGAAATCTAAGGTGCCGGTCATCCACCAGGTCGTGACCACCGCCAGCAACAAGAAGGCGACGGAAGTGAAGATCAGGTTTCCCAGGTAGATGCGACCAGCCTTGCGTGCCTCGTCGTTTCCGTAGTGGGTAACCAGCGGGTAGGTCGAGAACGTTAGGACCTCGTAGAAGAGGAACAGGGTGAGGAGGTTGCCGGCGAAGGCGATTCCCAGTGCGGCGAAAATGGCGAGGGCGAAACAGGTGAAGAAGCGAGTTTGATTTTGCTCCCCGTGACCGCGCATGTATCCGATTCCGTAGATGGCGGTCGGTATCCACAAGCCTGAAGCGACCAGCGCATAGAGCATCCCCAGGGGCTCGATGTTGAACGCAAGGGGGATGCCGGCGAAGACCTCAAGGAGGACCACCTCCACCGCCTGCCCGTCCAAAACATACTGGAGGAGGCCAAGCACACATCCGAAGGTGCACAGGGTCGCGGTGAGGGTGACGGTCTCCCTCAGGTTGGGCCACCGGCCACAGAGACTTACTCCCAGAGCTCCAAGGAGAGGGGCAGCGAGAGCCCAGAGCAGAAGGGCTTCTGGGTTCACGGAGTGCCCCCGAGGAGGGCGCGTGCTGCGCTGCTGGCGCCGCCGACGGTGACGTCCGTCCACAGGCCAAAGACCAGGGTGCCTCCGATCAGTATCCAGGTGGGCAACCATGAGTTCCAGGGCACCTCGCACACATCATGTGTGGCCTCGCCGAAGAACGCGATCTCTACCAAGCGCCATACGTAAACCACGGCGATGAGCGAGCTGAGAAGGATCAGGACGGCAACCGAGTACCAGCCATGCTCGAGCGCGCCTACAACCAGGTACCACTTAGACACAAAGCCGGCCGTCCCAGGTACGCCTATCAGGCTAAGGCCGCCGATGACCATGGCCGCCATGGTGATGGGCATTTTGCGACCCAACCCGCTGATGGCGTTTACCGATGATGATCCCGTGCGCATAACAACGGATGCCACGGCCAGGAAGAGACCGCCCTTCATCAACGCATGGTTGAACAGGTGCACAATGCCGCCGGTCAATCCGGCTTCGGAGGCCATGGAGAGCCCAAGAACCATATACCCGATCTGAGCGATGCTTGAATAGGCCAGGAGGCGCTTGAGGTCCGTCTGGAATACGGCGGCAAAGGACCCGGCAAACATGGCCGCTAGGGCCATCGGCAGCATGAGCCAATGCAGGTGCAGGGCGTCAAAAACAAAGGCGGCCCCGAAAATTGTGAAGATCACCCGTGCCAACAGGTAGTAAGAAACCTTGGTGGCTGTGGCGGCAATGAAGGCTGAAACGGCAGGTGGCGCCTGGGTGTAGGCGTTCGGTAGCCATTGATGGAGGGGGAAGACAGCCAGCTTGATGCTGCCGCCCACCATGAGGAATGCAAACCCAGCCAGCACGGTTCGGGACTCAAGTAGTTCCGGTAGGCGCAGGGCTAAATCCTGCATGTTCAAGGTGCCCGTCACCTGATACAGGAATCCGATCCCGAGAAGCAGGAAGGTGCCGCCGATGGTGCCCATCACAAGATAGGAGAAGGCTGCCGTTAGGGCCCGGCGGTCCTTCCCAAGGCTGATGAGGGTGTAGGACGATAGCGACGTGATCTCCACGAAGACGAAAACGTTGAACAGATCCCCTGTTGAGCTAATGCCAAGCAGGCCCGCAAGGCACAGCAGGAGTGCAGCGAAATATAGGTGGCGCTTGCCCTCGGGGAGGGCCGTACCGGTCAGGATGGTTCCGGAAGGGAAGACGACCGCAGCGATTGTGGTCACGATGACCAGGAGGTACGCGTTCAGGGCGTCGAGTCTGTACTCAATACCCAGGGGCGGGTCCCACCCGCCCATTGAGTAGGAAATGGCACCGCCAGTCTGCACACGCTCGAGGAGCGTCCAGGCCATAATCATGCAAGCCCATGCGACGATAGACGTCCAGGCGCGCACCATGGCGGTGTGCCTCAGGAGCAGGCATACCGGCGCGGCCAGCAGGGGTAACACCACAATGAGCGCGCTCAGGTGTTCGCTCACGACTGGGCTCCATTCATGCGCTGCAATTCGTCTTCTTCGGCCGTCCCGTAGGCTTCACGGATACGAACCACCAGTGCTAGGCCAACAGCCAGGGTTGCCACTCCAACCACAATGGCGGTGAGCATGAGGACGTGCGGGAGTGGATTCGAGTACAGGATGCCTTCCGCCGGGACCTCGTCGGGGATGATGGGGGCCGTACCGCCGGTCACCTTCCCCATGGAGACGTAGAACATGATCACCGACACCTGAAACACGCCCAAGCCGATGAGTTTCTTGACGAGGTGGTCGCGGGCGATAACCGTGTACAGCCCGATCATCATGAGGAGCACGACGACCCAATAATTCCAAACTCCCAGAGCTTCCATCAGGTGCGCTCCCGGCCAGCCATGGCATAGAAGATGGCGAGCATGGTGGCTGCAACCGTGAGACCAACGCCGAGTTCAATGATCAGGATCCCCAGGTGTTGACCGTGCATTGAGCTGTGATGGTCCAAAACGCCGTAGTCCAGGAATCGGCCCCCGCGCAGGAGGCAGGCCACCCCGACCCCGCCGAAAATGAGGAGGCCTAGGGCGACAGAGCGCTCAACGATGGACCAGGGAACAACCTGCTGCAGTGTCTCCAGCCCGAAAATCAATCCGAAGAGGACAAAGCCTGCGGCAAATATGACGCCAGCTTGAAAACCTCCACCCGGTCCAAAATCGCCATGGAACTGTACGTACAGGGCAAAGAGGAGGATGAGGGGAATGAACACTCTGGAGGCCACTCGAAGGAGCACCTTCTCGCGCATCCGCATGGGAGGCTTACTGCTCATGATTTAGCATCCCCGTGTCCTTCGCCAGAGGTTTCAACCTCGTCACCGTCCCGGCGTTTTCGGCGGCCAAGAAGCAAGGCCATCACGCCTACCCCCGCCGTAAAAATCACAGCCGTCTCGCCGAGGGTGTCGAACCCCCGGTAACTACCCAGCACGACGGTCACGATATTAGGCAGCCCGAATTCAGCCGTTGCCCCGGCGATGTACTCGGGGGCCACGTGCTGGTGGATGGGGGCGGCCGGGTCGCCGTATGCGGGCATATCGAGAGTTCCGTAGATCAGCACCGCACCCGTGAGGAGGACTACGACGAAGGGCCCCAGTCGCAGGGGTTGTTGGTTCTCGCGGTTACCCGTCAGGGAAAGAGCTCCGAGCATTAGGACCGTAGATATTCCCGCGCCCACCGCGGCTTCCGTGAAAGCCACGTCCACTGCATCCATAAGCGTGAAGAGGCTGGCGCAGAGTAAGCTGAAGATTCCGCTTAGCATGGCCGCAGCGAAGAGGTCGTTCAAACCCGCGATGGTGACGGCGGTGATGACGAGTAAGGCAAACAGGACGATTTCAATCCACATGGGGGGGCTCCTCATCCGTGGACCGCACCCGAACACCGTGGGCGTAGGCTGCCTTGAGAAGGGCGTGACTGGATACGGGCCCAATGAGTGCCATGAAGAGCCCTATCATGGCGAGCTTGACCGCGACGAGCCCGAAGCCCGCTTGAAGCATGAGGCCAAGCAGGATCGCCCAGGACCCAAGGGTGTCGTTGATGCCGGCAGCGTGCGCCCGCGTATACACGTCGGGAAACCGTATAAGCCCCACTCCTCCGACGACACACAGTGCGGCTCCGCCAACAAGCAGTACCCAGCTAGCGGCATCCAGAATCATCATGGCTGCGCCCGAGTGTGATCTTCGGCCAAGCTGCCGAAGCGGGTGTACTTGAGGACAGCAATGGTCCCCACGAAATTGACTAGTGCATACACCAAGGCAAGATCGAGCCATTCTGGGCGGCCCGACCAGAAACCAGCCACGGCAATGAGCAGCACGGTTTGGGTACCCATGGCATTGACGGCCAGAATGCGATCAAAGACCGTCGGCCCAAGGGCACCCCGGACCAGGGCCAGACACATCGTGATCAGGATTCCGACAAGGGCTGCGGTAAACATCATCCTTGAGGCTCCAGTCTGGATACCCTGCGGTCCATGTCCCCTTCGTGGACACCTTCCGCCGCGGACTTGCTCAAGGCGTGGATAATGAGGTCCTCGCCCCGAAGGTCGAGGGTGATCGTGCCGGGGGTGAGGGTTATGGAATTGGCATAGATCACGCGTCCCAATTCGGTGCTCTGGGTGGCACGTACACGAATGAGATGCGAGTGGACTTTCGTGCCGGGATTCAAGATCAGACTGGCGACGTTCAGGTTTGCCTTGACGATCTCAATGGCCAGCCAGGGGATGTAGGCTAGGCTTCGTAGTGCCAATGGGTAGTCCAGCGGCTCAGCGCCGACCACTCGATCCATGCGCTGTGAGATCCCGAACACGCCCAGGCAGGACAAGGCCCCAAAGCCAACGATCAGGGGCTCGCTGTGCCCCGACCAAAGGGCCCAGGCCACAACGAGAACAAGCATGGGGGGGAGAAGTCGCAGCATGGTTGGCGGCGGAGATCATCCCAACTGGCCCGCCCCAGAACAACCCCTGATCGGGCGGGAGGGATCCGGAAGGAAATCGTTCTAGGTTCGGCGGTGCCGAGTGTGCGGCCGGACGCCCAAATTGGATCCCAAGGGGGGAGGAGACAGTTTGGGCACGGGGGGGGCCTCCACCGTCCTCCGGAATTTGCCATGCTGCCACCGGTGAAGGGGCTGAGCGAGACCGTCCGCCCCTTGCTGGGGCGCGTTCACGATCGGCCCTCCCGCTCCGTGGACACGGCATGAAGGTCTCACCCCTCCCTTCGGGGGCGAGTTGTGCTATTCGTGGGGACACGCGATAGTTGCACGGGTGCAACCCACCTTCGAATCGCTCTCGCTCTCGCCGGCGCTACTGGCCGTGATTGGCGAACTCGGATACTCGCAGCCGACGCCGATTCAGGCGGCGAGCATTCCAGCGCTGCTGGCCGGCAAGGACCTGATCGGACAATCGAAGACGGGCAGCGGAAAGACGGCGGCATTCGCCTTGCCTATCCTGCAGGGGCTCGACATCGGGGGCCGCATTCTGCAGGCAATCGTGTTGTGTCCGACCCGTGAGCTGTGCGCGCAGGTCGCGCGTGAGGTGCGCAAGCTGGGTCGCGGACAAGCGGGGCTCTCGGTGCTCGAGCTCGTCGGTGGTCAACCGGCGCGGCCGCAGAGAG
>JAPKBO010000215.1 GCA_028823395.1 Planctomycetota bacterium | reverse complement strand
GTAGTCGACACCCTGCGCGCGGATCGACTGGGCAGCTACGGATACGAGCGCGGCCTAACACCCGTGATGGATCGCCTTGCCCAGGAGGGAGCCGTGTTCACCCGCGCTTCATCCCAAGCTCCGTGGACCGTGCCGTCCATGTGCTCCATGATCACCAGTCAATATCCCACAGCACATTTCGAACGCCCGGAGGAGTCGCGCACGACCCTGGCGGAGGCATTCCAGCAGGCCGGGTACACCACGGTGGGCGTGGTTGCCAACGCCCTACTTGATCCTGGGACGGGCTTCGAACGCGGGTTCGATGTCTACATTCCGCGAGAGGGCACGGATGGCAAGCGCAAAATGCCTGGACACTTCGACGCCGTCGCTTCATGGGCGGACGCGGCACTTGTAAGTGCCTTGGCCCGCGACGAGAACGGCAAGCGCAAACCCTTGTTCCTCTATGCTCAGCCGAGCGACCCGCACGCCCCCTATCACGGGCGCCAGGCGTTCCTCGCTGACCAGCCCGTCAGCTCGGTGCCGCCCATCCTGCCGGAGAAGTGGCAAGAACAGATGTTGGGCGCTCGAGGGCCGGCTGCCCCTGACGACGATCCCGGCTGGAGCATGGCCCTGCAGGAGATCCAGAGGCAACGTAACGCCTATGACCACGATGTCCGTTTCACGGACGCCGCTCTTGGGCGCTGGCTCAAGCGGCTGGAGGAGTTGGGGGCGGACAACCTGCTGGTAGTGATCGCCTCGGATCACGGGGAGGAGCTCTGGGAAAACGTGACCCCCGCCGCTGCAGATCGACTAAAGGAGATGCCACCGAACGCTTTCTTCTTCCAAAGTCACGGCTATAGCCTGGCAGAGCAGGCTCTGCGCACTCCGATCATCTTGTCGGGCCCCGGAGTTCCGGCAGGGCGCAAGTTCGCGGAGCCCGTTGAAAACGTCGATCTCTTTCCCACCCTGGTCACTTTGTGCGGGCTGGAGCGTCCAGATGACCTTCACGGGCTAGATCTGACCCCGCTCATGCAGGGCCGTGTTGAGCCGGGAGCCTGGCGCCTGGAGACCTACTCCTACGTCATCCACGGGTTCAGCATGCGAGACGAGACCAGCGGGCTGAAACTGACCTTGCCCACCCCGTACGGAATGGACAAAGGTCTGTCCCCGCCCCAGATGTTTGACCTCAACGCAGACCCGCTGGAGCGCACGAATCTCTTGGAGCAACGCCCACAGGATGCCAACCGCCTGACCCAGCGACTGATGCAATACCTGGAACGCTATGACTCTGGCGGGGCGAGTCTGGACGGGACAAGCGCCGAGGAGATGCGCCGCAGGATGCAGGAGATGGGTTACGCGGGCCTGCTGGTAGGCGAAGACGAAGGGGACGAGTAGAGCGGCCCACAGCCCTTGCGCATCCCCCTGCCGAGCCTACTCTGGTTCCCTCAAGACCCTCCTCCCCTCTCCCTCCCCCACCATTCGAGCTCAACGTGACCCAAGCCACAAAAGAACAGGTCCTCGACGCCCTGCGTCAGGTCATCGACCCTGACCTACATCAGGATATCGTCACCCTCGGATTTGTCACGAAGTGCGAGGTACAGGGTGCGAAGGCTGACGTGGTTATCAACCTCACGACGCCCGCCTGCCCGGTGAAGGACCAGCTGCGGGATGAAGCGCGCAAGTTCGTCAGCGCCGTACCGGGTATTGAAGAGGTGGAGCTGGAGATGACCGCCGAAGTCCGTAGCAAGGACGGCCCCACCCACAAGCTGGCCGAACACATCAAGCACATCATCGCCGTATCCAGCGGCAAGGGCGGCGTGGGCAAAAGCACCGTGTCCGTCAACCTGGCCTGCGCCCTGGCCGCCACCGGCGCGCGGGTGGGCCTCTTGGACTGCGACATCTATGGTCCCGATATTCCCATGATGATGGGGCTCAAGGGCCAACCCGATCACGGTGGCAACGCGGACCGACCCGCCCTTGTTCCCAAGGAGCGTTATGGGGTCAAGACCATGTCCGTGGGCTACCTATTGCCCGACGACAAGCCCGCCGTCTGGCGTGGACCCATGGTGCACAAGCTGATCGAGCAGTTCTTGAGCGACGTCGAGTGGGGTGAGTTGGACTACCTCTTGGTGGACATGCCCCCGGGTACCGGAGACGCGCAGCTCTCCCTAGCTCAACTGGTGCCCCTCACAGGAGCCATCATCGTCACCACCCCCCAGGCCGTGGCCACTTTCGATGTGGGCAAGGCCATCACCATGTTCGGCCAGGTCAACACCGAGATCCTGGGCATAGTGGAGAACATGTCTGGCCTCATGATCGAGGGCATGGTGGAAGGCGCCAAGGAGGGGGCACAGGTACGCCTCACCCTGGGCTCGAAGGAAGAGCTCAGTACCGTGGACAGCGAAGGCCGCTTCCGCACCGTGGTCGAGATGTTCGGCGCGGGCGGGGCGCAAATGCTGGCAGAGAAGTTTGGTTTCCCGGTTTTGGGCCGTGTGCCGTTGGACCCCGCCGTGCGCGTGGGAGGAGATGGCGGCGCTCCCATTGTGGTTGCCGATCCGGACTCCCCCATAGCGAAGAGCTTCCGCGAGGCGGCAGGCAAGGCAGCACAGCGTATCGCTGTGCGCTCCTTTGCCTCTCTGCCCGTCTTGGATTGACCCTGAGCGGGGCTGTGTCCCAAGTTGACGCAACCCTTGCAACGCGCCCTGGAGCGGGCTTTTGAAGTATGGGTAGACTCTAGGCCTGGATCTCATCCTGTCCCCTCACAGAGTTCCCAGCTTCAACCATGACTCACCTGCTCCGACTGTCGACCCTCCTCGTCTCCCCTCTCCTTCTCGTCGCGCCGCTCCTGGCCGTCGTTCAGGATGAAGAGGTTGCCGCCGAACCCGCACAAGAAGTGGAGGCCGCACCTGAGGCACCTGAGGCACCCGCCCCTCCGAAGGCCAAGGCACGCAAGCGCTTGCAGGGCAGCCTGCCCCTGTCCTGGTCCGAGCAGCTGAGTTGGCGATCCATTGGGCCCGCCAACATGGGTGGACGTATCACCTCGATGGACGTGCATCCGGATGACGCCAGCACATTCTGGGTCGGAACCGCCGGCGGTGGAGTTCTAAAGACGACTAATAACGGTGTCACTTACGAACACCAATTCACAAACCAGAATACAAGTTCGATCGGCGCTGTAGCTGTCGCACCGTCTCACCCCGATCAGATCTGGGTGGGTACGGGCGAGAACAACCCGCGCAACTCCGTGTCCTGGGGCGACGGTGTCTACAAGTCCTACGACGGCGGCGCATCCTGGCACCACATGGGTCTCAAGAACTCATTCCAGATCAGCACCATCATCATTCACCCCGAGAACCCCGACGTTGTGTATGTGGGCGCCCTTGGACATCTCTGGGGACCCAACGACGAGCGCGGTCTGTTCAAGACGACCGACGGTGGAAAGAACTGGGAGAAGGTGCTGTTCGTGAACGACCTAACGGGCGTCATTGATATCCGCATGCAACCGGGCAATCCCGAAGTACTCCTGGTTGCCACCTACGAGCGCGAGCGGGACCTGTACTGCAGTAATGACCCGGCCAAGAAGTGGGGTCCGGGCAGCGGGCTCTACCGCACCGCCGATGCTGGAGCCACGTTCACTAAGATCACAGATGGACTCCCGAGCGTGACCTTGGGACGCATCGGTTTGGACTGGTACGTGGCTGACCCGAACGTGGTCTATGCGGTGGTCGAGTCGGAACGCATCACGCAAGACCGGCCCAACGCGCCCTACATGGGATTAAACGGCGAGAGCGCTGGGGCAGTCGGCGCTCGCCTGACGACCGTGACTGAAGATGGCCCGGCAGAGAAGGCGGGCTTCAAGAAAGACGACATCTTGGTGCGCTTCGACGGCAACACCGTCCTGGGCTGGGACGAGTTGGGAGATTCCCTGCTCGAGTACAAGGCGGAAGACAAGATCGAAGTGGAGGTCGTACGCGACAAGAGCACCGTCACCTTTGAATTTGCCTTGGGTAGCCGCCCCGTTGAAGAAGACAACACCGACTCTCTCGGCTACCCCTCATCCGGGCCTTTCAGCGGTGGCTTGGGCGGGCAACGCGAGAACATCCAAGATCAACAGGGTGAAGAAGGGTTCGAACACGGAGGCTTGTTCCGCTCTGACGATGCGGGCTTGACCTGGACGCGCATCAACTCAGTCAACCCGCGGCCGATGTACTACTCCGAAGTACGCGTGGACCCCAGCGACTCCAACCACATTTACGTGCTGGGCACGTCACTCTATCGCTCCAATGACGGCGGGAAGACCTTCACGTCGGATGGACACGATGGCTCGGTACACGTGGACCACCACGCCATGTGGGTCGATCCTCGCGACGGCCGTCACATCATGCTGGGCAACGACGGTGGCCTGTACGTGACCTGGGACCGCATGGAAAACTGGGACCACCACAACCACGTGGCTATCGGCCAGTTCTACAACATCACCTGCGACCCTACGCCCGACTACATGGTGTACGGCGGTCTGCAGGACAACGGATCCTGGGGTGGCCCCAACCGCTCGGTCTCGGGCCAGGGCACCTTGAATACGGACTGGATTTCAGTTGGTGGCGGGGACGGGTTTGTCTGCCTCGTGGATCCCGAAGACCCGGACCTGGTCTACTACGAAAGCCAGAATGGTGGCATGGGCCGCCGCAACCTGCGCACCGGTCAGGGTGGGTCGGCACGACCGAGCTCCCCCCGTGGCTCACGCAGCCGCTTCAACTGGAACACGCCATTCATCCTCTCCAGCGTGAACTCGCGCATCTTCTACTGCGCGGGTAACCGTGTCTTCCGGTCCCTGGACCGAGGGAACAAGGGCCGCGCCATCTCGCCGGACATCACGCGGACGGAGCGCGGAACGGCCACTTCCCTGGCTGAGTCTCCCAAGAACCCCGACATCCTCTACGTGGGCACCGATGACGGCGCCTTGTGGACCACGCGCGACGGCGGGCGGGAGTGGATCGATCTCTTCGCCCTGAATGCACCAGAAGAAGCAGACGAGCCCAAGGAAGAACCCGCCGAGGAAGAGGACTCTGCTGACGACACAGGCGGCCCTGCGTTCGCAGCGGCCACAGCCGCGGCCCCCAAGGCTCGACCGGTGGCGTGGAGTGGCCTGGGTCTGCTCACCGGCGACGACCCGATAAGCGGTCACTGGGAGTGTGAGATCACTGGAAATCGAGGGGACGAAAACGAGGAGCTACGGTTCACTCTGGATCTCGTACTGGCAGCGGACGGCCAATTGACGGGTACGGTCGAAGCACAGATCGGCTCTGGTGAACTTTCAGGCGGCACCTGGGATCCGGAAGCCAAGACTCTCTCCTTCACCTTCAAGCCTCGGGACGTAGAGCTCGCTTTCAAGGCGACCCTCGACAAGGGCACCCTCAAGGGCAGTATTTCAGGCGCCGGAGGAGCCTTCAAATTCGAATTTGAGGGCCAGCGGGATGGAGAGGCTGCGGCAGA
>JAPKBO010000214.1 GCA_028823395.1 Planctomycetota bacterium | reverse complement strand
CTTCCCGGCCATCCGCCGGGGGTACGGCGTGTCGTCGAGAGGAGTCTCGCTGCCCTAGAGCAGCGCGGCCGGGTCGAGGTCCTACGGCTGACGCCCGATGGCCCCAAAGGGTTGCGCAGCTGGAGGCAGCGCGAACTGCCCCGGGCTGTTCGAGAGATGGAGCTCGTTGGTATTCACTCCTTCGTCTCGGCTTTTGCATGGCGCGGCCCCGGACACCGGGTGCAGACACTGCACGAAGCACCCTGGCGCCATGGCGTGCAGGAGAACGCCGACCTGCGGCACCGTTTCTGGGCTTGGGCGGGAGCGCGACGCGCCTCTGCAGTAATCACCCCTAGTGCAGCTACGGCAAGAGACCTGGGTCTGACAAATGGACGCCTCGCGGATCGCACCCACGTCATCCCCTGGGGTGTCGGCGCACCCTTCGAAGGGGAGGCGCCTCCGCACTCTATGGACGAAGTCCTGTTGGGTAAATACCACTTGCCCGATCGCCCGTTGCTTCTCTGTCCTGGTGCAGTGCGCGCCAAGAAGAACTTGCGCGCGACCCTCGAAGGTCTAGCGCACTTGAAGCAAGCAGGCGCCCTGCCCGTTCAACTCGTCGTCACAGGTCCCGATACAGCAGACCTGCGATCAAACCTGGGTCTCGTTCAACGGCTGGGGCTCACGCGACACGTCTCCACCCCTGGAGAAATCAGTGACGCGGACCTGGCCGGACTGATGCGGCTGTCCTGCGCAGTCGCGGTGCTCTCCACGAGCGAGGGGTTTGGGCTACCCGTGCTCGAAGCCATGGCCTGCGGAACACCCGCAATCGTCCCCGCGGGAGGCGCCCTGGAAGAAGTCGCTGGCACACATGCAATCGTGGTGGACCCATCCGATGCCGGCAGCGTCGGCCAAGCCATCGTGCGAGCATTGGAAACCCGTGAAGAATTGCGGTCGGCCCTGACCGAACAGGCCTCACGATTCACGTGGGATTCCACAGCGGAGGCCATCGAGAACGTCTGGGCAGGATTCGCATGAGCGTCACGCGAGTCCTGGTCTCCGGCATCGTGCTCGACCAGCCGATGGGAGGCGTCCGGCGCCACAATGCCGAGCTCCTGCCGCGCATCGCGGAACTTCTCGAAGCCAGGGGCGGCGAGCTAGCTCTCTTGGCGGGCCGTGGAGGGCTGGGCTTCGACCTTCCTGCCAGGGTGCGCGTGATCCCATCCGAGGTGCCTTCTTCTCCACTGCTCGTACGAGCGGCGCGTGAGACCAAGGCTCTCGGTGCGGCCATCGCTCAAGCGGCCGAGGCCGGCCGGCCCTTCGATGTGGTGCACGTGGCTCACCTGCCCGCTCCGCGCACCCTGCCCATCCCCATGAGCCTAACCCTGCACGACCTGCGCAGCTTGGACTTAGAGCACACGCCCTTCTCACGGAGACTGGTAGCCAAGACCGTTGTGGGCAGCGCCCTGCAACGGGCGCAGCGGGTGTTCACGGTCTCCAAGCACATGCACGACCGGCTCTTGCAAGGCTGGCCAGAGGTGAAAGCCAAACTCCTTGTCGCTCCCAACGGTGCCGACCACCTGCCCGTCCTGCCGCGCAACCCGGCATCCGATGCACCCTTGCTCCACGTAGGACATATAGAACCGCGCAAGAACCTGGAGCTCCTACTGCAAGCCCTGGCACTGGATGCCACCTTGCCAGATCTACTCTTGGTGGGTGCCCCCAAAGGAGACCAAGACCAGCGCCTCTTCGCTCTCGCGCAGACTCTGGATGTCGCACACCGGGTTCGCTTGGCCGGCCCCTGCCAAGATGAAGACCTCCCGGCTCTGCTGGCCAGCGCCGCCGCCGTGGTCCTACCCTCACATCTTGAGGGCTTCGGCATCGTCGCCCTGGAGGCCCAGCGAGCTCGCGTGCCCCTGGCCATCTCTTCCGCTGGAGCCCTGTCCGAGACCGCAGCCGATAGCGCCTGCGTCTTCCCCCCCGGCGATCCGCAAGCGTGCGCCCGGGCCATTCGCCAAGCCCTGCAGCAAACACCGGCCCTACTCGAGCCCGCTGCAATTCGGGCCGAAGGATTCACATGGGACGCAGCGGCCCAGATATTCCTGGACGGTTGGTCTCTGTAGACCTGGAAACCTACTCGGTTTCCGAGATCGTCCCATCCGTTCGGCGCAGCCCCGCAGTCACTTGATAGGCGCCCCACATAAGTCCGCCAAGCACGGCCACAAGCAATAGATACAAGAGTGCCCGCACAAGAAGGGACTGTTGACTGATGTCCGTTGCGAAGAGACCGCTGCGGTTTTCAACCTTCTTGTACTGCAACACCTTGCCGCCAGCCGCGGTACGCCCGGCAGCGCCCGGAGCAGAGGCTCCCATGGCCTGTACTCTGCGCGCCGCATCTGCTGCCGAACCCCCGGTCTGGCCCTTCGGCCGGGCTTGGGATACCGGAGCTGCCGAAGGACGCTGAAGAGGTGCATCGGGAATGGCAACGTTCGCGTTCCAATCACCTTCCAGTTCCAGATCGTTACTTGAGGAAGGGTCCGGCTGGGAGGCAGGCGCCGGTGTGGGTGGAGGCGTCGGTGCTGCTACGGGAGCCGGGGCCGGTGTGACGATCGGAGCGGGTGCCGCTTCGGAAGCAACGGGCGCATCCAGCCTCAAGCGCAACTCAACGTCCCCAAGGTTGAACGTCTCTCCGTCCATGAGGGTGCAGGGTCCGTTCAGGCGTTGCCCCTCCACTAGCGTTCCATTGCTCGATCCCAGATCGGACAGGACCCACCGCCCGCCTGCGTCCTGCTCGAGGCGCGCGTGGAGACGGCTGACGGACTTGCCCCCAATGACCACATCCGCCTCCTTTCCCCGGCCCAAGCTGCATGGGCCGGTCAGATCGTGGGTCTGGCCTATGTGGTCGCCGGAGAGAATAAAGAGTCGTGCCATGGGATAGCTCAAGTTGCTGCGATGATCCGCATGATACGGGCTAGGGCTCGTGGGTAGAATGCACCCCATGTCCAGTCCCCCAAACACCACGCACGAAGCACCGGCCCTAGAGCTCTCCGATCTGGGCTCCTGCTACCGTGTCGGGCTGTTACAGCGCAAGCGCGAGGTTCTCCACGGGGTCAATCTGACCCTAGAGCGTGGGCGTTGCTTGGGGCTGGTGGGGCCCAACGGATCAGGCAAGTCCACCCTGCTTCAGATTCTGGCCGGTGTGCAGCGCTCCGAACGAGGGGTGGTGCGCGTCTTGGGGCACGATCCCCGACGGGCCCGCACCCGGGCGCGGCTGGCGTATCTACCGGAGGACTCTCCCTTCCCCGCCGAGCTCTCGGCGCTCGCGGCCCTGGACCTCTTGGGCGCCTTGGCTGGCCTGCCCCGCAAAGAGGTGCGCTCACGCGCCGAACGCCTCCTGGAACGGGTGGGCTTGTCCGACAAACGCCTCGCCCCCTTGCGTACTTTCTCGCGCGGGATGATGCGACGCTTCGGATTGGCACAAGCATTCCTGTCCGAACCTGAAGTCGTCCTGCTGGACGAGCCCACGGCGGGATTGGACGCACCCGGTTTTGCCGTACTCGAAGATCTGGTTAGCGAAGCGCGACATCGAGGAGCGAGCCTGGTCCTGGCTTCGCATTTGCCCTCGGACGTTCTACGACACTGCGACGACCTGGCACTCCTGCTCGACGGACACTTGCGTGCCCACGGCCCAACGGACGAGCTACTCGCCGTGGAAGGCCGGGTGCAATTGGAACTGGAGGGCATGGGACCCGCGCCGTTGAAGGAACTTGAGATGTGGGTCCGTGAGGCGGGTGGCAAAGTGCGCTCCACGTCGCCATCGGGTCGCTCTCTACTCGAGCTCTACGGGCAAGCGGAGACGCATGCCTAGCGTCGAAGGCAGAGGTCGGTATGGAGAACTGTTTCGCCTCTGGATGAGGCGCAGCCTCGCCCCCTATTGGTCCCTCTCACTACTGGGATTGCTAGGGCTGCTGAGTTTCGCAGACTGGACACCGGGGGCACTGCAAGCGGGTGGCATGACGACTCCCAGGCTTGCGCGCGGGCTCGAGCGCCAAGCCCTCTGGAGCATCGCCTTGCTACTTATCAGCGGCTGGACAGTCTGGCATGGAGCGCGCGTCATGAGCCGCTGGCGTGAAGGCGAGTGGAGTTGGATCGCGAGCCGGCCCGTCTCTAGCTTCCGGGTCTGGATGGCTACTTGGTCCGGCGCCAGTGTGGGCCTTGGCTTGCTCCTCATTGCGGTGGGCCTCGTCGTGGAAGTGGGCGCGGGCCTCGGTGCTGACACGGTGCGACTAGCCGCAACCCAAGCAGTAGATGACGCGCGCCTCGAACCCGGCGAGACGTTGGAACTCCCCTGGCAAGTCGGCACTCCCGACACCGGAACCGTACGCGTCTTCTTGCGCTCCTCACCGGGTATAGACCCCACGACGGACGTACGCGTGGAAGCTCGGCGCGGAAAGAAGGTCGCACACACCGAGGTACGGTTGGATGGTCGAAGGGGTGTCGAGGTCGAGGTGCCAACGCAATCCAACCGACCCTTGACTCTAATCCTCACAAACACGGGGGGCGGCGCCCTCGCTCTGGATGGAAGCAGCCCCATGGAACTGTGGCGTCCTTCTGGTTCAGAATGGCTCGGATCCTGCAGCGTTATCTGGCGTGCTTTCTTGGGCCTCTCCGCTCTACTCGGCTTGGCCATGGGACTGGGTGGTCGGATGAGCGCGGCCAGTGCCGCGGGGCTGTCGGGTTCCCTCCTGCTGACGGCCACGACCGGGAGCGTGGGCTACCGGCTACCCTGGATTCCACTAGCAGACCTGCCCGCCGCAGTGACCATCGTGGGCGAGGGGCGACTCCCCATGTCCGGGCATCTCTTGCTGCCTCTGATCGCCATCATCGTTGGTGCGAGTGCGTGGTGCCTCGCGGGGAGGGTGCGATGAAGTGGCGCGTACTCGCGGTTTTCGGTTGGCCCATCGTGGCCCTGTGCTGCTGGCCCTGGCAGGCCGCGGGGCGACAACCAAGTCGGGGAACGTCAGCCTTCGCCGCCACCGACCACGGGCCGAATGTGCTTCAAGGCCTCATGGGACCTGTTGCCGGTTTAGCGGCCAGCGCAGAGTGGGTGCGATTCGATTGGTACATCCGAGAGGGTCGTCATGAGCGTGCTTACGCCGCTGCTGACCGTGCACTGGCTCTGGAACCAAGAGCCACGCAAGGCTGGACCCATCTGGCATCCCACTTGGCTTTCGGGCGGGCATCACTCGAGAGCGAACCCAAGTCCCTATCCCGCTTACGCTGGATCCGGGCAGGGTTGGACATACTCAAGAAAGGCGAGCAGCAGGCTGCCGTTCCCGCGGACCTTGCCTACCTACGGGGACTGATTCTGACATGGGTAGCAGACCTTGAGACTCTTGGCAGCCCGGCCGCCCCGGGTTGGCCGGGTGGAACGGATGGTGCGCGCTTGGCAGCAGCCGACGCTTTCCACTCCGCCGGTGAAGCGGGAAATCTTGAGGGCTACCTGATGGAGGGCATCCT
>JAPKBO010000213.1 GCA_028823395.1 Planctomycetota bacterium | reverse complement strand
GCCCTCCTGAGGCAACTAGGCCCCCCCCCAACCCCAATGTTGCGAAGTGGGGTGAACGTGCGATACTGAGAGCATGATTATCACTAGGCCCGCTGTCGCATTCGCCCTGCTCCTTATCTGCGCCAGCTCTCCGGCCGATGTGCCCACGGACAAGTTGAGGGGGGACATTGCCGAGGTATTGGATGCCCTTGGCGACCGTGATCTCCTCCCAGTGACGATTGTCATGAAAGAGCAAGTGTCGCCAGCGGAACTCATGGAGTTACGTCACTTCCAGCCCAAGGCTCGCCGCCGCCAGGCTGTCATTGAGCAACTCCGAGGACTCGCCAACCAGACTCAGGCAAACCTGCTTACCCTATTGGATGAGCGGGCCGACACGGGACAAGCTGATGACATCAATCCCCTGTGGATTCACAACCTGGTAAACGCAGATGTCACACGAGCTGTTGCACTGGAGATTGCCGCACGCGACGACGTACGCTACGTCCACCGCGACGTCCATCTACCCGCCGAGGACCTACTGCTTACCGTTCCCGCCACACCCTCTCTCGGTAGCGGCACTCCCACATGTGGGCTAACACTCATTCAGGCCCCTGACGTCTGGCAACAGTACGGGATCACGGGCGCCGGCATCGTTGTGGGTGTCATCGATACGGGAGTGGGCCGTGGTCACGCGGATATCTCCAAACGCCTCTGGCGTAATCCTCTAGAGATTCCCGGCAACGGAATTGACGACGACAACAATGGGTTTGTGGATGATGTTCAGGGCTGGTACTTCTCCAAGGGCAATGGCGACATTCGAGACGGCCAAGGACACGGATCTCACGTATCCGGCACCGTGGCTGGCGACGGAACCGGCGGAACGGCCTGTGGCGTTGCCCCGGGCGCCCGGATCATGGCCCTCAAATCGGACCTCGATTTTGGCGCAGAGGGCGAAGTCTGGAGCATGATGCAGTACGGGGTGGCTAACGGTGCGGACATTCTCACGGCCAGCCTTGGTTGGCCGCACAAGAACAATCCAGATCGAGCTACGTGGCGATCGGTCTGTGAGAACACCATTGCTGCAGGTGTCGTGGTCATATACGCCGGTGGCAATGAGGGAAAAGGAAACGCTCCGGACAACATTCGTACGCCGGGAGACGTGCCCGACGTCATTACGGTCGGGGCCGTTCACTGCAACGACGAGATCACCAACTTCTCAAGCCGCGGCCCGGTGACGTGGCAGAACGTGCCCCCGTACAACGATCATCCGTACCCGCCAGGACTCAAAAAACCAGATGTGGCAGCGCCCGGCAACAACACCATCTCGCACGGGATGTTCACGGGCTATAAAGCAATGTCAGGGACTTCAATGGCCACTCCCCACGTGGCCGGTGTGGCGGCGCTCCTTCTCCAAGCAGACCCTAGCCTCGATCACTTCGGCGTACGCAATCATCTCTACACGACGGCCGTGGATTTGGGGAGCAAGGGACAAGACAACCGCTATGGCTGGGGCCGCGTAGACGCACTGGCTGCCGTGACCCAGTCCTTGGCGGCGGGGAACTACTGCGCAGCGAAGTCCAACTCGTGCGGTGGAGTTCCAATCGTATGGACCGATGGAAACGCAAGCGTTAGCTCTAGCGCGGCCTTTTGGGTCACGGCGGCTAACATGCCCGCGCAGAGTGTGACCATGCTGGTCTACACCGATCAGGGTACGGCCACAGTGCCCGCCCTCGGCGGCAACCTGTGCCTCGCCTCCTTCGCTCGAACGGTTCCCGTTCAGGCAGTCGGCACGCCCGGATTGTGTGATGCGATTGCCAGGATAGACATGAACGCATTTGGAGCTGGTGCGCTCGGTGGCGCCCCCGCCGGGTACCTGCAGATCCCCGGGACCACGGTCTACGCGCAGTTTTGGGCCCGTGATTCCAAGAATAGTTTTTCGACTCTGCTAACGGGCGCAGTCAGCTACACCATCGCACCGTAGGGCCCTGTGGCTTGAAGGGGCGGATGCGCCAGGAACGGGAACAGGCCGGCTGAATACTGGTAGGCTCGTGGCAATGCAACTGCCCCTCTACCAAGTCGATGCCTTCGTAACAGCGCGTCCCTTCAGTGGCAATCCAGCTGCCGTATGCCCGCTCGATCACTGGCTCGACGACGCGACGTTGCAGGGCCTTGCCCTCGAGAACAACCTGTCGGAAACCGCCTTCTTCGTCGGCTCGGACGGCCACTACGATCTGCGCTGGTTTACCCCCACAACCGAAGTCGACCTATGCGGCCATGCAACGCTTGCCGCTGGCTTCGTGGTAACTTCTGCGCTCGAGCCAGGACGGGAACAAGTGAAGTTTGAAACCCGTAGTGGCACACTAAAAGTGAGCCTCAAGGAGGACGGCCTGCTTCTGGACCTTCCCGCTCAACCGGGGACGCCGCGGGACACGCCCGATGCCCTGATCCAAGGACTGGGGATCACACCGCAGGAAGTTCTCGCTGCGCCTTACACGGTGTGCGTGCTCAAAGATGAAGAGGAGGTGCGGAACGTTGTCCCCAACCACGAGGCCTTGCTTGAGGTCGACCGTGCTGTCGCGGTCACGGCACCGGGAGTGACCTGTGATTTCGTCTCCCGTTTCTTCGGCCGCGGCTACGGTGTCGATGAGGACCCCGTCACCGGTTCGCTACATTCCATTCTCGTACCCTACTGGGCGCAACAACTCAACAGAGACAACCTGCGCGCCGAGCAACTCTCGGCGCGCGGAGGAGCCCTCGGCTGCCACCTGCGTGGAGACCGTGTCGAACTGACCGGAATTGCGCGACTCTACCTCCAGGGTCAGGTGAGTCTGTGAATGGACAGATAGCGCAGCTGCGTAGGCGGGAGACCTGCATTTAGGGCCCATTTCCAGCCAGCGATCTGCAGAACTCAACCACAGTGAGTATCAGCAATCATTCTAGACGCCATGCAGGACGCATCCATCAGCACTATCAGGTAGCCTGCCTAGATGCTTGCCCACTACCTCAATCAAAAAACGGGTTGCATGGTCCCAGTCATGGGGTACATGTTCCTGACCTTCGGCATCGTGATGCTCATCACAGGAAGCATCAATATCCTCAGTGCCCAATCGAGTTCATCCTGGCCCGTCACCCAAGGGGAGATTCTCACCTCGGTTGTCGACAAACAAGAGACCTCTACGCGCAGCAAAAAATCTCGCAACCTCCGCATCAAAGGGAGTGGGATATCGGTAAGCAACAAGTCCGAGAAGAGCTATTCATATGAAGCCCTTGTGAGCTATAGCTACTCAGTATCTGGTGAAGAGTATGTGGGGAAGCGTACCGCCTTCGGAGCCATCACACAGGGTGGTAAGGGACGTGCAGAGGCGATCTGTGAACGTTATCCCGTAGGCAGCCAAGTGGATGTGCACTATGACCCCGACGATGCGGGATCGGCCACCTTGGAGGTAGGCCTCCAAGCTCAGGTGTTCTTCATACCTGGACTGGGAGCGTTCTTTCTCCTCATGGGAGCCTTGATCCTCGTGGTTAGGAGGATGCGGTCCGCTGCAGAAGCTCAAGAGTTGCACTCAGCGTGAGGGTGCCTTTCAAGTCCCAGCCCTCCTCGGCTTGAACACGACCGACGAACGGAGGGTCACTTCCTGCCCGTCGGCACCCTCAACTGCCCCCCCCGAGGCCCAGCCTTGCGGATTGCGGGGGGTGTGGAATAATTAGTGCATGAGAAACGCTTTACATGGATGGGGTACGCTCGCTTGCGGTGCGCTCTGCGTGTCGCTCACCGGCGCCCAGGACTTTGGGCCCGAACAGGTCCTCTCCGCTGCGGAAGACGGCGTCCTTAGAGTCCTCGCCGCCGACCTCGACGGAGACGGAGACGCAGACATTGTCGCAGCGGCGTACTATGCCAACGAACTGTTCTGGCACGAGAATCTGGGCGCCGGATTGTTCGGCGCCAAGCAACTAATCCCAATTGACATGATTAGCATCTATGGGGCCCACGCTGCGGACCTAGACGGCGACGGCGACCAGGACCTGATCGCGGCCTGCCCCAACAGCAAGAAAATCGCCTGGTTCGAGAACCTGGGCAGTGGCTCATTCGGCCCCCAGCAAGCGATTTCAACGGGGGTCCAGGCCGGTTCAATTAACGTGCATGCCGCAGATCTGGATGGCGATGGAGACGTCGATGTTCTTGCCGTGGGAGCGGCGGACGACACCGTCGCCTGGTATGAGAACGATGGCAGCGGATCCTTCGGGGCTCTTCAACTGATCTCTACAAGTGTCGACTTTCCCGTCTGCGTCTACACAAAGGACCTGGATGGCGATGGTGATGAAGACGTCATCTCGGCATCGGTCTGGGACGACAAGGTGGCGTGGTATGAGAACAATGGCAGCGGGTCTTTCGGTCCACAGCGCGTAATCACCCTGGCTGCCAACGGTGCAACCTGCGTCTTAGCGATGGACCTCAGCGGAGACGGAGTTCCAGACGTCTTGGTTGCCTCCCAAGAGGACGACACGATCTCCTGGTATGAAAGCATCGGTTGGGGCACCTTCGGGCCACGGCAAGTGATCACAAGCACGGCAAAGCGCGCCTACGGAGTCCACGCTGCTGACCTGGATTTGGACGGTGATGCTGATGTCCTCTCCGCCTCCGACGAAGACGACACGATCGCATGGTATGAAAACGTCGGTTGGGGCAATGGTGTCAACGGTGGACACTTCGGACCCAAACAGACAATCACGACATCCGCAGATGGCGCGCGTTGTGTCGTCGCAACCGACCTGAACGGTGACGGATATCCGGACGTGCTGGCGGCTTCCTACCTCGACGACACTCTCGCCTGGTACGAGAACCTCATGGGCGGGTCAGCCCAATGCAACGTCGTGTTCTGTGACACGGATGCGGCCAACATTGGCGACGTGACCCTCAGCACCTGCGACTGCTCGGGTGGTTCGATCACCCTTGATCTGAGCACGACCTTCACGGGCAAGTTCACCTACCCACTAGTGGGCCTAGGCACTACAGCCGTGAGCCCCACCGGCGTCTCGGAACTCTGCCTGGCCGGGTCCCCCATTGGTCGCTACAACAAGGACGCCGGAGCGATCAGCGTCTCAGGCACCTATAGCGTTGACCTTTTGAACGCGGTGTCCGCACCCGGCGGCGGCGTGCCCACCATCGGAGGAGCGCTGTGCAACGGCAACACCTGGCGCTTCCAATACTGGCACCGCGACGGCATGAACCCTTCGCGTTTCTCGAAAGGGATCTCCGGATTGATCAACTAATCTGCGGGTAGAGACCCTCAAGCTGCCCATGCCCCAGTCCAACGTTGCGGATTGGGGGGATGTGCGAAGCCCGACTCCTCCCCGCAAGATCTCGCAAGAATCGGCAAGGCGCTGGTGGTTGTGGTGCGGACAATAGGGCACGGTTAGAAGCATTCACGAACGGCCTGCGAGAGTTGCAGCCGCAGATCCGGGACCTGAACCGAAAGGCCCCATAACCGATTTCTCACTACGATTCCATGAATACGAAACGGCTCTATTTCCTCCTCGGCCTGGGACTCGGCCTCTGCTCTTGGTGGGTGACGGACCGGG
>JAPKBO010000212.1 GCA_028823395.1 Planctomycetota bacterium | reverse complement strand
GGGACTTAACCCAACATCTCACGACACGAGCTGACGACAGCCATGCAACACCTGTGTACGTTCCACCTCCGAAGAGGCGTCACTCTGCTTTCACAAAGCTAATCCGCACATGTCAAGACCAGGTAAGGTTCTTCGCGTTGCTTCGAATTAAACCACATGCTCCACCGCTTGTGTGAGCCCCCGTCAATTCCTTTGAGTTTTACCCTTGCGAGCGTACTCCCCAGGCGGGGCACTTAACACATTAGCTACGGCAAAGAGAAAAATAGGTTCTCCCCTTACCTAGTGCCCATCGTTTACGGCTAGGACTACCGGGGTATCTAATCCCGTTCGCTACCCTAGCTTTCGCACCTCAGCGTCAGAGACAGGCCAGTGAGCCGCTTTCGCCATCGGTGTTCCTCCAGATATCTACACATTTCACCGTTCCACCTGGAGTTCCACTCACCCCTGCTGTCCTCAAGTCCGCCAGTATCAAATGCAGTTCCCAGGTTGAGCCCAGGGCTTTCACATCTGACTTAGCAGACCGCCTACGTGCTCTTTATGCCCAGTGATTCCGAACAACGCTTGCGCCCTCCGTCTTACCGCGGCTGCTGGCACGGAGTTAGCCGGCACTTCCTCTCGCTTTGGTCAGCGTAGCCGCTATTAACGACTACGGGTTCCTATGGCGTGACAGTAGTTTACAACCCTAAGGCCTTCATCCTACACGCAGCGTCGCTCCATCAGGCTTTCGCCCATTGTGGAAGATTCTCGACTGCAGCCTCCCGTAGGAGTCTGGGCAGTGTCTCAGTCCCAGTGTGACGGATCATCCTCTCAGACCCGCTACCCGTCATAGCCTTGGTGAGCCGTTACCTCACCAACAAGCTGATAAGCCGCAACCCGCTCCCTCAACAACAGCCGAAGCCGCCGTTTACCTCTGAAGTGATGCCACTTCGAGGACCATCCGGTATTACCCACCGTTTCCAGTGGTTATCCCGGTTTGAGGGGTACGTTGGTTACGTGATACTCACCCTTTCGCCGCTCTACTCGTCCGAAGACTTTCTCGCGCGACTTGCATGCCTAATCCACGCTGCTAGCGTTCGTTCTGAGCCAGGATCAAACCCTTCAATTGAAGTTTTGATACTAACTTTATCTTTTGTCTTGAATACTGATGGTCCCCCGAAAGGGGCCACCTCGCTCTCAAGGCATTCGAGAGTCACCCTGATTTTCAAAGAACCTACTCCAGAGGCGGCAGGCACCCGACAGGAAAGAAGGCCATCGGACACCCCATTGCTGGGTTGTTGATGACCTCTGCGCTGCGGTGCCTCGCGCTTGGGAGGGGAGATCATAGGGATAGACCTCGGCCGGTCAACGCTGCGGCTACCAAAACCTCACTTCTCCCTGACGATATCACCTAATGTCTTTATATGACGTCACTTACAGCTGTTGAGATTCTACCAATCAATGGGCAAGTCAGGTTCCCTACCCCTCTCAAGCAGGCCTGACAGGGGCCCTCCCGCCCCCTCCCCCACCCGCGCACAGGCCCCTGAGGAGCTTGAGGGGACCAGAGGCGGCTTTCATTGGGTTTCAAAACTGCCTCCAATAGGGCACTGGAGGCCTCCTACGGGGCTTTAGCCCATTCGAGGATCGGACGTCTACGGGGAGGCGGAAGCACCAGCCCAATACGCAGTTGGCTCCCCATGCACGGTTCTTTGCTGGTCCTTGTATGGGAGAGCCCTAGTCACGGGGCGCTCATCGATATGCATACTGGCTTGCCCCTGTGACCGCTGCCCCAGGGTCTCCTAGCACAACCATGCTTCTCACCCTCACCCTCCTCACTCTGCTTGCTGGCCCCCAGCTCCCGGCACAAGACGATGAGACCCTCGAGGGGCTATCCCAAGCCTTCTCCACCTACTTCGGGGCCCGTGAGCAGGGTGCTGGAGTCGAAGAGGCTCACAGGTCCCTGCAGGCCTCCCTACACGAGACCTTCCCGGGGGGCTCTCCACTGCGAAACGTGGACGCCATCGAGCGCGCACTGCAGCTCTCTCGAGCACACAGCCTAGGCAAAGTGCGCAAGGGCAAGATTACCGAAGGTGTGTATGTGGGCGGTGCCTTCCAAGGGGCGGGGCTGTCCTATGCCTACCGCGTACCCAAGGACTACCAACAAGAAGTCGAGCTCTACCCCCTTATCCTCGCCATCCCTGACGAGGGGGAATCGCCCGCCCACCACCTGCGCGATGCCTGGTCCTCCAGGGAGGTCAAAGAGCAAGCGATCGTACTTTCCATTGAGATGCCCGCCGATCCCGGGGAGTGGGACAAGGTCATGGTGGAAGGCCTACCAGGCGGGTTGTGTCACGTCCTCACCGGCGCCCGCATCGCCACCGAACTTTTCGCGGCTAACCCCAATCAGGTCTTCGTTGCAGGCCGCGGCAAGGGCGTCCTCGCCGCCATGGCCGCTGGCAACACGCAGCCCCAAAGGTTCGCAGGCATCGTCGGCCGCGCAGGAGACGCGGCGGAACTAGAGCCGGACAACTTCGGCACGTTGCCCGTATACCTAGCCGGCGGGGGCGCACGGGCAACCGCCTTCGTCAAGGCCGCAGTAGCAAAGGGTCTGGAGCATTGCACGCTCTCCACGGACACCAGCGAACTCAAGGCTTGGGTCTGGATGGCCGAGCAACGCCGGAACATTGCCCCCGGTCGCATCGTGCTCGCCGTGGGCGAGCCCTTCCCTGTCCGCTCGGGCTGGCTCCGCGCGATGCCCTCTGAAGTCCGGCCGCAGCTCACGGCGAGCCTGGACGCCGAGACCAACACCGTGCGCTTAGAGGCCCGTGGTGCGTCACGGGTGGTTTTCTACCTCAACGACCGGATGCTCGACCTGGACCGGCCACTCAAGATTATCGCGGGGCCTAAGAAGGGTACGGCACGAGTGCGGCGCAACCTGGCCCTAACCCTCGACCGCCTAGTGGACGGCACCAGCGATAGGGGCTGCCTTTACACCGCCGAATTGGTGATCGATCTAGGAGAGGGCCCCCTATGGCCCGAGGCTCCGCGCCCCCCCAGGGACAAGTCCTTCGAAGCGCGACTCACGGCAGCGGAGGGCTCGGTAGACGCCTTGTGGGAACTCTATGAGTGGTGTCATGGGAACAGTCGAGTGCCCGAGTCCGTGACCACCCTGAAGAGCCTGCTGCGTCTCGAGCCCGACCACCGAGAAGCGCACTCTGCCCTCGGCCACCGCTGGTCCCCGGTGCAGTGGTTCACCAGCCAGGCCGCACTCGACACGTTCAATAACACCCAAGATGCGCAGTGGGCTGCCGAGTCCGGCTGGGTCAAGTATCAGTCAGCCTGGATGCATACCGACGAACGGTCACGCCTGAGCAAGGGCATGCAAAAGGACTATGAGACGGGCGAGTGGGTCTCGGGCGCCGAGCGCAAGCTCCTCGACCGGGGCTGGGAGCGCCAGGATCTCCAGTGGATCGAGCCGCAAGAGGCTATCCACCTCGATCAGGGGCTATGGCGAGTGGACGGTGAGTGGGTGGACCTCACAGCCGCCGACCGCCGACGTGCGGTGATCGGCTCAATGTGGACCATCCCCGGCTCACAGGTTCGACTGCATACGACATGCGATCGTCAAGTGGCTTTGCTCGCCCGCTCACACATGGAACGCGCCATTGGCGACATGCGTAGGGTTTTCGGTGCGGTCCCCCCCCTGCCCTTGGACGTAACGTTGCTTCGCATCGAAGAGCAGTTCGACCGATTTGCCTTCGGCGAGACCGACGGACGCCGCCCCCCCTCGCACGTCGGCCGCTTGCACCTAATCCACAATGGCTACTTCGCGGAGAGCTGGTTCCCCGCCGAAGGCGGCTCTCCCTCTTACCATGGCATGGGGGTCGGCCTGTGGGACACGGACTATCCCAACGGCGACGCCTACGGTGTGCATTCAGCACGCGTAGCTCTCGGGCTCTCCTACATAGACGCCTTGGACCCCAGCCCTAAAGCCCATCGGACCTATCCCGATATCGACTACTACGCCGAGTTCGAGGCCGAAAAGAGGCTGCCGCAATGGCTGCGCTGGGGCGGTCCCGTCTATGCCGAGCGGTTTTTCGAGGATACAGCCGTCCCTCCGGGAGGAGACCCCTGGTGGGCGCGAAGCTGGTCGATCGAGAACCTCGAACGCCTAGGCGGTCTGCGGCCGGTCGAAGAGATCATGGCCTTCGAGATCGATCCGGATCAACGGGAAGATGCTCAGCGGTTCCTGATCGAGGCAGGGCTACTGGTGGCGTTCATGGTCGACGGGAACCATGAGCCCGTGGCAGTTGCTCACTCCGAGTTCAAGCGCGCCCTGGCCGCCGGTCGACTGCGCCGTAGCCACCTCGAGCGACTGGCCGAAGCACTGATGCAAGGCGAAACGGCACTTGCGGCATTCGCAAGCCTCGACAGCAAGTAACCGCACACCTGCAGCGAGGTCTCAACTCAACGATCAGGCGATCAACTCTTCCAGTGCGCCGGCATGAGAGATTCCGTTTTGCTTGAGAACAAGGGGGCGAGATCCCAGAGCCAGACCCTCAGGCGTCTATGCGACGGTAGGCGCTGAGCAGGGCCTCAAGGCCCTCCTCGCCCGACTTGCTGCAGCCGTGCTCCATACCGATGACCCCGGTGAACCCCTTCTTGCGCAGCCACTTGGTCAAGGCAACATAATCGAGCTTCCCGGTGCCGGGCTCCTTGCGGCCCGGAGAGGCTCCGTACTGGATGTAACTGATCTGGTCCCAGTACTTCTCCGCGTTCTCAATCAGCTTCTTGCCATTACCAATCTCTCCCTCGTGGTAGAAGTCCGCTAGGAGCTTGCATGACTTGCGGTCCACAAGTTTGGCGAGCCGGTGCCCGTCCTCAAAGGAACGCAGCAAGGGCGGCCCACCGCTGACCCCGTGGGAGAGCGGCTCAAGGGCGAGAATGATGCCCTGCTCCTCGACGATGTCGCAGCAACGCTTCATCATATCGACCGACTTCTCGATCTGCTTTTCTCGCGGCAGCGAGTCGTCCCGGGGGCCCGGGATCATCGTCATGTGTGTCTGGCCGGTGCGCTTGGCCATCGTGACGCCAGCACGCATGTCCTTGAGAACCTTCTCCGTGCCCTCCTTAGATGGGTCATAGAACTTGACCCCATGACCTGCGCTGATCACGGCCACCCCCAGTTCCATCCCCTTGTCCTTGCAGAAGTCGCCGACCTTCTCCTGCATCTCGGGCTTTTGACGCGACAGCCCGTTCTCCTCCCAGGCGCGGAACCCCTGATCGTAGGCAAACTGGAGTTGCTCAAGAAATCCCTTGGGTGCCGTGGGGAGCAAGCCCAGGTGGGGAGCGAATTTGGCCGTGAAAGGCTTGGCAGCCCCGAACGCGCCGAAGGCAAGACCCGAAGCCAGCGCGGTGAAAGAGCCGCCGGCGAAAGTGCAGAATGTTCGTCGATCCATGGCCCCAGTTGACCACAACCGCCATGGCCTCGGCGGGGGCAATTCGAGTTTCTAAGCAAGCGACCAGCCTCAGCCGCGCCGTCCTCACACCCAAAGGCGCAAACGGTGACCTCCAACCTCTTCA
>JAPKBO010000029.1 GCA_028823395.1 Planctomycetota bacterium | reverse complement strand
CGTTGGTCCCGCTACGAGGATGCGCAGATCGTGCAGCTGCGGAGCTTTGAGGCCAGCGGGGGTCTGTTGAGTGACCTGCGTCGCGTAGGCCTGAGCGGCCGCACCGAGTTCGTTCCCGATGGTGTTCTGGTTCCCTTGCGCCGGCCCCGTCCCGGACCTCGCAACATTACCGTTCCCGTTACGCGTTCTTGGATTCCATCTGGTCGTGCTTTGCCTCCGGTGCTGCCCTCCATTGTGGGCTACAGCGTCCCCATGTTGCTGGGGGCTGTGCGCGTTCGGTTGAACCTGCCCCGCATGGAGCCGGGGGAGATCTGGGGCGCGGGGCTCGTGAAGCACGGGTCTCCGTGGCCAAGCCAGCCCCATCTAGCATTCTGCGCGCCCAACTTCGAGCGGTTCTTAGCTGGCTGTGTCTTGTGGCCCCTGCACATTCGTCGAAGCGTTGCGGACATGGTTTTTCTGGGCCTGTCTTCTACGCGCCAACGGACCTACGACCGGAACATGAGCGCCTACCTGCGCGAGGCACTGATCAGTGCTCAGCGTGCGCAGATTCCGATCCGCTTTCGCGGCGGGCTGCTCCTACCCCTCACCCGGCCAGAGGGGGAGGCGGCCGGCGAGATATGGGGCGCGGGGTTCTTCCCTTTCCCCACCTGGCTGCACTTGATGCCGGGCCCTTTCTTTTCGCCTGGCCGATGGATGGCGGGTGCCATCATCGATCCCTTGGCAGAGGATCCATCTCCGGCCGATCTCCGGCTGGGGCGTGTCTATCTCAACCCGATGGGCAGTGCGCATCGCTCCCCGCTATGGGATCAGGAGGCCGTTCTCTCCCAGATCCGGCAGGCCGCGACGGAGGGGCTACCTATGGAGGACGAGCGGGGGCTGGCGGTTCCCTTGCGTCTCGCTTCGGGCGAACTATGGGGGGGAGTCTGGCTTCGCCCTCGCGAAGATCCCATCGTGCGTCCCATTCTGCGCCAGCTCGGGCCCTGGTTCTTACTCTCAACGGTCATCTTGACGCTCGCGACGTTCTTCGGTGTGCACCGCTTGGTACTTGATCCGGTTCGCCGTCTCTCTCAGGGAGCCAGACGCCTGCGCATGGGGGATCTCACGGCGCGGGTTCCAGAGGTACGTCGACGCGATGAGTTGGCAGAGCTTGTGCGGAGTTTTAATGGCATGGCAGAGGAGGTCGAGGGCTTCAACGCGCGCTTGGCCACTGAGGTTCAAGAGGCTACGGCTGAGGCCCGGGAGGCCGAAGCCGCCGCCATGACCCAGCGCCGCCTGGCGGCGACCGGTGAACTGGCCGCAGGCATCGCCCACGAGATCAACAATCCACTTGGTGGAATGCTCAACGCCCTTGAGGTACTGGGCCGTCCCAACCTGGACCCGCAAACTCGGGAGCGCTATCTGGAGTTGGTGCAGGGTGGATTGGAGCGCATTGGCGAGACCGTGGGCAAGGTGTTGCGCCTCGCACCCCGAGAGACCGCCGTGGAGCCCCTCGCCTTAGTAGGGCCTCTGGGGGATGCGCTCGGTTTGATTCAGCACCGAGCAGATGTCCAGGGAACACAGATATGGCTAGAGGGAGAGGGGGGCGCGCGCCTTGCATCGGATGCGAAGGCCCTGGACGCGTGGAGCGCCATGCCTTTAGTGCGCGGCCAACCCAACGAATTGGGTCAGGCCATTTTGAATCTGCTCGTCAACTCTCTGGATGCCTTGAACGAGAGTGCATCCGGGGAGGGGCGTATCCGGGTCGGATTGGAGAGCGCTGGAGAGTGGCTGCACCTTTGGGTCGTGGATAACGGCCCTGGTATGGACGCGGCCCTCATTCAGCGCGCGGCGGACCTTTTCTATACGACCAAGGCCACCGGACGGGGTACCGGGCTCGGTCTGGCTATCGTGCACAACGTGGTGAATGGACATGGCGGTGAGGTCCAGCTTCGCACGCCTCCCGAAGGGGGCTTTCTGGTCGAGTTGACGTTGCCCATCCACCACGGTGGAGAGGGTCGGGAGAGTCAGTCAGAGGAGGATCCCTCATGACTGCGGGCGAATCACTGCCCTGGCTGGGGGCTTCAGCCATGCTCCTGAGTTCGGGCTTCTTCTCGGGTGCGGAGACGGCCCTATTCAGTCTGGCAGAGGAACAGATCGCGACCGCCAAGCCGCGCGTCCGCAAGCTCCTGTCCCAGCCGCGCGAGGTCCTCGTCACGATTCTGCTGGGCAACCTCTTCATCAACCTGCTCTTCTTCACCAGCTTGCCCTACCTGTTTCCCGCTGCCATGCAGAGTCACGGGTTGCTTACCGGCGCCGCAGCCTTGGTGGCCCTTCTGGTGGTGGGAGAGATTGTTCCCAAGACTCTCGCCCTACGCTCTTCCCAGCGTGTATCGAGCCTCGTAGCCGTGCCGCTGGTGCCTATTTTGGCCTGGCTGCGCCCCCTGCATCGCCTGGTCAACGCCATCATGGACGTCATCTTGCGAGCCCTCGGTGTGGGGCTTGCCGGAGAGCGTGGCGTCTCTCCGCAGGATCTGGCTACAGCGTTGGAACTCAGCGCCCAGGACGGGGACCTTGCCGGGCGAGAGGCCGACCTCCTAGCCGAGATCGTCGACCTGGGGCACCTGCGAGTGCGGGAGATCATGACGCCCCGGGTGGACATGTTGGCCGCCGATCTCGACCACGATGCCGAGCAGCGTACCCATCTGCTTGAAGAGACCGAGCGTCAAGGTCTGACCTGGCTGCCCGTCATTCGCGGTGACGCGGACACGGTGGTTGGCCGGGTTTTAGTGCGCGACATGTTTCTGCAACCGGATCGTCCACTGGCCGAGATCAGTATGCCCGTCACGTTCGTTCCGGAGGTGGCCAGCGTCCTCAGCATGCTTGAGACTCTGCGTTCCGAACGTGTGGCGGAGGCGATAGTCATCGATGAGTGGGGAGGCACCGCTGGTGTCGTAACCCTCGAAGATATGTTTGAGGAATTGGTGGGAGAGATGCGCGTCGAAGGTGAGGAGCTCGACCGAACAGTGATTCCTCTTGGCGAGGGCTGCTATCGGGTCGCGGGCGGCGCCTCCATTCGTGACTGGAACGATTTCTTCGAGGCTGAAGTTGTTCCCAACGCCTTCGAGACCGTCGGCGGATACGTCACCGCACTCCTCGGACGCATTCCCCGCGAGGGCGATGAGGTAACGTTGGGTGCTGGTCTGGGCTGCAAGGTCACCGAGGTCCGCGGCCGACGGGTACTGAGTGTTGAGCTATACCTGGAAGGCAGCCAAGGGGGGAACTCCTGATGGAGATCTTCATCTGGCTGTTTGTCATGCTGCTGTGTCTGGTGGCGAGTTTTGTTTTCTCCGGATCCGAGACGGGCATCTACACCCTTTCGCGTATTCGGGTTGGCATGGAAGCCGATCAGGGGCACCGTCCGGCTCGCATGGTGCGCATGCTCCTTAGGGACGAGTCCGCTCTTCTCATCACTATCCTGATTGGTAACAACCTTGCCATCGAGCTCGCTTCTCATGTGGGGGACCACCTCCTGGGTGAGTCCTTGGGCGCCTACCCCATGGGCCCCGCAATGCGTGCGCTGCTGCTCACCCTCATCTTGACCCCGCTGCTATTCATGTTCGGCGAGGCTTTGCCGAAGGAAATCTATCGACGGCGTGCGCACTCCATGGTCTACACCACGGTGCCTCTCATCCTTCTCGCTCGCTGGATACTCTGGCCCTTCGAGCGCGTACTGCGCTTGCTGACGGCTTCTCTCGAATACTTGTTTGGTCTGGGTTCCGGTCGCGTGGCCTCCTGGGGGCGAGCCGAACGCTTGACGGCCCTGCTTGCTGAGGGCCGCCGCCATGGGGCTCTGCATGAACGTGCCGAGGCACTAGCACGCAATGCCCTCCTACTGCGGACATTGCCCGTCTCCCAGGCCATGGTCCCTTGGGATGAAGTTCAGTTGGTCCACCTCGATAGGGGGGTGGAGGACCTGTACCGGCAGGTGAGCGAGTCACGTTTCACCCGCCTTCCCGTCGTGGATGGCAGCGGAAAACTGCAGGGGTACGTTCATCAGCTAGAGGTTCTTGCGGCCGGTCCGGAGAGCCCTGTCCTCTCCCATCTCCGAAGGGTATCGGCCCTGCCGGCGGACACCCCCGTAGACCGGGCGTTGCTACATCTGAGGGGCGGTGGCCGTCGAGGGGCCGTGGTGGGTACCGTGGAAGGGCCTGTGGGGTGGGTGACGCTCAAGGACCTCGTTGAGGAGATTTCAGGGGAAGTTGTGGGCCTCTGAGGGGACGGATTACGGCTGTTGCGGCACAGGGAGGCCCTAATCCCTCGGCGCAATTGTGCTGTAGCCGAGAGGTGGGTGGCCCGGTATGGTGGGCACATCATGGCTGTCCCCCCCCTCTCTCACCGCCCCCCGGGCAGTCCCGTCTGGCTATTTGCCATGGGCGTGCTCTTCATTCTCGGCGCAGGTGCTGTGCTTGAGCCTGTCTGGGCTCAGGATCCTGACGCGTCAGGGTGGACCTCCACCATGGCAGCGGGCGGTACAGCAGATTCGAATGGCAGCATGATCGCCGTCACCGGCGTCGACATGACCGGCCAGTCGATCCTCTATCTGATCGACACCGAGAGTCAGCACATTTGTGTTTATCAGGCGACCGGGGGCTCCAAGAGCACCCGGGGCATTGAGTTTGTCGGGGCCCGCCGGATTGATTTGGACCTTCAACTTGATGGGTTCAATGACAAGACCGAATCCGAGGGACGTCCCCTCCGATACAAGGACCTGCTCAAAAAATTCGAGTCAGCTCAGGATGCTGGCGGACGCTAAGACCTTTCCTTCCCCCCCCTCCCCCCCCCCAATTCTCAGGAGACCGAACCGTGCCCGACGAATTCTTCAGCTTTGACGAGGCCCTCGACGAACTGCGTTTGCAAGAGGACGAGCTCAAACGACTTGTCTCTGAGGGCGATATCCGCGCTTTCCGCAAGGGCGACACCATGAAGCTGCGCCGCAGCGATGTGGATGCTCTGCGCCGCGAATTATCCGGCGGGGACGTGGTCGACTTGAACGAACCGGCTGAAGAGTTGGTCTTCGAGGACGATGCCGTAGGTGACGAAGAGTCCGGCATGGCGACCCAGGAGATCTCCGACGTGGACACCTTGATTGACGATGACGTCGAAGAGGTTGGCGAGCTTGAGCTTGAGGAAGAGGAAGCCCCGGCTGCCGCTTCTCGGGCCAAACGCCCCCGCCCCGTCGCGATCGCGGAAGAGGAAGAGGTTGAGGGCATGGGCATCCGTGCGGCCATGATCGCTACGGCCATCGTGTTCATCCTCGGACTTCCTGTGGCGCTGGCAATCAGTTCTGGCAAGGCCGACGGCATTGCTAAGTCTGTGGCGGAGATGTTCGGCACCAAGATCAACTCTTCGGTCAGCAACAGCTAACGGCCTTGGGGCCTTTGGCCCCAGGGGATTCACGGGCCTCCCACCTCAGGCGGGAGGCCCTGACGACCCAGACCGTGGCGGCGCTTGCCCCTTCCTCTGGGGCTCCCCGTGGGGGCCCTCCGGCCTCTGAGGGCGCGCGGTGGGAGAGCTGGGTGGAACACAGGGCCGCTTCACTTCGGAGTGCAGCCCAACGACCGTTCCCTTCGAGTGGGCACCCAGATCAGGACCAGATCGGCGGCCAACGGGGCCTGCGCCGGCTCTCTGGGAGGTGATAGTCGGCCTCGGCTTGATCGGATCTGGCCCAATGTCTTTGAGATCGCCCCTCTCGGATGGCTAGACTGCACTTCGTACGGGAGGTACAGAACGTTCTGGCTCCCCGCACCTGATCCGGGGGATCGGGTGGAATTTGAACTAGGGGGGGAACACGAATCCTTTCCGCGGAGAACAATATCTTGGAAGAACACATGAACAAGCACATCCGAGGGGGGAAGCGCTTGGCGGGGGCCACGACCCTGCTCATCGCCACCGGGCTGTTTTCGTCCTGCGAAAGCACGGAAGCGTTCGGCGTAGTCAGCATGCACCAATACGATGAGGCTGTGGCGTCCGCCAAGCAGTCTCAGACGGATCTATTTGATATCGACACAAATTACCGGCAACTGCAACTCGACTATGCCGACCTCCAGGCGCAGATGCGTGACGAGGGTATGCGTCAGCTCAGTGTGAACCTGACCGACGCGGCCTACGACAAGCTCAATGAACTGGAGGGCCAGTTGAGCCAGCTGAATGGGCCAATGAAGGACGTGGAGAAGTTTGAGCTAAGTGGCGGCTACCTCTACATGATTCAGGACCGGCTGCTGTTTGAGTCCGGGAAGGCTGACTTGGGGCCGGACGGCACCAAAGCCCTGATGGAGATCTCCAAGGAGATCGCCGCTCAGCCACACGGAACCATTTGGGTCCGTGGCCACACGGATTCGGACCCGGTCAAGAAGCCTGCAACACTTGAGCGTTTCCCGCACGGGAACCTGCAACTCTCCGCCGCTCGGGCGGTGGCCGTGGGTGCAATGCTTGTGGACTCGAAGAGCATCAAGTCCTCTAGCGTGCGCGTGATGGGTTTCGGTCCTCACGAACCGGTCGCGACTAATGACACTGCGGGTAACAAGCGCATGAACCGGCGCGTGGAGATCTACGTCTCCAATCCGGAGGGCTAAACCCTTGAGTGCGAGGACGCCCGGGGCCGTTTCGTGGCCGGCGTCCAGTGCACGCGAGGTGCAAGTCGAGAATACACACGCCCGCTCCCATCCGCTTGTGGATGGGGGCGGGCGTTGTTGTTTAATTCAGGTTTGCATGAAAGGTGCGCTGCTGGTTCTGGCCGCCTGCTCGCCTTCCCCTGCGGAGAATTCGCCGCGCCCGGAGGTGGAGCAATTCTGCTTTGTGCCTAAAGGGTGGGCTGCACCATTCGTGGGCATGCGCTGCGAAGTAGAGGAGGCCTTGCTCGTCGATCGCTTCGAGGTCACCCGCGGGCGTTGGGAGTACTGGCGGGAGCGTTCGCAAGCCGGGTTGGCCAACCTCGCGGATTGGGCGCCCCTCGACGAGGGGGAGTATCTCCCCGCTGTGGGGATGACCTATGAGGAGGCTGAAGCCATGGCCGCGGCGCGGGGCATGCGCCTACCGACGGCCGCGGAGTGGATGTTTATTGCGGGGGGCAGCAGGGCTCAAAGCTGGCCCCACGGCAACACGCGCCGGGTTTCAGTGGCCAATACGATCGAAATGGGGCTGGGGCATTCGGCTTCCGTGGGAACCTTCCCCGGGGGGGCATCCACGGGGACCGGGGTCCAAGATCTGGTGGGCAACGTATGGGAGTGGGTTGCGCCCCCCTTGCCTGATGGTGTGGAGCCCATGGCCTGGCGCCTGCAGGGGCCATCGCCCTATTCCCTGTGGGCCATGGGCGGTTCGTTCCAGGTGCGGGCACAGGAGTTGTTCTCCTTTGACGGTGTGCGTCGGTTCAATGCGACGGGGCTGGAAGGCGGGCATCGCGCGGATGATCTGGGCCTGCGCTGCGTTGTGGGCGCGCGGGAGTACTTGCTTGAGCACGCCCCCTCCTGGAGCCAACCCGCCTGGCGCGAGCGCATGTTGGCCGTGGGCAGATCCTGGGGTCGCCGCGCCGTGCCTATGCTCTCGAAACTGGTGGAGGAAGGGGAGAGCGCCTCGGCCCTGGGGTGGTTATTGGAGGGAGCTAAAGGATGAGTGAGAATTCGAGCGAGGACGAGCCCGACGCTCCGACACAGGCTCCGTCCGATTCCCCCCGGTCTCCCCGGCCCCCGTGGGGTGAATTCCGTAAGGCTCTCGAAGCAGCTGGATTTCGTCCGTCACGGCAACTGGGGCAGAACTTTCTCCTGGACGAGAATGCGGCGCGCGCTATTGCTCGGGATTCACAAGTGGCGTCCGGAGACTTCGTTCTCGAAGTGGGACCGGGCTGTGGTTTCCTCTCCGTTCATCTCGCTCACGCCGGCGTCCACCTCCTGGCGGTGGAGATCGACGATCGCCTCGCTCCGATTGCCGAGCGTTTCCTGGACCCATACCCGAACGCCAAGGTTGTGGTGGGGGATATTCTCAAGGGTAAGCACGCGCTCAACGAGTCCGTCCTGACAGATCTTCCAGCCGATGGCGGCTGGCACTTGGTCAGCAACCTGCCCTACTCCGTGTCCGCACCAGTCATGGCCTTATGCGCGGGCCTCGAGAATCCTCCCGCTTCCATGACCGTCCTGATCCAGGAGGAGGTCGCCCAGCGCCTCTTGGCCAAGCCCGGCACTCGGGAGTGGGGGCCACTAACGGTAGGGGTCTTGCAGAGTTTTACCGCAGAGCGCATTCGCGACATGGCACCAGCCCTGTTCTGGCCTAGGCCCAAAGTTCAGAGCACCGTCGTGCGCTTGACGAGGCGCGGGAGCCTGCTCCCGGCCGAGGCTCGCAGGTTCCGCTCCGCCTTTGCCGCCCGGTTGATGCGGCAGCGCCGGCAGTCCCTTGCTCGGGTGCTCAAGGACATGTTCAGCTCTCGGGAGCAGGCGACTCAGTTGCTGACAAGCTGCGACATCGGTGGAGATGTGCGCGCGGATACTCTGGGGCTGGAGGAACTGTGGGGTTTGGCGGAGGGGGCTCGGGGGCTCGGGTGGCTACCTGAACAGAGTTAGCCGCACTCGACCTAATCCTGTTGCGTGAGCATGAGTCTGAGCGCCCAAGCGCGGCCCTCATACTCACTGAGGGGGACCTCTCGCGCCTCCTCTGAGTCGATGGCATAGCGAACCATGAAGTCGTCGCCACGCTGGAAAGCCGAGATGGAACTCGTTTCGCCGATGAGCTCAACGCAGTGTGCGATGTAGATGGGCTCTCCGAGCGTGTACTGCTCCAGGTCCTCGCTTCCGATCGCAGAGGCCATTCTCGTGGCGCTCACCTCCTGCCTTTCTGTTCGGGATCCGGGGACCCAACCTGAAGAGGAAGACGAGGAGGTTATCTCTGCAGGTATAGCCTTAGCGTTCACCGTGTCCGAGGCCCCAATGTCCAGGGTGAATCGAAACGCGCTTTGCCCATTGAAGTCGGGGACGGCTGCCAGCACCGCGCCGCTCGCCTCTTCACCCCCGAGCACGCTCACTCCGGTGAGAAGATCGGAGCCCTCCACTTCCTCTTGGGAGAAGCGGATGTGGTAAATGCACGGCCCCTCCGCTAGGAGTGTTTCCGACTCATTGCCGATGTGTCCTTTGTCTCCAACGAGATCCAACGCGATTCGCATTGGCTTGCTGGTGTAGATGGTCCAGGTGACCTCACTGTCCCCGAAGTGGAAGTCGCCAGCCCGGACGATCCCATAGCCCCCTTCCCGGAGGCCCACCTCGGAGTCCGTCTCCTTTGCAATAGCCGTAGCCGCCTCAACGGGGACGCCCCGTTCGCCGCAAGCGGCAAGCAAGGTCAGCAGGGAGAGAGAGGTCGAGAGTCGCAGGGGTGTGTATGTCATCGTGCGGAATTCCAATGTTTCGCGGTCTCTTGCGGGCCTGTAGTGAGGGGGCCCACGCTCATGGGACAACCTACGCTCTTCTCCTATTCTGTATTCAGATTTACTGACGGCATTCCCTCGCCCTCACCCCCGGGCTGAGGGCGAGGATAATGTGAGGGTTGAGGGAGCCCCGTTTACAGACCCAAGAACCATGCCACGAACGGAATGTCGCTCAAGGCGGCCCCTTCCCGGTGGGGGGCGGATGCCTCAGCAGGGGGTGAGGCCGGGGCGTGTGCCCTGCTTGAAGGGAGTGGATTAGTTTCAGAGCCGTGGAAGTTAAATAGAATGCCCGAACCGGGAATCCAAGCCGGAATAGTCCGGGCGAGAAAGCTGCCCCAGATAGGCCCCGGACTTCGGACACGTGTATACTTCTCCTGTCAGGGTCCTCCCCTCACCATCCCCATTGGAGGTTGCTCACCGTCCCACCACGGTCCGGCCACCTCAAACCCCCCTACGGATGGTCTCGTTGTGGTGTATCCGGCTACCGGTCGTCCCAGCTGAGACTCCGCGCTTCCCTTGCGCTTGTCTCATTCGGCGTCGCTCGGTACCTCTCCTGGAGCGGCTTTTGGACCCCGTATTAGGCGGTCAAGAGCGCCTCGGTGGGGTGAAATTCGCGGTTGCTCCTTATCTGAGACCTTCAAAAGTTTCGGATCTCCGCGCTCTATTCCCTCCGACAGACACGAGTCGTCAACCGCCTCGTCAACAGTTCCATTCTCCCCAGCATGTCCCAAGACCTCGAATTCAAGCGCGCCATCGATGAGGTGAAGCTGCGCTCGGCCATCGAAGAGGTCGTAAGGGAATACGTGCCGGACCTGAAGAAGGCCGGGCGCTTGTGGGAGGCGTGCTGTCCATTCCACGATGAGAAGACGCCCTCGTTCAAGGTGGATCCGGCGAAACAGATGTGGCGTTGCTATGGAGCCTGTAGTGAGGGGGGGGATGTACTGAGCTTCGTGCAGAAGAGCCAAAACATGGGTTTCACGGATGCGCTCGAGTTGCTCGCCGCGCAGGTCAGCGTGGAGATCCCCAAGAGCCGCGGCCGACGGGCGGAGCGCGGCGAGGATGATCCCGGCTTAGTCGCCCTTGCCCGTGCAGACGAGTTCTTCCAAGAGAAATTGCAGGGGAATGAAGGGCGTATGGCGCGCGAGTATCTGGCCTCACGCGGAATGGGGGAGAACACGATCAAGGCCTTCGGGTTGGGCTGGGCGCCAGGTAATCGCCAGGAGCTCGTTCGGCTGGCCCGGCAGGAGGCTGGACGGGGACATACGGGCGACGCCTGTGCGGCATGGGTGCAGGCAGGGGTGCTGCGGCGTGGCGACGATGGCGGGGAGTACTCGTTCTTCCGCGAGCGCCTTGTGATCCCCATCCGAGACCTGAAGGGTCGCACGATCGGTTTTGGAGCGCGTCGGCTGAGCGACAATGACAAGGCCGGACCCAAGTACATCAACAGTTCAGAATCGGACTACTTCCACAAGGGGCGCGTGATCTACGGGCTCGATCGTGCCATCGACTATGTGCGCAAGGGGCGACACCTCATCCTCGTCGAGGGATACACGGACGTGATGGCCGCCCACCAGGTGGGACTGAATACGGTTTGCGCCGTGCTTGGGACTTCGACGACCGAAACGCACGCCGGTCTGGTGCGTAAGAGTGGAGCGCGGCGTGTGACCCTGGTCTTTGATGGAGACGAGGCGGGCCGAAAAGCGGCTTGGCGTGCGCTCGATGGGCTCCTGCCCTTGGACGTGGAATTGGAGGTGGCTGTACTTCCAAGCGGGAAGGACCCTGCCGACCTGTGCAGTGAAGGGTCGGAGGCATTTATTGCCCAGTTGGATCACGCCCAGGACTGGTTCGATTTTCTCACCCAGGGGTTGGGGGAAATGAAGGGCAAGGAGCAGGCGCACGCGGTGGACGAGGTCCTGCGCCTACTGGAGCGCTTGACCAAGCCTGTGCACCGCTCGTCCCTTCACGCTCAATTGGCCGAGCGCTTGGCGATGCCCTTGTCCACGATTCTCGAGGCGCGCAACTACCTGAGGCGTGGGGTGCGGGAGTCGGGCTACACCTTACCTCCTCCTAACACCATCTCCGGTGGGGGCCCCGATGGGGACGACCCGTCGTCCCCGGACGGAAAAGTGTCCGAAAAGACGGTAGATAAGCGGGTAGTAGCCGCCTACAAGGCGGCAGTCGGTTCCGTTCTCTTGGATTCAGCACTGGTGCCTCGGATTCGTTCTCTGGTGGGCACTTGCCCCAATGCTGGCCTCACGGCCGTCATGGGGGCGATCCTGGCTCTCTACGAGGACGAGGATCAATTAATCGATGAGTCGAGTGTCATGACCCAACTCGGCGCAGATCCCGTCCGTAACCATGTCTCCAGCCTGGTTACCTACGCCTCACAGACCAACCTTCCCCCTCACGAACTCCTCGAAGCCAGCATCCACACGTTGGACCAGCTGGCTCGGCACACGGAGCTCTCCGAACTCAAAGCTCGCTCCAGTTCCCCGGACCTCTCAGAAGAGGCTCGCCAGGAACTGATTATTCAGATTACTCACATGACCCGCGAACTCCAGCGCGGTTCAGTCGCTTCTCACCCATCCTAAGCTCTTCCCCACTCCCCAAAGATGACTGTAAAAATCGACGAGACCGTCAAGCTACTTGCTGATGAAGGTCGCGCCAAAGGCTTCTTGACCTTTGCCGAGCTGAACAAGCTGCTTGAAAATAAGTTTGTACCTCCCGACAAGATGGACCAGATCTTTGCGGGCCTGGAAAACGCTGGCATTGAACTCATGGATGGCGAGGGTCGTCCGGCCAACGCCCCCAAGCGTGGCAAGAGTTCCGTGAGTGGCAAAGCCAAGGGTAAAGCTAAGAGTAAAGCTGCCGGTAAATCTGCGGGTAAGGCTACGGGTAAGGCTGCGGGTCCTGCGGCTGGCACCAAAGTTAAGAAGCGCGCTAAGGCCAAGGCTGCGAAGGGAGCCCTGCCTGAGAAAATTGATGATCCGGTGCGCATGTACCTGACCCAGATGGGGGAGATCCCTCTGCTCACGCGCCCGGAGGAGATTTTCCTCGCCAAGTCGATCGAAATCACCCGTAAGCGCTTCCGCAAGAAGTGCATGGGCTCGGGGATCTGCATGACCGAGACCATCGCTACGCTCCGGGAGGTACGCGACGGAAACCTCGCCTTCGACCGCACGCTCAAGGTCAATCCCAACCCCAAGCCGGACGACGATCCGAAGATTGTAGAAACCCTGGGCAAGCCGTTCCTGGCCAAGCGTTTGCCGGTCAATATCGAGACCATCGAGCGCCTGCATGAGCGCATGCGTCAGGCTTACCTGCCCTTGGCTGCGCATCTGATTGGTGGCGAGGAACTTCTCGGCGAAGCGCGCTCGGAGGCTCTGGCTAATGTGCAGAACCTGCGACGTAAGCTCATCATCCTGCTGGAGGAGTGTCACCTGCAGATTAAGAAGGTGCGCCCCTACAGTGATGATCTGGCCGAGCACTATCGCGAGATGCGCTCCGTGGAACGCAAGCTCGAGACGGCCGTGCGGGCACCGGCGGAGGATCGCAATGAGGAGCTCGTTCAGGAGTTGCGCGAGAGCATGTTCGAACTGGAGATGGCGGCTATAGAGCCCATCGGTCGTTTGAAGATGCGTCTCGACTATGTGGTCCTGCACTACGACGGGTACGAGGAAGCCAAGCGCGACCTGTCCAGCGGAAACCTGCGACTGGTCGTGTCCATTGCAAAGAAGTATCGCAACCGCGGTCTCTCCTTCTTGGATCTGATTCAAGAGGGCAACACGGGCCTGATGAAGGCCGTGGAGAAGTACGAGTACCGTCGTGGATACAAGTTCTCGACCTACGCCACCTGGTGGATCCGTCAGGCCATCACCCGCTCGATTGCCGACCAGGCTCGTACGATCCGGATTCCGGTTCACATGATCGAGACCATGAGCAAGCTGCGTAACGTCACCAAGCGACTGGTCCAGGCTAAGGGCCGGGAGCCGTCCGTGGAGGAAGTGGCCGAGGCTACGGAGATCACGGTGGAAGAAGCCAAGCGTGTGATGAAGATCAGTAAGCATCCCATCAGCCTGGATCGCCCCATCGGAGAATCCGACGACAGCTACTTCGGTGACTTCATCGAGGACGAATCGGCGGAAAGCCCGATGCATGCAGCGGGTCAGGAAATGCTGAAGGAACGCATCGACGAGGTGCTCTCGAGCTTGACCTTCCGTGAGCGGGAGATCATCAAGCTGCGCTACGGTATCGGCGACGGGTACACCTATACCCTCGAAGAAGTGGGCCGCATCTTCCGCGTGACACGTGAGCGTGTGCGCCAGATCGAGGCCAAAGCCGTGCGCAAGCTGCGCCACCCGGTGCGTGCTCGCCAGCTGGCCAGCTTCCTAGACGGCGTGGAACTCGAAGACGACTACGGCGATTTCTAGGCGCCACGGCTAGAGGCCGTCATTTCTGATGAATGTCCGACGGGAGGGGTTCGAACCGAACCCCTCCCGGTCGTTAGACTCGGCCCGTGAAGGATTTGATGCAGACGAACTCACCCACTGTGGGACATAGGTATAGGGGAGGAAGCTCCTCTGAACGTTGGGTCGTACTGGGGCTTGCCGTGCTGGCGTTTGCACTCCGCGCGCTCTACGTGCTGGACCTGAGCGCCAGCCCCTATTTCGAGGCGCCCGTGATCGACCCCGCTTTCCACTTGGACTGGGCCCGGGAAGTGGCGGCGGGTCGCGAGTTCCAAGCGGGCCCATTCTTTCGGGCTCCGCTCTACCCGTGGTTCTTGGCCCTGTGCCTTAAGCTTTGCGGCGGGAGCCTTCTGGGCGTACGCCTCCTTCAGTGCGCCTTGGGGGCTGTGACGACTGTCTTGACCTACGGTGTGGCGCGACGCCTCTTCGATCGGCGCGCCGCCACGCTTTCGGGTTTTGGGGCGGCAACCTATTGGGTGCTGATCTACTTTGACGGAGAACTTCTCCTGCCCACACTGTCGATCCCACTGAACCTCCTGGCTTTGTGGTTGACCCTCAACTTGGGAGAAGAGGAGCGTGGCGCCTCAGGACGATGGCCGGTCATTCGGGCCGGAGTAGCGTGGGGGTTGGCTGCGATCACGCGTCCGAACGTCTTGCTCTTCATGCCATTGCTGGCGCTCTGGATCTTGGGGGTCGGGCGCAGAGTCGGGCGCGGGGGCGGGCGGAGATCCTTGGCCTGGGCTCCTTGTGCCTGGTTGACCCTGGGAACGCTGCTGCCGATTCTGCCTGTCACGGCCTACAACCTGTTTGTCGGCAAGGACCGGGTGCTGATCTCCTCGCAGGCAGGTGTCAATCTTTGGATCGGCAATCATCCCGGTGCTGACGGACGCACGGCTAAGGTTCCGGGTACCACCAGCGACGACTTCTTGGGTACGGCAGGAGAAGCAGCGGGTTTGGCCGAGCGTGAGGCGGGCCGTCCCCTCTCTCCCTCGGAAATCTCCGGGCACTACACAGCCAAGACACTGGAGTATGTGACTCGGGATCCCTTGCCTGCCTTGGGCGGAATGCTGCACAAGGGAGCCCTGTTTCTGAAGGACGAGGAGATCAGCAACAATCAGCCCGTACGCTTTTTCGCCCAACGATTTAGTGCTGTGACGCGTTGGAGCCCCTTGGGGTTTTCAGTTCTGCTCGCTCTTGGGGGCTTGGGCCTCGTGCTGGTTCTCGTGCATGGACCACGGCGCAGGCTCTTTCCCCTGTGGGGCTTCCTACTTGCCTATAGCTTTAGCGTGGTGGTTTTCTTCGTCTGCTCCCGCTTCCGAGCGCCCATCCTGCCCCTCCTCATGGTCTTGGGTGGTCACGCACTGGTTTGGCTTGTGGACAGGTGGCGGGCCGGGCATCGACGGGAAAGCGGCCTCTGGACTTGCCTGTGCGTCCTGATGTTCACGGTTTCTTGGACCTTGCGTGGAGACCGCGTGGAGGCTGAAGCGGATGGCCTGCGTCATCTGGCAGTGGGGCATGCCTTGGCTGGAGAGCTTTCCTTGGCCGAGTCACTCTCAGAACAGGCCCTGGATCTAGCTCCGAGTGATCCCCAGACCATTCTGGCTCGAGTGGGAATCCTGGAAGGCCTGCAGCGCTTTGATGAAGCCGGGACCCTTCTGGAGCGGGCCGTGGCCCTCGAGCCCGCGGATCCCCTAGCTCTCGATCGCTGGCTGGGGTTCCTGTTGCGCCGTAAGCGTTGGACTGAGCTGGAGGGGACGGCCCGGACGGCCTTGCAGGGGGGGGCGAATCCCCAGAGTGCCCATTACCACCTAGGCGCCGTTTTCCTGGCACAGAAAAAAGTAGCGCAAGCCCAGGCGGCCATGGAGGAGGCGGTGCGCCTCGATCCACGCGGCTCACGTGCTCAAGCGGTGCTGGGTTCGATCCTGGTGAGGCGCGGGCAAGCCTTGCAGGCTTGCCTGGTTCTGGGCCAGGCCGTGGATCACGGGGCCTTCACCAACGCCCGAGAGCAGGAGGCGGGGACTTGGCGTCTTCTGGTGCGCCTCTTGCAGGAGCTGAAACGAGAGGACGAGGCGCTGCGTAGGGCCGTTCAGTGGAGTGCCCGCTTCCCGGACTCTCCCCAGGCTCGAGCTGCGGTGGAGCGACTATTGCCGGGGCAGGGTTGAGCCAGCGACCATGTGGGGCGATGGGTGGCGGGATGGGGGAAGGTGACCAATTCAAGCGGTGGGGCCTGACGCCCACTCCAACTGGCGGTAGACTGCCCCGCCCTTCCACCCACGGATCCCCCCCCCATGCAGGAAACCTTGCAGGCCCTTCAGGGCCTTCAGCAGATCGACCGCCACATCTTCACTGTTCAGGCCGAACAGCGTCGGTTGCCTGAAGAGTTGGCCGAGCGCACGGCCAAGATGGAGGAGCAAGAAACCAAGCTGCAAGACATGCGCACACGGGTACACGAGGTGCGCTCAGAGGCGAAGGAAATCGAAGACCTCACCGCGGGCATGCGCCAGCGCCTGCGGAAGCTCGAGACAGAATCCAACAAGGGCAAGGTCGATGCGGCCCTGCTCATGAGCTATCAGCACGAGATGCGCAAACTGAAGCGCAATATCTCCCAGGCGGAAGATGAAGCCCTCAAGAAGATTGATGTGGGGGACGCCGGCGAGGTTGGCATTACGGCTGCCGAGGGCCAGCTCGAGTTGGCCAAGACCGTATTCGAAGAGTTCGAAGTGAATGTGGCCACGGAATTAGAAGAGGCGAACGCGCGCTTCGATGAGCTGCAGACCGAACGGAACAAGCTCTCCGCAGACGGAATTGAAACAAACCACCTGGAACTCTACAGGCGACTGCTGGAGATCCGCGAGGGCGAGGCCTTAGCCGAACTGCTCGATGGCCACTGTCAGGCTTGTTTTGTGCAGATACCGAAGAACATCGGTGTGCGTCTGGCGCGGGGGACGGAGATGGTTCAGTGCCCCTCCTGCGACCGGATCTTCTACCAGTACTAGCTCGCTTGCTGGGCGTCGGGGCCTCTTGCGTGCGTCCCGGCCTAGAAAGAGTAGTGCCAGCCCAGGCCGTAAGAGATGTCCTGTTCCAACTGCGGGCCGTTCAGATCCTGCCACAGGGGTCCGCCTAGCTCGAACCCGAATGAGTGGCCGCCCGTCTCGATGTAGTTGATGCCCGCCCAGACGGAGACCCGGTCACCACCTTGGCTTCTCGGATCGTGCAGGGGTGACAGGTTTGGATCGATGTCCGCATCTTGCCCCTGCATGCGGCCTTCGTGGCAGTAGCCAAGGCGCAAGGAGCCCGAGACGTCATCCTTGAACACTCGTGAAACCCATGCGCTTATGAGCGCCACGTTGCCCAGTTGATAGTCGTCCGAGTTCTCGGTGAAGCGCACGATCTCCTTGGCTTGGAACCCCAAGGAAGTACTCTCATGGCGTTTGACGTAGGTAATTCCGGGGATGAGATCCAGGGTGCCGCTGCTGAGCTGGAGGCTGTAGGGCAGTTTCTCTGAGATGCCGCCGCTGGAAGGGGTTGTCCCACGCTCATCCCGTGATCCGGTTGGCAAAGAGACCCCCAGCTGCGCGTGCAGAACCTCATCCTCATCGTGATCTAGACGAAACAGGGCCGCGACCTGCAGGTCGCCCATGCCCGTGCTGCGCAGTTCGTAGTCTGGGCCCGACAGCGTGCGCATCGCTACCTCATTATTAAGGAAGGGCAGCGTCAGCAAGAGGCTCGTGGACGGGTTGTAACCGAAGAGAGCATTGAGGCTGTGGGTCTCACGGACCATGCTGTGAGGAGAGGCCGCGTAGCCATCGGCGAACACGTCTGCGTCGGTGACTTGTCCGCGGCCGTCAAGCAGACCACTGCCGTCGGTACGCAAGTGCTGATAGGAGAAGGTCCAGGCGCCGGTGGGTCTCTCCCCGTCAGTGCTGATCCCGATGGGTGCGAAGCCGTCGGGACGATCATTCCAGTTCTGGGCTTGAGCACGCGAGCAGGTGAGCGCGAATGTGAGGCCCAAAGCGAGGGGCGTCCAGAAAGACAAGGGGGAGTATTTCATCGGAGCGGTACGTGACCAGAGTGTGGACGGGCGAGGAGCCCGCAATTATGCGTTATCGAGGCCCGAACTCCAGGATGGGGAGCACAAGGTGCCCTGCGCCGTACCCCTCTGCCGTAAGCAGTCCGCAAGCGAGTCCCGGACCTGGTTCTTGTTCACCCCCCAGTGGGGGGCGAGGAGATTCTCCGCCGGCGAATCGCCGGTCAGTCGGTGCAGGACCTGCTCCGGGCGCAGGCGCTCTACAAAATCCGCTAGCCACTCCACGTATTCCGCACAGGTGAGCACGTCCAGCTCGCCGGCTTGCCAGGCGTGCGCCATCTGTGTGCGCTTGAGCACCATCAGGTGATGCGCCTTGACTCCTGTCACACCGGTACGGGCTAGAACCTCGGCTGTGCGCCGGGCTCCTTCGCGGCCATCGCCGGGCAGGCCGAGGATCGCGTGGCCTACGACGGATAGGCCCGCGGCATGCACGCGCGCGACAGCGTCTTCGAAATCAGCCACGGTGTGCAGACGGTTGATCTCCTGGAGCACCTCGTCGTTAGCGCATTCGAGGCCCAGTTCGACCCAGACCGGCACACGCTCCGCTACTTGGGCGAGCCGCTCAAGGGTCTCGTCCGAGACGCAATCAGGCCTGGTGGAAACACTCAAGCAGGAGAGCGTTCCGTCCAGGTAAGGGTCGAGCACGCTAAGCACCTCGTCCAGGCGGGCAATATCTACGTAGGTATTGGTGTAGGACTGAAGGTAGGCGATAGCCCCGATGGCCTCGTCCGGCCTGCGCTTACGGCGTTCGATGCGCTTGAGTCCCAGCAATAGCTGCTCCTCGAGTTCCGCGCCGCCCCGCAAGGCGCCCGTGCCGGATCCCTCTACGTCGCAATAGGTACAGCCTCCCAGCCCCTTGGTCCCGTCACGGTTGGGACAGGTGGAGCCGGCATCCAGGGCCACGCGGTAGACCGGCATGCCAAAGGACGCGCGCAGCCAGGGAGCCAGGGTTTGGAAGGGAAGGGGAGCGTTCATGCTAGGGCCATCCTCACTCCAAAGGCCCAGCCGTCAAGGGGGCTGGGGCGGGAGGGCTCGGACTCGCTATCCTGGGCCCATGGAAATCCAGCCCATAGTCATCGGAACCGCCGGTCACATCGACCACGGCAAGTCCACCCTCGTTCAGGCGTTGACCGGTACAGACCCGGACCGCTGGGCCGAGGAGAAGGAGCGCGGCATGACCATCGACCTGGGCTTCGCGCGCATGGAGCTGCCCGACGGTCGTGTGGTGGGGCTGGTAGACGTTCCCGGCCATGAGCGCTTCGTACGCAACATGGTGGCCGGGGCTTCGGGTATCGATCTGGTCATCCTGGTGGTTGCCGCCGATGACGGAGTGATGCCCCAGACCCGAGAGCACCTAGCCATCATGGACCTTCTAGGTGTGGAGCGCGGGTTCGTAGCTCTGACTAAGGTCGATGCCGTCGATTCCGAACTCGTGGACCTAGCGGAAGAGGACGTGCGCGAATCGGTCGAGGGAACATTCTTGGAGGGCGCTCCCATTTTGCGTGTGGCCGCCGTGGACGGAACTGGAATGGACGTCCTCAAGGAGACGCTGGTGAGGATGGCCTCTGAGACCGAGCCGCGGCCCGCCGGGGGAGTGTTCCGCATGCCCGTGCAGCGGGTGTTCAGCGTGCGTGGTTTCGGGACGGTACTCACCGGGATTCCCATCTCGGGTTCGGTGTCCGTGGGGGACACGGTTGAGGTATTGCCGTCTGGACAAAAGGGCAAGGTGCGTGGCATCCAGGCGTATCACGAGAAGGCTAATGATGCGCGTGCAGGTCACTCCACCGCGCTCAACTTGACCGACGTCGATCACCACCGCGTGGGCCGCGGGGATGTCGTGGCTGCGCCAGGTTTTTTCCAGGCATTGAAAATGGTCGGGGCAAGGGTGCGCGCCCTCAAGGGGCTCGATTTCCCCCTGACCAACCGCATGCAGGTACGGGTGCATACGGGCACGGCGGATGCCCTCGGCGAGGTCGTTCTGTTGGACAGCGAGCAACTCGAGGCCGGGCAGGAAGGCCTTGTGCAGTTCCGCATGGCCGAGCCTCTTGTGTGCGCTCCGGGAGACCGCTTTGTCATGCGCCTAGCGTCCCCCGTTATGACTCTCGGTGGCGGAGTGATCCTGGAAGAGAGTCGCTATCGCCTGAAGCGTTTCAAAACCTTCGTCCTGGACGAACTTGAGCGGCAGGCCGGAAGCCTGGGCTCGTCGCGCGCACGGCTCGAATCGGAACTGGCCCGGGCGCCAGAGCGATGGATGGACTTGCAGGAGTTGGCCGTGGCTGTGAAAGCCTCGCGCGCCGACGTGACGGCTCTGCTCGCCGAACTTACCGCAGAAAACTTGGCCCTCAGCTTGGGACCCGCGGGACGCTGGATGCACACCCAAACCCTGGATCTGTGCCTAGCGCAGGTGGGGGATGCCATGACGAGTTGGTTTGACGAGAACCCCGAGCGGCGCAAGATGGATGTGCGGGAGCTGCGCAGTGCCTGCGGGCTGGAGACCGGGTTGCTTTCTGCCTTGCTGAAGACCATGGAGGAGCGCGGCGAGCTCTCCTGCGAGACCGGGGGCATGGTCGTTCCCAAGGGTCGGGAGGTCGAGCTTGACGAAGCGACCCGCGCGGCCCGGGAGAAGGTGCTCGCGACCCTGATCCAAGGGCAACTGCAACCGCCCGACCGGGACGCGCTCGAGGGGACGCTCGGCTTGGCGCCCAAGGACCTGCAACGCGTGCTGGATCTGCTCGTGGACGAGGGCGAGATTCACCACGTCGGCGGGGGCCTGTTTCTCGCGAGCGAGCCCTATGGAACGGTGCGCGAGGCCATCGTGGACAACTGCAAGCGCAACGGGCAGCTGGCCATACCTGAGCTTCGCGACCGTCTCGGAACCACGCGGAAGTTTCTGATTCCCCTGCTGGAGCACTTCGACACCGTGGGCGTGACGGCCCGCCGTGGTGGGACGCGGATCCTGCGCCAGGGCTAGTCGCCCTTGTGGCGAACAGGCTGGGGCTATTTCTCCCGCATGCTCGCCAGTGGGGACGCGTCGTGACAGGCGAAGGAGAAGAGGGCGCGGAACAGGAGCCGTAGGCGAGACACGAGCATGGCCCTCACTTTCCTCCGGAGTCCCGGGCCGCGTTGCTGAGGAGTGCCTGACCCGCCTTGCCCATGAAGCGTATCCCCGGTCCCATGTCCATCCAGGTCTGGTTCATCAAGAGGATCGTCTGCATTTTGCCCGGATCGACCCAGAACATGGTCCCCGCTATGCCGGCCCAACTCCAGGTGCCCTCCGCGATGCCGAGGGTGGCCTTCGTCTGCACCGCCACACCTAGCCCGAAGCCGCGACCAAACAGCAGCATGCTCCTGGGAATGTCGCCGATGTGATCACGAGTCATGAGCGCCACGGTCTCCTTCTTCAGGATGCGCGTGCCATCCAGGGTTCCGCCCGCCTGCATCATGCTGGTGAAGCGCAGGTAGTCGGCGGCGGTGGAGAACAGGCCGCCACCACCCGAGAGCCAGGCCGGGTTGCGCGTCGGATCGTTGCCCAGGCCGCCGGGAACAGCCACGAGCTCCTGACCAGAGTTTGCGTATAGGGTTACCAGCCGCGCCAGGTTCATCTTGTCGACGTGGAACCCGGTGTCGATCATTTCCAGGGGCTTGATGATGCGCTCTCGGAAGACCTCATCCAGTGGCTTGTTCGCCAGCACCTCGATGAGATGGCCGAGCACGTCGTGGGAGATGCCGTATTCCCAGCGACTTCCCGGCTGGAAGTCAACCGGCAAGGTGCCCAGGGCGCTGACCAGGTCGGCTAGGTCAGGCTCTTCCGTGGTGCGTTTGGCCTCGCGCTCCCAGGGCGTCGTGTAGGTCCAGCCAGTAGTGTGCTGGAACAGGTCGCGCACCTTCATGGGGAATTCGAGCGGCTGGTCATCCTTGCCCTGCTTGCCCTTGATCTTCAGCTCGGCCAGCTGCGGGAGATATTTGGCCACGGGGTCATCCAGCTTGAAGCGCCCCTCCTCGAAGAAGGTCAGGGCCACGGCACAGGTCATCGGCTTGGTCATCGAGTAGATGCGGAAAATCGAGTCCAGCTCGAGCTTCGTGCCCGCCTCCCTATCGCGCATACCCACGGAGTGCTGGAAGACGATCTTGTCCTCCACCTGTACGAACCCCACCAAGCCGACACTAGCTCCCTCGTCGATCATGGCCTGCATGTCGTCACGTACGGCGTCGAACGGGTCGTCGCCCCATGCCGACCGAGCGCCCAGGCCCAGGAGTGGAGCGGCAAGGGCAATCGCGAGAAGGGTGGGGAGGGTACGGGAAGGGCAAGGAAGGCAGCTTGATTTCATGGGGGACCTCGGGGGGGGCTTGATCCTATCTCAGGTTGCCCATGATTTCGATTGCGACAGCACACGTTCGGGCGATTGATGATTTTTAGAAGGCGCTTCCGGACCAAGCGCCCATCGCAGGTTCTAGCGTCGCGATCTCTTGCGACCGACGAGCTCCTCGGCGGTCCGCAGCGGCTCTCCTTTTGGCGCAGCCTCGATCGCGGCGATGGTATCTCGGCAGAGCTGAATCTGCTTGCCGAGGTTCTTGGCTTCCTTGTGGGCTTCGAGCTGTTGCAGCACGTCACGCAGGTTTGGAAGCTCGGACTTGGCGGCACCGCCGTAGGTCGCGAGCGCTCGCAGGCCGCGCAGGATGCGGTCCTGTTTACCCCACTCGTCGATGTCCATCGCGGGAATGCAGAGCTCCATCCCCTCGTGGATCTGGTGGCGCGCGAGCAGGTCGAGCCCCTCGAGCCGGATGCCATTTGCGAACATCACTCCGCTGGGCGACGCTGTACGGACCGACTCGATGATGGCGGGCAGGAGGGGCGTGAGCTCTTCGAAGGTGAGCTTGTCGTAGACGGTGCCGACGGCGCTGCGCGAACGGCCGTCGTCGTTCAATAAGAGGCGCTCGACGGCTGGCAGCAGGAGCTTGTGGTCGATGTCGTCGATCGAACGCGACAGCAGGCCGCGCATCTTCAGCGCGCCACCCTTGTAGAAGAGGCAGAAGCTGAGGTAGCGCTGGGTGAACTCGCGCGGGTCCGCGGGATCGTCGCGCAGAGCTAGCTCGAGCATGGTGGGCACCGCATCCTGCGCGGCGTCGCCGATACTGGCAAGTGCATAGCAGGCCTGGATGCGCAGCCAAACATCGTCGTCATTCAGTGTCTTGGTCAGCGCGGGAACCGCGTCCTTGGCCTTTTGCCCCAGTGCAGCGAAGCCCTGACATGCGCCGTAGCGTGCGTCTAGGTCCTTCTTGCGCAGCAGCTTCAGTAGAGCGGGCACGTGCTCGCCGTCTTGCTTCGCCAGCGCCTCGGCCGCACGCGAACGGACCGCAGGCGACCAGCTCTCGAGTAAACGCAACAGTTCGCGCGAAGTCATGGCCGCGTACGGCTCGCTTCCCATGGTCCAGTTGTCGAATCCCCGCCCTGCGGCGATAGAGTCCTGTAGTTCGTCGCCGACGAGCGCGTTGTCCTCGTCGACGCCCCGGCCGGTCATGTACAGCTCTTGGCGCGGCTGTGTGCTGGCGAGGACGAAGGCGGCGGTGCAATCCCAGTTGCCGTACTTGTGCTCGCCACCTTCCATGCCGGCGCCGCCCTGGTACGGGAAGCTGCCGTCGAACGAGCGCGCGAGGTCGAAGTACCAGCGCTGTTCGCGCAGGAAGGCGGCTGTGGCGTCTGGCCCCACGCGGGCGGCACCAAGCGGGCCCCAGAGGTAGCTGAAGTAGTTACCGGTGTGCCCGCGCTCGCGCTCGCCGTAGGAGGCGACGGTCATGCGCGCGAAGAAGCGCGCCTCCTCGTCCATCCCTTGCAAGTCGAAGATTAACGCCGCAATCGAGTTCTTGCCGTTGTCGTCGTGGACGTCCCAACCGGGCCGGTGATCGCCATAGGGAATGGCGCCCTTGCCCGCGTAGAAGGCCGCAAAACGATTTGCCTTCTCAATGGCGGCATCGATCTCGGAATCCTTCACCCCACACTTGCGAGCAAGGACCAGTGACAGGTGGCATACGAGCCCTGACTGGTTCAGCGCACCGTAACCGCCGAGGCGTCCGTGCAGTTGCCCGTCGTTCAGGTCCGGCCAGGCCATGCCGTGACCCCAGGTCCCGACGACACTCTGTCCTTGGGCAATCGTGGTCGCGTACTCGATGATGGCCGGCATCACCTTCCGGTCCTTGGTAGCAAGGTAGTACTCGCAGAGGAAGAGGTTGCGGTAGCCCCACTCCCACGCAAGGAGTCCGGAGGTACGTCCGAGAAGAGTGAGCTCGACGGAGGGATTTCCCACCTGGCGCGCGAGCTCCTCGACAGCCTTTTTGTACTTGCGCTCTCCCGTTGCGAGCAGAGCGAGGGCGTTCATCATCCCGTCGATGTTTCCCTTCATGTTCGCAGCGATGTGCTCGCAGGCTGCGTTGAGGATGCGCTCGGACTTCTTGCAGTCGTACGGGGCTGTGTCGGTGTACGCACCGAGGACGGGCAGCTTCAACGTGACGGACTTCGTTTTGCCGTCGCGCCAGCGCAGGAGCTCTAGCTTGCCTTTGGCGTCGCGTGCTTCCGCGTTGGTGATCGCTTCGCCCAGCACTTTACGGGGGTCGCGCTCGAACGGTTCTTCGTTGACGCCGAGGATTACGTCACCCACCTCGAGCAAGCCGTCGGCCGGAGAACCGGGAGCGACCACCGTGACGACGATCTGACGCGCTTCGAGCGTCTCTCGGTTCCAACCCCACATCCAACCGCGCGCGCCGGTGGGACCAAGGTTCCAGTCGTGCTTACCGTCGGTCGTGCCGCCGCTTGTGAGGTCGGGGACCGGGGGTTTATCGCGCTGGAATGCGGCGGCAGGTGAGGCGAGGACGAGGACAGCCAAAGCGGCTTGCGCCAAGTTCTGGGTCAGGTGAGGGAGTTGGGGGGAGCGCATGGAGAACGAAGCTACCTTGCGCTGCATGCGTCGTCAGTCATATTCCTCTCCCTACGCACACTCGGTGGTGGGCAGGGCTTCGTCCCATCCTGATGCAATCGGGTGCCCCACCCCGGGCTTTCCCCATGGGAAGTGCCAAGGGTGGGCCGGTGGGACTGGAGGTGGGGGCCATTCGGTGCCGATGAGATGGGGGTCCGCAGGGCTCCGAGTGTTGCCGGTGGACCCTTAGATTCACCCCTGCGTTGATGCACCATGTCCAATACTCCATTCGATTCCACGCCTTCCGAATCCAGCACCAGCCCAGGTGGGCAGCCCTCTCATCTGCCTCCGCCTGAGGGCGGAGAGGATTTCCTTGGACTGGAACAACTCCTCGGAGGAGGTCCGGTTGAGATGCAGGCTGCGGCACCGCGCCCCCTGCTGCCCGAAGTCTCGGGTGAGCACGGCGAGGCGGAAATCGTGCACCTGATGGGCGCGATGGTCGCCCCCCAGGTCATGGATGAAAGCACCGAGGACATTCTGGATGTGGCCCTGGATTCGGAGCCGATAGACGAGTCCGCTGATTTCTTAGCTGATGAAGACGTTGTCGCGGACATGGCACCTGAACCCGTGAGCCGTCGAACTCCTACGCGCAGCCAGATGTCTCTCGTGTTTGGCTCCTTGCTGTGCCTCTGGTCTGTCTCCCAGTGGGACCCTTCGGCCGGGACGACGGCGCCTATACTGCCCACGGCCATGGTCGCTGAGGCTTCCGTGGTTACCCCTCCGTCAACGCCCATCCTTCAACCCCCGGTGTCCGCCGTACTGGAAGTGTCCGTAGCTCCCGTAGCTCCCGTAGCTCCCGTAGCTCCCGTGGCTCCCGTAGCTTCCGTGGCCATGGAAACGAGCGTTCGTCCCGTGGCCGTCGTCGCGCCCCTACGGGC
>JAPKBO010000211.1 GCA_028823395.1 Planctomycetota bacterium | reverse complement strand
TCGAATCCATCCAGGGCTCGGATTGCACCATAGCACTTGACCATGTTGCGGATGGAGATAACGGTTTCGCTCATCGGACAGGGCCTTCATCAGTTGGTGGGATTGTGGCAGCCGATATTTCCCGGATATTTTAGAAATCCGATGCACATTCCAGCCTGATTCCTCGGGTTGCTCCGAGGGAGCTTATCGTAGAGGTTGCCACGCAGGGGACGCCACCCCAATACCAACTCTTACGATGCTCAACGCGGTGCTTCGCGCCTAAGCCAGATTCTCACCCCGTGTGATGTGAGATCGGCCAGAAGCACCAAGAGTACACCGAATCCTACAAGCAGCAACATGTCGTCGTAGGCGTGTCGGCTACGGGCGTCTTGGATCTGGTAGCCGAGGGAGACGATGCCGAGCATGCCCAGGACCGTGGCTTCGCGAACGCAGGTTTCGAAGCGGTAGAAAAAGTAGAGCAGGAAGCGCGGCAGAGCCACCGGAACGGCGGCCAATGCCGTGATCTGCCCGCGGCTACCACCCAGGGTGCGGAGAGCCTGTAGGGGGCGGCGTTCCAGGTTCTCGAGGGTCTCACCGAAGAGGCGGCCCAGGATGCCCCCGTTGTGCATAGCCAGGGCCAGAACCGCGGGCCACGCGCTTCCCGGCAGGATGGCGACCCATAAGAAGGCCAGAATGTACTCCGGAAGCGCGCGCGCAAGGATGCAGATCAGGCGCGCGAGCCGAGAAGCCCAGATCCAAAGGGCCCCGGTTGGGCCGTTTTGCAGGAAGGGCTCCCGTGTGGAAATCGTACGCGCGACCCAGGGCGCCACGAGCAGGGCTCCAGCTCCCGCAAGTGCCATGGAGGCAACCGCGATCCAAAGAGTTGTCAAAGTGGCTTCACCCGCTGCCGCATTCCAGTGTCCGGCCACCCAGGTCCACAGGCCCGACCATGTGAAGCCGTCCTCCCGTAAGGGGAAGGGGATGGCATCCTCGGTTAGGAAGCGCTTCAGGTTGCGCGCGCGATCGGCGCCGAAGAAGCCACTGACGTTGATCTCTCCGCTCAGCCAGGCGAAGGCCACGAGCCCCGAGGCTCCAATGCCACTGATCCAGAGCAGGCGCCGGCTGGGCTCCTCGGGGTGCTCCTCTCCAGGGGCTTGGGGTGGGCGGGATGGAATCATGAAACCAGCCTCCGCCGAACGGCAGTGCTCCACCATTCGAGGAAGAGGATCAGGGCCAGCAGCAGGTAGATGGTGGTCCAGGTCTCCCGGAAATGGCCGTCTCCGAAGCTGAGGGTCAGGTGGTAACCCAAGGTGGGGTACCCGAAGAAACCCAGTACGGCCGCCGAGCGCACAGCACATTCAAAGCGGTAGGCGGTGTAGGCCACCAGGTCGGGGAGCGCCCGGGGCACGAGGCCGAAGAGGAAAACGCCCAGAGGGCGGACGCCTATGCCTTCAAGGGCCTTCGCGGAGTGGCGTGGGGCCTCGTCCAACATCTCTGAGAAGACCTTGGCGAGGGTGCCCGAGTAAGGGACGGCGATGGCAAGGACAGCTCCGAATGTGTTCAAGCCTACTGCGGCCAGAAGAATCACGGCCCAGATCAGCTCGTGCACGGAGCGCATCAGGGCGATTCCGATCCGTACGGCAGATTGCATTGCGCGGGCCGCAGCTGTCATCCGCGAATTGCTGAATGAGGAGCGTCTCCACCAGGTGTCCGAGGCCAATATCCCAAGGGGCAGGCCCGCAAGGATCGACAGGCTCATGGCGGCCGCTGCGAAAATAAGCGTGCGCAGTGCCGCGTGCACCAGGTCCTCGAGGAAGGGCGTGGCATTGGCGGCGAGGCTGGCACCCTCCCTCGTGAGGGCCGGATCTAGGGCGGCAGAGAAAAAACTCCGCGCGAGCTGCAGGCCACCGGCGTTGGGTATCAGGCCGCCAGGGCGAAGTCCGAGGAGGAATGCGGCGAGCAGCCCGAGGATTCCGATCCCCAGCAGGATCAGGCCCCGGGGGGGTGGCTTGGGGGGATGCCTATCCATCCGCGTGGGGGGCCGGGCTATCGATACGGTAGAGGGCTTCGAGTGCGGCGTCGTTGACCTGTGCCGTGGGGGAGTCAAAGACCAGGCGCCCCCCGCGTAGTCCGACCAGTCGGGGGAACAGCTCTCTTGCGAGTTGAATATCGTGCAGGCTCGCTACAAGAGTTAATCCGCGCTCCTCTGCAATCTCCTTCATGAGTGATAACACGGCGCGCGCGCGCGTCGGATCCACAGAGGCCACGGGTTCGTCGGCCAAGAGGGCGTGCGGTGCCTGGAATAGGGCGCGTGCGATAGCCACCCGTTGCTGCTGGCCGCCTGAGAGGGAATCCGTTCGCAAGCACAGCTTCTCTGGTATGCCCACTCGCTCGAGTAGCCTATGTGCGCGGTCGAGATCCGCGCTGGTGGGCCGGACCATTGAGCGCGCGGCGGACCAGAAGCCACGTTGGCCAAGCGCCCCGGCTATCACGTTCTGGTGGGCGCGAAAGATCGGTACCAGTGAGTGGTCCTGGTGGACGAATCCAATCCGGCTACGCACTGCGCGGAGGGCGCTTGGGGCGAGGTGCGCGAGGTCTTGACCTCCGAAGCTAGCCGTCCCCGCGTCTGCCATGAGGGAGCCCGCCATCAGTCGCAGCAAGCTGGTCTTGCCCGCTCCGCTGGGGCCGACCAGAGCGACGATTTCGCCAGGTGCAATCTCCAAGTCCACCCCGCTCAATGCGTGATGCTCGTCGTAGGAGACGCAGGCCCCGCGGAGGGCAAAGGCTGGCGGGGGAGTACTCAGCGTAGGAGCCCTGTTTGTCGCATGGTCGCCTCAATGGCGGCGTAGTCTTCGTCACCTGCGGGGATCAACCCCTCCGTGCGGTCCAAGGCTTTTAGCACGGCAGGATCGGCGAGGGCGACGAGAGCGTTTTGAAGACGTTTCACGAATCCCTCACCGTGAAGTTGGTCAAGGGCCGGGTGGGCGGTCCAGTTGTAGTCCGCGTAGGGAGGGGTGGTCCATATGTGCCGGCAGACCTCAGGGTCTAGGGTGCCTTCCGCAACCATGCGTTCGTAGGTCTTGAAATTAAGAGCCCCCGCAGAGATGGAGCCCGCTTGGACTTGCAGGGCCGTCTGGTCGTGCCCGGTGGTGAATTGAGAGGGGTGCCCGAAGAACTCCTCGGGGCTCTGGCCCGTTTCCTGCATCAGGTAAAACTGCGGCATGAGCCGGCCGGAAGTGGAGCCTCGGGAACCGAAGCTAAACGTCTTCCCACGTAAGGCGGCAGGGAAGGCCTCGGCGTAATCGAGGCCCAGGTCTTTGTGGGCGATGAAGTAGCTCACGAACTGTGGGTCGACCCGTCCCTGGGCGATGGCGTGCGCGCCGGAAACGGCCAGGCGGGCGTGTACACCAGATACGCCACCAAACCAGCCCAGGAGGATGTCCCCATTCTTGAAAGCCTCCACTGAAGCCTCGTAGTCGGTGCTTGGCTGGTAAACGAAGCGCACGCCGAGGGCTTCAGTCAGCGCTTGAGCCACCAGATCGTAGCGGGCTTGAAGCCCCGATCTATTGTCATCTGGGATCGCGCTAAAGGTGACCACAGAGCCTGATCCACCGGTGTCCTCCATACAGCCTGAGCTGGCCAGAGACGCCAGAAGCGCGGCGAACAAGTTGAGTCTTTTCATTGGATCGGGGCAGGCAGTGCTGCGCCGGGAGTGTAGCACTCCCGGCGCACCATTGAGGCTTGGCCACTCCTGTCGCATACTGCTCCGTTCTGGAGGGCAGGCCAACCCAGGCTTGCCGCGCGGCGGGCCTCCAATTCATGTGAACGGATACTGTAAAGGGAGCGAGATTGGCGAAGTCATCGAAGCGGAACCAGAAGCAGACCAAGAAAGGTGCGGCCCGGAAGAAGGCTTCGTCCACTAGGAAGAAGCCTTCGTCCGTCAGGGGAAAAGTGTCTCGCCGCACGGGCGCTAAATCCAAAGCGGGGGGCTCTCGGCGTAAGGCCGGCTCGAAGCCCTCATCTTCGCGGAAGCCTCAACGGGGAACCACCGAGGTGGTGATTGTCCCGGTGCGCAACATGGTTCTCTTTCCGGGTGTGGTCCTACCCTTGATGGTGGGGCGTGAGGCTACGGTGCGGGCGATGCAGGCGGCGGCCAAGAAAGGGTCGCCGGTTGGGCTGATCCTGCAGCGCGATGAACACCTAGAACACCCCGGCCCCGATGATCTGTACGACGTAGGCACGGTGGCCAATATCGTCCGCTATTGGACGGCTCCGGATGGGCGACACCATGCCATCTGTGAGGGCGGTCTGCGCTTCAGCGTTGAGAAGTACATCCAGCACGAGCCTTACCCGGTAGCCAAGGTGAAGCTTCTCGATCCGCCCGAGCCTGAGACGCGCAAGATTGAGGCCAGCTTCATGGCCCTGAAGGATCGTGCGGCAGAGGTTCTGGAGTTGGCCCCAGGGGCCCCCGAGGAGATGGCCCACGCCGTCGAGGGTATCGAGTCCCCGGCCATGCTTGCCGATATGGTCTGCACCTTTGTGGACGTTCCCCCGGCACAGAAGCAGGAACTACTCGAGCAACTCGATCTTGGCAAGCGACTAGACCAGCTGAACCGGGTTCTGGGTGATTGGGCTGAGGTTCTCTCGATCTCACAGAAGATTCGCGACGAGACCCGCGGCTCCATGGATGAGGCGCAGCGTGAGTATTTCCTGCGGGAGCAGTTGCGCACCATTCAGCGTGAACTGGGAGAGGAGGATGGCAAGAGCGGGGAAGTACTCGCCATGAAGGAGGCGCTCGACACCCTGCGGCTACCCGACCCCGTAGATCGGGAACTCCGCAAGGAAATCAAGCGCTTGGAGCGCACCCCTGAGCAGGCGGCGGAGTACTCCATGCTCCGTTCCTTCCTGGAGCTGGCTATGGAGCTGCCCTGGAACACCTCCAGTAACGACCAGGTGAACCTGACGCGGGCGCGGAAAATCTTGGACGAGGATCACTATGGAATTGAGCCGGTCAAGCAGCGGATTCTTGAATTCCTTGCCGTGCGCAAGCTCAACCCCCAGACCCATGGGCCCACCCTTTGCCTGGTCGGCCCCCCAGGGGTAGGCAAGACGTCTTTGGGTCAGAGCGTGGCGCGGGCCTTGGGCCGCGAATTCGTCCGCATTTCATTGGGCGGGGTGCATGACGAGGCTGAGATTCGCGGCCACCGCCGCACCTATGTCGGGGCCATGCCGGGCCGGATCCTGGCAGGGCTTCGGCGCGCGCGTACACGTAACCCGGTCTTCATGCTCGACGAGTTAGACAAGATGGGCAGGGGGATGCAGGGAGATCCGGCAGCGGCGCTCCTTGAGGTGCTCGACCCAGCCCAGAACCACGCCTTCACGGATAACTACCTGGGCGTCCCCTTTGATCTGTCGGATGTGATGTTCTTTGCGACTGCAAATGTCCTGGATTCCGTCCATCCGGCCCTGCGGGATCGCTTGGAAGTTCTGCGCCTGCCGGGCTACACGGAAGAAGAGAAGCTACAGATTGCCAAGCGCTACTTGGTGAAGCGCCAGATTGCCGAGGCGGGGCTCAAATCCAAACCGTTCAGTATTC
>JAPKBO010000028.1 GCA_028823395.1 Planctomycetota bacterium | reverse complement strand
TCTTGGCCGCGCGCTCCCTGCGCTTGCGCTCCTTCTCGGCACCCCGTGTGGACTTCTGCTCGCGTGCCTCGGTCTTGGCCGTAGCTTCCACATGGGTGCGCGCCTCATCCGCCCTGGCAGCCGCCACAGCAGCTCCGATGGCCTCCTGGGCATCCGCGATGGCGGATAGGGTCTCAGCCTTAGCAGCCTCCGCAGGGGCAGCCTCGATGTCTGCTCGAGCCTTGTCGATGGCGGCCAGCGTGATCTGGCGCTCCGTGCCGGTGATCTGGGCCTGAATAGCCTCCTCGGCCGCCTCGATGGCGTCCAGGGTCTCCTGCTTGCTCTCAGCCCTGGCCGCCTCGTCCATGAGGGCGATGACGTCGGCTATAGCCTGCTCGGTGACAGCCTTCTGGTTGGCGGGGTCCCGCTCGATAGCCGCCTGGGCGTCAGAGATGGCCTGCTCCGTGCGAGCTCGAGCAGCGGCCGCGCTCGCAGCTGTGCCCTCGGCGTCAGCCTGGGCCGCCGCACGCTCTTCGGATCGCTCCTGACGGGCGGTATCTCGAGCCTGCCTCCGGTCCCGGCGCCTGGTCGTGCTCGCGGATGCGTCGAATACCTCACGCATTCCCCGCATAGCATCGTGCACCGCCATGGCGACCTCTAGGTCCGTGCGGGTGCCGTTGGGGTCACCGATGGCGCTAAGGGCATCATTCATGCGCTTGCGCGCAGTGTCGATCTCACCGAAGTGCTTCGCGTCCACCATGGCGAGCATGTCGATGACCACCTCGAAGACCTTCTTCAGGGCTGAGCGCCCGCCCTTGTCCCGCAGGACCCGGCGAATGCGCGTCATCTTGGCGTCGCTCTGCAAAGCCGTCAGCACGTTAGCTAGCTGCTCGGCGCGAACGGCGGCGAACTCGCCCTTGTTCATCTCGCCGCCGGCTTCCCGCTGGGCAGCCTCGGCCGCAGCCATCCCCTCGGGGTCGAGCTGCATCATCAGCTCGTAGAGCCGGTCGAATGCAGCCTTGTCTACCTTCTCGAGGTGGTGCGTGGACTCGTGGAACATCAGGCCGATAGCGTCAAAGCTGTCGATGTCGATGATGATCCGGCCCTCGCCTACGAAGACCCCCGTGTGGCGTGTTTCCACATCCTCGCCGGCCGCCCGGCGGGCCGCGATGTCAGCCTCCTCAGCCTCGTGCTGCTCCTTCGTCCAGTTGCGGGTGACGAACTGCACGTTGATCCCCAGCTTCTCAGCCGTCTTGCGGATCCATGAGACCTCGTCGGAGATGTCAGGCTCGCGCTCCTGGGCCAGCGTCAGGGGCGCCAGGGTGTCGTCGCCACCGAACGGGCTGTTCGACTCGCGCAGCCTAGCGACGTCCCGCGCGCGCTCCTCAGGGGTCCATGTGGGGCCCACCACAGGCTGGGTGCCCGAAGCGCCCTCGTCAGTAGTGTCGGTGTTTTCGGCTCCGGGGTCATCCGGTAGGCCAGTGGTGGGTTTGCTGTCTGATCGCTCGGACTCTTCCTCGGCGATCTCCTCCGCGTCCTTAGCTTCGCGCTTCTTCCGATCAGACTCAGCGAACTTCTCGAACGTGCCGCCTACCACATTCGATGTGCTGCGCATCGCCAGGTTCATATGGCCCACGCCACCCAGCATGATCGCCAGGTTCTCGGGCTCGAACAGTGACTCGATGTTCCCACCGTCAGCCAGGTAGCCACCGCTGAGCACAGCCGCAACGTCGCGGGTGCCGGCGGCGACAAGCTCTTCGCCGTACTCCGTCAGGATGTCGTCCACGCCGAAGGCTGCGTTGATCTTCTTGGCGGCCTTGGACTTGCCGACCACGCCTACCAGCTTGGTGTACTCGCGCCCCAGGAACGAGAGCGCTGCGCCCTCAGGGGTCAGGGTCTTCGCGTAGTTGATCGCGCCACCCATCTGCTCCGTGCCCAGCTCGACCATCTCGCTGAAGATGGCCTTGGGCAGGTGCTTCACCAGGTTCTTGGAAGCGCCGCTCAGCGTGATGAACAGCTCTCCAGCCTCGTCAGCGGAGATGTTCATGCGCTCGGCCATGACCATCTCGAACGCAGAGCGCTCGATGGCTCCACGGCCGCCGAACGGGCGCGTGAAGAGGCTGAGGGCTTCGTTGCCCAGGGCGCCGACCGCGCCGCGTGCAGCCATGCCCGTGGCTACGTTGGCGACCATGCCACGCTCAGCCATGGACTTCATCATCTTCTCAAGCGTCTTCTTGGCGACGGCCCCGGTGATGGCCTTGCCGGACGCACTCACGAGAGCTGTGGCGGTGAGCAGCGACGGGAGCATCTGTATCGACCCTGACGCAAGCTCGCCCACGCCGGACATGAAGCCGCCTTCGCGTTGGTTCTGATCGTAGAAGTTCACGGCCAGGTCCACCTGCGCCTGGTTGGCCGTGCCCGCGTTGTAGGCCTCGGCTGCGTGGAGGAGCCGGTTCATGTCCGCGATCTGGGCCCCGGCACCGATGCCGGGGATAGCGTCCGCAGCCCAGCCACCGAGGCCGTCCTTCTCGCCGATGATGTTGCGGAACCCGTCGCGGTAGCCCTTGTCCTCGCGGCGGATCTGGTCGCGCTGCGCGAAGTTGAGGGATCCACGCGCGTTGCCCTGGGGCTTGCGCCCGAACCCCAGCGCGGCTAGGTCCGCCATGCGGTCGGCCATGGTCGTGTCGAGGGCGTCTTCCAGGCTGGGGTCTTGCATCTATTTGTTCTTCTCGGTCTCTTCAAAGAACCCCGTGGCGTCCTTCCATGTGCTGAAGGCTGCCCCAGCCGCCCCACCGACTTTGCGGCCGATGTAGTCCAACGGCGAGTCGCCCTCCTCGAAGTCGTCGGCTGAGTACGGCCAAATCTTGTTGCCCTTGCGGTTCGGGTCCAACTCGCCCTCAGGCCTCGGCTTCTCCGGGACCGCCTCGGGCGGGGACTCGCCTTTGCCCTTCAGCCACGCGTCGAGGTCGTTGAAGTCCTTGAACTTCAGGCCAATGTGGTCGGCCTCGTTGACCATCTGCCGGTCGAACTCGAACCGGGTCCAGTCAGGGTTGGCGGCGTTCATCATGACCCCCCACTCTCCCATGTACCTGAACGCCACGTGCATGGCGCCAGCCTTCTCCTCCGGGGAGAGGTAGGTGATCTGGTTAGGGTGGAGGGACGGGGTCCCCGGTGCCACGAGGGCGCCACGGATCTCGGGGACAGCCTCCTCGAACTCATCTGTCACGGCCCGAGCCTCCAGCATCGCGTCCTTCTCGTCCTGCAGCTTCCTGCGGCCCTTGCGCATGTGGTTGGGGCTGATCTCTGACATGATCTCCTCCCCGAGCTCCTCCAGCATGGGACTGTTCGGGTCGCCGGCACTGATGGACTCGTAGAGGTTGATCTTTTTGATCATCTCCGGCTTCAGATCCCCGAGCTCCGCGTGGGGGATGCCCAGGCGCCAGTCCGCGACGAGCTCCTGGCCCGTCACTCTCGCAGCGTTGTCCGCTGACCAGGTCTCGTATCTCGCGTTGCCCTCTTCAACCAGGTCTTCGATAGGGGCGTTTTCATCGAGCTGTAGCTTCAGGTTTTTGATCACGGGGTCGCTGGGATCGTCCGTGAACATCTGCGCGATCTTCGACCGTACTCCACGGAGCTGCGTCTCACGCTTCTTGGCCTTGATCTTCTGCCCGACCTCATGGCGCTCCTGGTGGTATGCGGGCTCTGTGTGATCCAGCTCCTGGTAGGCTTTCGCCTCGGGGGAGTCGATCCCATAGAAGTTCACGACTTCGGCGTCGTAGTTAGCGCGAGCCTCGTCCTCGGATTCCTGGCGCATCAGCTCCTTCTGCTTCGCCTGCGTGGAATCGAACTCGTAGGATTTCTCCTGCATCCGAATCCGCTCGCTGCGGTCAAAGACAGCGTCGGCCGCGCCCTGCTTGGCTAGGTCGATCCTCTGTTGAGCCTGATCGTTCCTAACCTTTTGCTGCTCGAGCTGGTTGGTGATCTCCAGCGCGCTCTTCATAGAGTCGCCGAGGGCTGCCGCGCCGGCACCTTTTTGGATTTTAAAGACAGGCATTAGTAGGGTCGCATGGTGGACATCCAAGCGTTGGCGGCCATGCCCTTCGCTCGGTTCTGGTCGGCCAGGAGTTTCATCATCATCTGCTCCTGCTGCTTCTTCGACATATTCGCCCGAGCACCGGAACCCATAGGATTAGGCATTGACATCGGTCCAGGGCCAGCGAGACCCAAGCCAGCCGTCATGGGCGGGGGAGATTCGGATGACGGTGCCGACATAGGTGGAAGTGTCTGGCCGCCCATCATGGGCGGGGGAGATTCGGATGACGGTGCCGACATAGGTGGGGGTGTCTGGCCGGAGAACGCCTTCTGGGGCGGCGGCGTCCCTAGGTCCGGGCCCGCATTCTTCGCCAGCATCTTCTGGATACCCCCGACGCCCGCATCAATCATCGGCGCGAAGGCACCGAAGTCAATCTTGGCGGCTTCAGTCTGCTCCGCGCCCAGGACGTCGGTCGTCGCCCGGGTGTCTTGGAGCTGGCCCTGGGCGTTCTGCTGCTGGATCTGCGCGATGCCACGGCGGCCCTGGGCCATTGCCTGACCCTTGCCCTCTTGGAGGCTCGCTCTAAGGCTGCCCAGGCGCCCCGCGACGTCAGCCTGGCCGCGAGCCATGTTGAACCCTTGCTGCCCCTGGAGGCCCATCTGGGCCGAACTCGAGCCCATCCCGCGCCCGTACACTGAGGCACGGGTCTGGCCCTGGGACTTGCGCAGGTTGGAGGCGATCTGCCGGTTCGCGGATACCCCCTCGGCGCTCACCGCGCCCAGAGCCTTCTTGTACCCCTTGCGCGTTTCGCCTAGCGCACGCTGGCCCTGCTGGAGAGCCCCCGCGCGACGGGATGCGTTCATCTGGTTGCTCTCCGTCTGCTGCTGCATCGAGAGCTCGTACTGGCGCCTGTTCGCAGCGTTGGCTGCCCCTGTGGCTTTGTTCTGCTGCCACATGCTCGCCAGGCCACTGACGGCCGATCCGATTCCTAGAACCATTAGGTTGCCTTCCTTCTGTAGTAGACGACCCCTGTGGGGTCGCTGATAGATGCGGTCAGGGCTTCCACCCGACATTGTAGGTAGTCACCGATGGCGAAGTCGATCCCCGTGGTGTTTAACGCCATGTTGCTGGAGTAGAGCACCGACCCGCTCATGTTGATCGAGTCGATGGTGGACCCGTTCTTCTGGACCCGGCACGCCCCGGTGGTGATCGTGGTCTTCCAGGCCATCGAGGCCCCAGTGACGCGAACGGTCCAGGGGAACCTGGGGCCGTGGGATGCGTTACAGTTGCCCTCGGAGAAGAGCAGATCAGTATTGTTTGCGGTGGTGCTACGCCGCCCGAACTGGATCTGCTTCAGATCCGTACTGAGCCAGCTCGTTGTGGCTGACTCGTATTGGTATCGCTCGCCGCCGTGGTCTGTTCGGATAAACTGGTCGCCGCCGCTGGGTGAGCCGGGGAAGCTGGTGCCCTTAGCCACAACGCCATCGGCTCCGGCGGTGCCGCTCGCCCCAGAGTCGCCTGTCAGCCCAGTAGGTCCGGTCGAGCCAGTAGGTCCGGTCGATCCAGTAGGCCCGGTCGATCCAGTAGGCCCGGTCGAGCCAGTAGGTCCAGTCGGCCCAGTCGGCCCGGTCGCCCCGGTGGATCCAGCTGCGCCAGTGGATCCAGCTGCGCCCACAGCCCCCGCCTCGCCGATGGTCCCTGTGGCGCCTGTGGCGCCTGTCAGCCCTCGGTCGCCCTGGGGACCTACGAGCTCCGACTCCCGCACGAACCGATGGCCGCGCTTGACGTAGAACTGCTTGCTGAACGGGACGACCGTGCTGGAGTTGGCCTGCTTGCTCACCGGACGCGCCTCCGGCCAGCCGCTTCGAGGTTCACGAAGGCGGACTCGAGGCGCCAGGTCTCAGACTCACTGGCGTTGAAGATGCGGATCCAGATGGTGCCCCCACGGATGCGGTGCCGGAGCGACCCGCTGAAACCCTGGGTCACCCGGCCAGACGCCAGGGCCACGCCCTGGTCTGCGGGGTTGTCGGAGGCGTAGACCTCGTAGCGTGCAGCGCCCTCGGCCAGGGTGACCTCCAGGCTTGTGAGCTTTGCCTCGAAGCCAGCCGTCTGGGGGCTCAGGGGCCCGATCAGGACGCTCGAGTCGATGCGCGTCCCATCGTCCCAGCGGGACTCTGGGTTCCACCAGCGGATACGGCCGTCCTCGCATCCGATGATGTGGACGCGATCCCCCGGCAGGTCGCCGTCCGAGATCCAGGCTGCGGTCGGTTGCTTGGTTGCCGCGTCGATAGTGACCGGCCACCAGGCTTTGCTGCGCTTCTCAAACATCCACTGCTGGACGACGGCTGCAGATGTGCCCGGGTCGCGACGCACGACGTAGACGAAGAGCGCACGCATCTCCTGGTCCCACACAAGGTGGGGCCTGTAGATCGTCAGGTCCAGCTGGCCGAGCTCCGACGCGATGGTCTGCTCAGTGAGCTCTACCGGGGGTGACGAACGCCCTTCCGCCGCCGGAGACATCGCCCAGACGCCACCCCTGGAGCCGAAGAAGTAGATGAACCCCTCCGGGTCGAGTGCGTGCGTGGACCCGAAGGCCATGCCCGTCGAGTCGGTGAAGAGGTCAGCGCGGCCCAACTCCGAGAGGTCGCCGCTGAACAGGGTGATGGTCCGGTCCCCGCCGATAACAAGCCGGTCATCAAAGAATGGAGCAATCGCATTGATCAGGTCAGGGTTGCGTGCAGTCTCGCTCTGGCTGCCAGAGAAGGCTCGCGTGACGTCGTCAGTCGGCGCGCCAAGGTTCCAGTTGTACGGGTCGCCCTGGGCAGAGGCGTGCAGGTTGTGCGGGTCTTCCTTGGCCCGGGCAAGTACCACACGGCCACGGTACGCAGCCAGAAGGCGAGCGTCCTCGGGCATCTGGCCGGAGCCTTTGACCTGCCAGTCCCGGACGGTGTTCTTCTTGAGGTTGTAGACCTTGTAGGTTCCGGCATCGCAGAAGAAGACCTCTCCGAAGAGTGTCGCGCCCTGGACCCATACCGATGCAGCCCCAGCGACTGCTCCACCCGAGACCACTACCGATCCGACCGCCCGGTCGAGCTTGTATAGGTTGCCGCCGCTGACGGCCAGCGTGGTCGTCTCTCGCGAGAGCCCGTTGTAGGGCGTCGATCTTACGGCGTCGATCCGGTGATGCGTCTCCTCATTGACATCCTGTACGCCCAGGGCGTCGATGTTCGTTGTGGCGACCCAGATCGAGCCCGGCCCGTTCGCGGGGAACAGATCCTCTTCGACGGGGTCCAACGCCACCGCCTTCACGGAGAAACTTGTGATGCCGCCACCGATGCGGTGCGTCCATATCTCCTGGGCCGCGTTGTTCCCATCGCCGTTCTGGCTGTACTTGACGATGCGGTTGCGCTCGTAGCTCAGCGTGTAGGGCACATAGACCTTGCTATCGACGTCGGTCGCCATCTGGACGTTCTGGTCGGTGACGTTCAGGTGATCCTGCACGCGCAAGTCCCAGGTGCCCACGGGGGATACGCCGGGCCCCGTCATGCCGTAGCTGACCGTGATCTCCTCATTGGGCGAGGCAACCAACCCGGCTGTGGTAATTGCGTGCGGGGTGGCCGTGGCAGCCTCGCGGGAGTGCAGCTCTATATTCTGCGGCCACAGGGAGCTCCCGTGCACGGTGCTGGTGGCGCCGTACATGTTGATGGTGGTCGAGAGCGTGATCGCCGCCTCGAGTAGCGCCCGGATAGTGTCCGGGTCGTTCACCGCCGTAGTGATCCACGTGCCACCGCCGGGGTCTGAGACGCTGTGGAATATGAACTTCTCGCTCGCAACCCCGTCGTGGACGGTGACCGACGCACCATTCTGAGGCGTGGAGTGAATAACGAACTGGCCGCGTGCCGGCTCGGGCCAGTCAAACTGCAGGCCACGGTCGATGCCCTTCAGCAGTACCCGCCCCTGCGGGCCCACTTCCGTGAGCGGGATGCTCGCGTCAGCTGCGCGCGGGCCGATGCAGATCACGCCGCCCTCAGTGTCAGCTACGACGCCGTAGCCAAGGCCCGCGCCGTTAATGGCCCACTGAAAGCCCAGCAGGTTCGGCTTTACGCGAGCGAGGATCCCCTGCCTGGATATGAGCGCGTCAGCGGTCGCGGTGTCGGTTTCAGCCGTGAACCCGGAGCCGGAGCCCGGGACGGCGGTAGCGTGGTCGTGGGATGTATGCAGGACGTTACGAGCGCATCCCCACTTCCACGCCAGGTAGCCCTCAACGTCTTCATACTCGTCGATGTTCTGGTTTCCCGGGGATGTGTCCACGGACGAGTCACCGAACCACGTGATGACCTCATGCAGCGATCCCGAGAAGCTATCGAACTCGGCCAGCTGGAGCTTGTGGGTCTGGTTGTCCGAGTGGGAGCTGGATGCCTCCTCGTCCCACACACGGGTGCCGAACGCCTCTCGGGTATGCGTCACGTTCGACTCGTCCAAGACCGTGGCCCATGAGCTTGTCTCGGTCACGACGCCATCCGACTGGTCACCGCCGTTGATCCGCAGCTCCACGGGGGTGCCGCTGATCTGGCGCATGAGCGTCACGATTGCCATGTTGGTCTCGGTCGTGTCGGTGCTCAGCGAAGTATTCGCCGCCCCGTAGGCCATGATCACGTTGTCGCGGATGAGCGCAACCCCACCGTCGAGCTGATAACGCAAGCCGGGCGCCGCCCAATCGTCGCCGTATGTTCCAACACCGCCGAGGGGCTGCCCACCGGCTGCGAATGTCGCCAATACTGGGGAGTCATCCTTCAGGTCGTTGCCGTTGCCGGCGTTGGCGATGTAGGTGGCCGCGTCGAAGTTGCAGACGATGGCCCAGTTGTGCTCGGTCGGCTGGTACGCGATGTTGCTCTTGACCGATGTGCCCAGCCAGACAACGCTGGGGCGGACTCCAGCGACCCAGCGGAAGACCATACTGAACGCCCAGGACTGGGTCAGTGTGTGGGGCCACATGCCAGGCGAGTTCGTCATGCTGTCCGAGACCGTCACCTTGTCCTTGTGGAGCGGGAATCCCGAGCTCGGGGTCGGGGAACCGGAGAATATCCCCGTACCCTTGTCCGTCCACGCGCCATGGTTGTTGTTTTCGCGGCGACCCTCGTCGGCATCGAATACCAGGCCAGGCATCGCCTGCGCGGCGTTGGCGCGGTAGCGCGGCGCACGCGGGCCTTCGGGGTAGCCACCGTAGCTATCCCCGTACTCTGTGCCGGTGATGTGCGACCGCAGGTAGCGGTTCGTATCGTCGATTGGCGCCACGGCGCCCACCTCAACGAAGCGCCGGTCAGGCCAAATGCCCACCCGTGCACCATCGGCGTATGTCCCGAGCTCGGAGGCGTCAACCCAGAAGTGCAGCCGGTCCTCGCTCTGCACCAGGTCGTGCGGGGTCCAGTCCACCAGGCTCTCTACGAAGCCGTCTGTGGCCTCATCCGGCCCCCGCTTAGTCGAGGGCGGGCAGGTGATGTACGTGCCCTCAGGGCCCACGGCGATGTCCCCAATGGGGAACGGCGCATCCAGGGCCAGGACGATTGTGGGTTCCTCAGCGGTCAGGTCATCGACGGCGTAAAGCGCCGCCTCGCGTTTGGCGCCTGGGGTGTTGCCGGCGATCAGGATCCGCCCGAACTCGAACGCGAGCGCGGCGATCTCCTCCTGCTCGACAGGCATTTCCCAGGCCAGGTCCATACCCTTGTCGTCCTCGCGGGGGACGAACTTGAACACGGAGCTGTCCTGGTCAGGCACCGCCGAGGAAGCGGCCACGTAGATGTTGCCGTCCAGGTCGATCTCGAGCGCGGGCGCAATCACCTGGTTCTGCGTCAGCGGAATGGGTACATGGAACAGGTCCGTGCCCTCGGCGTTGCGCTTGATAATCAGCTCGCCGCTGAGCCAGTAGGAGTTGCGCTCTGCGTCTAGCTTCACACGCGTAGCCGGAGATCCGTTGGGGGACGGATGGGTCCAGTTTTCCGTGAGGGGGGTATCCTGCGGCGTGTCGTCGAGCTTGTCGCCGAGCTGCACGTAGTCGAACGCCGGGCGATCATAGCTGACCGTGGTCCCGTACTGGATCGGGGTGCCCTCCGCGCTGAGCGGGGCGTTCGTCGGGGAATCGGCGGCCGGGTCCGATAGATACGGCGAAAGACCAGGGCGTTGGCCGCCCTGCATCTGCTCGGTCTTGGGGATCCACCCAACGACGTTCTTCGCCGCCTGGGTTGTCATCCCCGGCTGACTTCCCTTGGCCGTGGCGTCGCTGCGCCCCTTGAACGGGAACTGCGCTTCTTGCCTGGGTGCCATTAGGAAGGATTAGGGATAGGGCCGCTGAACGGAGCCTCGGGGGATGAACCCGTCTGGTTGCCCGCCGTGTGGAGCAGGGGGCCGAGCTGGTTCTGCACCTGGCCGTCGCGACGACGGAAGGACATGAAGAACTGAGACTGCTTGAGCGCGTCCATGCGGGCGTATGTATCCACCCCGCCCTCGGCCGCCAAGCCCAGCGCGTACTGGCGCGCAGCTTCGATAACCAGGGGCTCCATGAACGCCGGCACTGTGGCGTACCCGTCCTCGGTGAGCTCGGTCCAGTCGGCCGAGTAGTAGAGCGTGAGGGCTGCGGTCTGCGCGGCGCTCGGGGTCGGGTAGACCTCGAGCACAGGGACCACGCCGCCTTCGGTGCCTGGGCGGTAGCTGACGGCTAGCCAGCGGTCGTTCAGGTCGCCCACGGTCTGGGTGCGGTAACGGACGATGACGTCCATAGTCGTCATGTGCGCCTGGTGCACCAGCCCGTTGGTGATCGTGACCGCCCCGATGGAGCGGAAGTCAGCGGGCAGAGAGATGTACTCCAGCCCGCTGACGTAGTTAAGGGTCGTCACAGCCTTGCTGAGCCAAGCCCACTGGTGTGAAGCAGTGAGCCAGCGCCCAGCATGGTTGATGACGTCCGTGACGCTGTACCCATCGGCGAGTGATTGGCCTTTCGAGACGCCTAAGACGTCACGAACCATGCCTGCAAGTGCCTTATGGGTCAGCATCGTGGTTTAGCTGACGCCGAGTCCGGTGCCGCAGAAGAAGCAGTCTACGACCTCAGTGGTCGCGGCGGCGGTCGCCACCATCGCGATCCCAACGATACGCTGAGACGCGAGCACGTCCGACGTCAGCGAGGCTGCCGTGGAGGAGTGCAGGGCCTCGCCAACAGCGGTGATGTCGGACGAGACAAGGTTGACGCCGAAGACGCCTACCAGCCCGACCTTGAAGGTGTCGCCGTCCGCCGCTGCTGCCGTGATGGCAACACAGAGCGGGTAGCTATCCGACATGGGGACCGTGTTGTCGATGACCGCACCGTAGATGGTGGTCGGTCCTGAATCGCTGCCGTCATAACCTTCGGTGAGCGAGTCAGAGGCCGCGAAGTCGAACATCATCACATCGCCAATGGCGACAGCGGATGCTGATCGGTTTACGACCATGGCTGTGACTTCCTTGAAGGCAATGCCGTGGGGGTTTTTATATAGTGCAGTAGATAGCATGGATTTGGCCTCCTAGAAGGCAACGCCGTTAGCGGAGGAGATGTCGTAGCCCGGAGAGACAATTCCCTGGCGGCGCTTGGAGCGACAGAACATTTGCCACCAGGTGTCAATCCAGATGGCGTTGCGGAACGGTTGCCCCGCGTAGGTGCCCGGCTTCTTCATCTTGAAGTAGCGAGAGCTGTGGAAGATGGGGCACAGGTACTCCGAGTTCCAGAAGGTGAAGCGAGGACCGGCCTTGTCGGCGGCGTCCTCGGTCGTCAGTGCAGAGCCGGCAGCCTTGTACAGCTCGTTGGTGCCGAGGCGCTCAATGTGCTGCACGGGGATGCCGCTATACATCGGCGTGTTGTACGCCGGGTCCTGACGGCTGGTGGTGACCAGCATCTCGTTCGAGTTGCGGAGCGCAGACATGAAGCTGCGCTTGCCCCAACGGGAGCAGAGGATGTTCACGCTGGGCCCGAACTCAGAGGCGGTGGCCTCGGCGTGCATCGGGTACTGCTTGAACTCCGTCTTCAGCATCATGTCATCGAAAGCCTCGAAGAGAGATCCATCGGTGCCGGACCCAACGGGGTGACCGTCGATGTTGCTGTACAGGCCAGTCTGGTTCTTCCACCAAGCGTTGGTGCTGGTGTCAAAGCCCTGGTAGCGGGTGTTGCCCCACTCGGCAGTGCCGTAGGCCAGGGGATAGCCGCCACTGTTGGCTTCGGTGATAGCCGAAGGCAGGCTGTACGGCTGCAGCGCGGCCGAGGCTTCCTGGTTGGCGTAGTTGGGGGCGTTCAACATGCGAACGTCCATCTGCTCCATCAGGTTGCCGTAGGCGTGCTGACGCTTACGAGCGTACAGGTCGGTCAAGCGGCGGTACTGACCGTCGCGGGTGGTGTCGGGCTGGAGCTCGACTTCCACATCAGACCACGTGATCGGCACGGCGGTGAACCGCCACGGGATCCCGTGTTCTTGGAGGAACTGCGGGTTGGGCAGCTCAAAGGTGTCGCTGGTGGGGCTCCAGTCAACGACAGTGTCCTCGTACTCAGCGAAGAGCTGCTCCTTGACATTCTCGCCGCCTTGCAGCGTCTTGATGCCTTTGTTTGCGGACCCTTTCAGGCCCATGGACAGCAGCGTCGTGCGCGTGCTTGCCTCGTTCAAGAACCCCTTCGGGTCCTTGAGGTATGTGTCTTCCGTTGCGACGGCAAAGTCGCTGAAGACGTTAGTCCAGTCAGTCACATCGAACTCCTAGTAGGAGATTCGAGGGTCGAGGGTCAGCCGTGGCGCTCCATGATCTCCGAAAACTTGGCGCGGTTGCGCTGGTCGTCGGACATCGGGCGGGCCCCGTGCTGGCTCCTCGATACGGTGGGGCTTCCACCGTCCCTCAGTCGGTCACGTTCTAAAGTGCGACTGGCCGTGCCATCGTCTGCCTGGTGGTGGCCGAGGAGCTGCATAGCCGCATCAGTGAGTGCACCGAGGTCGGTGTACTCCCCGGTGCTGGCTAGCATCCCCATCTTCCCTCGAGCAGCTTCCTTCACGGCCGCGTCCGCAAGCTGGGGCCACATAGCCTCCGACTCGCGTAGCGTCTGATCAACTTGCATGGTGGTGACCATGTCACGGAGCTGGTTTAGCTCCGTGCTCTGGCCGGCCGTCATCTTCTGAATCACGGACGCTAGAACCTCAGTTCCGTCACTGTCGAGGTATTCCTCCAGAGGCGCGAGCATCTCAATCAAGTCTGCACTTGGCTGGGCGGGAGCTGACGTAGGTTGTTCGGGGCTACCCGACTCTTCCGTCTGCTCGTTGCTCTCCTCGGCGGCTCTCTCCTGTGGCTGGGACAGTCGGCGATCCACCTCTGCTTGGTCGGCTGCTAGCTCGAGGCCCCACGTGGTGAGGCCCTGGTCATCTAGCGAGTCAATTGTTGCCTGAGGCGTCTTAGCCCGCTTCAGAGCGGCAAGGGCGCGGTCGCGATCCTTGCCACCCACGGCGGGTTGTGCTTGTTCGGCCAGGGCGACGCCCTCAGCCTGGGCGGTGGCGGCGAGCTCTTTCCCGCCACCATCCACTAGGTCTCTCAGACCGGCGGCCGGGTCATGCTTCTCCATGATGTCGTTGAAGGCATCAATCCCAGTCTCGGCTATCCCCGTGGGGGAGTCAAAAGTGGGTGAGGGGGCGCTATCTACCGGCTCAGTGGTGTCCATCTGGGTCTTATCTACCATACCGGACCCCTACTTGTCCACGTCCGTCACGCAATGAGCGCCACGGTCGTGGTTCTTCTTCGAGAATTCGTTCGCCTCGCGCCTGTTGGCGAAGATCGGGATCCCCTTCTTGTCGTGCCTGGGGGCGTCAGGGTGCCACTTGCGCACCTGCATGGACCCTCCAGGCTTCTCCACGGCCATCCCAGGGATGCTGGTCCCTGAGGAGTACACGCGGCGGACCTGGCGCCCCTTGTGCTCGATGACGGTCCCGATCTCCAGGGCGTCGTCCATGAACATGAAGATGATCACGGGCTCGGCGGTCTTAGTGTCTACAAAGTCGTACTCAGGCATTGTTGGTTCCAGGTTAGAGGGCGCCCAGCTGGGCACCCATGTCTTGGCCGGGCATCCCCATGCCGCCCTGGGCGGGGCCAGGCTGCTCCTCAGGAGCGGGCTGCTGGGGGATGAGACCGTCCACGTTGAGCTTCACGCCCATGTCCGGCAGGTTGAGCGCCTCTGCGCTCATCTTGAGCAAAGCGTTCCAGTCCGCGCTCTCAGGCCCGAAGGTGGCCGCAGCCTCGATGGTCTGCAGGAAGATGCCGTGAAAATCCATGACACGCTTCTGGTGCAGACCCTCGTTCACGCGCTCCATCGAGTACATCTCGATCTCGAATTCGTAAGCCTCGAACGGGATCTCGTCCTCGGGCGGCGCGTACCAGAAGTTCCCGGGCTCGAACACATCCGTGAGCCCCATCTCCTGCACAAGTTCCGGGCCCAGGGGGTAGCGCGAGCGATCATCCTCGCAGAAGTACCAGGCGGCCTTGCGTAGGATGTCCTTGACGCCTCCCTGGAACTGCTTGTTCAGGTAGTCGAAGCGCACCGTGGCCGCGTTGTCAGCGATGCTGACCTCCGTAGCGGAGCCAGACCCCCCCAGCGATCCACGGCGGACGTCGCTGATGCCGGACATCCGCTCGTAGTTCTCTCGGGCTGCGTTCAGGGCCGCGTACTGCTCCGAGTCTGCGCCGCCCAGGCTCATCTCCGTGATCGCGCCCTTGACCTCATCCGAGTTGACCAGGAACACCCCAGTGTCCATGAAGTGCTTGATGTGCGCCGCGAGGGCCGGGTCACCGTCAGATACAGCGATGCCCTTCTTGAAGCTCTCGTTGCCCTTCTCCACGGCGCGGGCCATCTTGTTCAGGTGGCTCGCCTGCGTCTCGAGCCCCACCAGAGGTGAGAGCCAGAAGGTATCGTCGCCCACGGCGTACCCGCCCCAGTCCGTGTAGGGCCCGTCGTGCGGGCCGTAGAAGGCACGCGGGGGGCGTGCGAGCTCCCAGGTAGAGCCATCGGATGATCCGACGTTCACCAGGGTGTAGAGCGTCCCGTGGAAACCCCTATCGTCCTGGTCCTTGTTCTCGCCCTGGTCGTCGGTCTCATGCTCCGGCACCCAAATGTCACGGAGCTCGATCTCTTTGCGCTCGGGTGCGACGGTGTACCGCTTCTCGTCGCCCAGGCGCTTACGGTCCTGCTTGGCGTTGTCCGCCTTTTGCAGGATCTCCTCATTCCAGTCCTCGCCAGCCTTCACGCGGTCGGTGATCTCGCTCGGGCTCATGTAGTACATGTGGCCGCTAAAGCGCAGCTCGTCGCGTGAGTCAGCCACAGCGTCCCAGAAGCGCCGCTCGGGCAGCAGACGGCGCCACATGGGGTTCATGGGCGTGCGGCCCTTGGCGAGCTGCAGGTCCGCGTTGGACGGCGGGTTGAAGAGCGGCTGCTGGTAGATGATCCCGGAGCCGTAGGCGAAGAAGCCGTCAATAGCGTAGGGGATCAGCCTCTCGACCATCTTGCGGTCGCGCACCCAGCGGTTGAGCGTGTGGCGCAGGGCGTCCACGTCGCTGAGCTCGCCCTCCTCGCCAGACATCATCGTGTTCTGGTCCCGGCTCGTAACGCGCACGCGTGGGTTGTTGTAGACCATACGCGGTAGCGTGATCGACATGAACTCGTACACGTTCCCCTCAGGCTGATACTCCTGCGGGCGGGAGTCCTTCAGGAATCCGGGGCCCACGGCCTGGCGCCGGAGCTCCGGCAGGTGGTGGATGTGGGCGTCGCGCCACTCCTCGGCGGCCCGAATCTCGTCGCCTAGTTCTTGTGCTGTTTTTCCAATGCTCATTAGAAGAGGTTCTCCTTGTCGATGTTCTCGGCCACGACCTTGTCGTAGCCAAGAAGCGCGCCCATGGTGCCGGCTCGCGATACCTTAGCCTCCGGCGGGGGGCGCAGGTCTTTTAGGTGAATTGCCCAGTGCAGGTACATCATGGCTTCGATGCCGTGATCGTTCCGCTTGATGGGCTGGTCGGTGAACGCATCCTCCTCGCGCACGGGCGGTTTCCAGGCGTAGCCCGGAACCTCTTCCATCGTGCAGCCCGGGACCTTCGATAGCTCCGGGTCCACCGGGTGGTTGCGTGCGTTGCGCAGCATGAACGCCCTGGGGTTGCCCTCGAGGAGCGTGTGCATGTGCATGATCTGGTTCCACTTCGTCTTGCCCGTGCGTGCGCTCGACTTGTTGGCCTTCATTAGTAGCCGGCGGCCGTCGCGTGCAGCCAGGCGGCTGTTCACCTTGCCCATGCCAGCAGCGTCCTCGGGGTCGGAGACCACGCGCCACAGCTCGTACTTCTTGTGGAGCTTCTCGATCTCGTCCGCCCACCAGTCATGGTCACGGCCGCTCTGGTAGACCTCCTCGACCATGTAGGACTTCAAGTCCTTATCGAAGCCCCACACGCTCACCACGCCAGGGCTCTGGTAGCCCCAGTCCTGGCCGGCGGCGAACCAGAGGAGCTCGATGGGCTCGAAGGCGCCCTCCGTCGTCGGCACGACGTACCAACTGCCCTTGGACTTCTCGCAACCAGCGTCGAGCACGTGCTTCTGCTCCTCCCAGTTGTCAAAAATAGCGCCCTCAGCCTGGACCCAGTCACCCTTGAACAGGCGCTGGTAGCGCACGCCGGACATGCCGGTGCGCAGCTTGTGGATGTACTCCTCACCGAGCGACGTCCAGCAGTTGTTCTCGATGTCCCAGTAGGCGGGGTTGTGCTTGTGCTTGGGCTGCATCCGAATGCGCCCAGGGCCCCAGACATCGCCGCAGCCCTTGTACATGCCAAAACGCTTGTGCAGCCAGTGGTGCGGCGATTCAGGGTTGCACTCAATGAAGCTGAAGTGCGCGGGCATCCCAGGGGCCCAGCGTTGAGCGCCGACCAAATCCTCGTAGGTGGCCTCGGGGATCTCGTTGCCCTCGATGAAGAAGGCGCCGTTGCACTCGAACGAGCGTGCCTTCTGAGGATCGTCAAGGCCGCGCAGCTGGATCAGGCTCTCGCGGATCACATACTGCGACGCGCTCTTGCGCTCCACCTCGCTCGGGTCGATCCCGAAACTCGGCAGCACCAGCTGCTGGAACGTGACCTCCCAGGTCGTGCGCAGACTCTCTCGAGCCATGCGGGCGACCAGGAAGCGCGAGCCTGGGTACTTGAGGCACCAACGCACCAGGGTCGCAGCGTCGCCCACCGTCTTGCCGGTGCCACGCGCGCTATCGAACATGATCTCAGCCACACGTTCTCCACCCGAGCGTGCCAGGGGCAGTCGGTGCAGCTTCCGCATTGGACCGCGAAGGTCCAGGTTGGTCCCTAGGGGGGAGTGGATCATCAGCTGCCGTAGCGGGAGACCGTGTGGAGCTCCCAGACGAGAACAATCTCGCGTGTGGGGATGGTGACGTCGGTGCTCTGCACGTGGATCGTGTACTCGAGCCGATAGACACGGCCGCCGGACGGGATCAGCTGCTGCCAGACCTTGTGCTGGAAGTTGTAGCCCAGGGCGTCAAACTCCCAGGCGTTATCGGTCTGCAGAGCGGCGTAGAGGCACTCCTCCACGCCAATCGGGAGCGTGTTCGTCGCCGTCTTGGGCGTTGAGCTCGAGAGGTCAAATACCTTGAGCTCCACATCGAGCACCTGGTTGGTGTCGATGTACGCGCCCAGGTCCGTCACCCGCCGCATGAGCGAAGGCGAGGTGTCCTCGAAGACGTCCATCTTGATGATGCGCGTATCGGGGGCCGACTGGGCGGGCCCGTTGTAGCCGTTGGTGATCGCTGCGCCGAAGGTTGCCATAGGTCTAGCCGAAGGAGTTCATGGTGAGCAGGTGGACGGGCGTCGCACCGAGCTGCGCGTAGGTGTTGGGGATCGGCACCGCCATCGTGACCGTCGCCGTGCCCTGCAGGTCGTTCTGGTTGGTAGTGAATCCGCCGACCCAGATCGACTTTGTTGCGTCCCCGGCAGGGATGATGAAGGTTGACGCCGCCTCGTACAGGTAGGTCCCGTTGCTCTGGAGCACGTAGTCGTAGAAGACGCCAGCCGAGCAGCGGCCAGCGAAGACGCCCGACACGGTGAACGTGACTGCGAACTTGTCGCCGTCCGTGTTCGAGTTCAGGTTTTCGCGGTGTACGACGATCTCGACATTGAACTCGTTCTGGTTGGGGTAAGCCGAGACGCTACTCGAGAGCTCGAACTCCGCAGTCCACATGCCGCCGACCGGGACGACGTTGACCGTGTGCGTCAGGGGAGCTACGCCGGGGACGTCAACCCAGGTACTGGGCGTGGCCTCCTGCGGGAAGTTGTAGCGGCCCTCGGTGTTCACCACGCCATCGTCGAGCTCGACCACGATAGTCGTCGAGGCCGTGGGGCTGCTGGCCGCGATGACGTCGATAGTCAGGCCCAGGTCGATGTACGACAGGGGCTCGCTGTCGCCCGCGTTCGCCGCCTTCCATGCGTCACCGACGAGCTGCGGCGGGGTGAGCGTGACAGGTGAGCTGTGGCCGGTGTCCCAGGAGTAGGTTCCCGGGTAGGACCCAGTGTCCCGGTGGTAGATTTTGAGCACGTTCATAAAGGCGTACTTCATGTCAACGCGCACCTGGTGCGTCTCGTTGACGATGTCCGCGAAGTAGGTCGTGCCCGTGATCATCCGAGGGTTCGGGAAGTCCTGGGGATTTGGCGTGGCGTCGTGACCATCGACAGTCACCCACTTGGTCCCGGCCAGGCTGGCCGTCGTCAGGCGGTTGGCGAGCTGCGCCGGGACGATCACAGAGTCGTAGTCGTCGATGCTGCCGGTCCCCAGGTCCACGGCGCCGTCCCCTGACGTCGAGGTGTCCCCGTACCAGTTCATGAAGTACCCGTCGTGGATCTTCGGGAGACCACCCCAGCCTGGATAGGCTGAGAATGCACCCGCGTAAGCCTCACCAGCCTGCGCGTGCGAGTCCGGGTAAACCAAGTCGTCGATGTCAAACTGCGCCGTGAAGCCAAGCCCAGGGAACCCGTTCGAGTTCATGTTGATCTGGCTCGAGCCACTGCCGTTCTGCAGGTCGAATTTGACCAGCTTCACATGCTCCACGCCGAAGAACTTCATCGCAGCGCGCGAGCCGTTGCCCTGGCTGGCGACGATGTAGGTGAACCCGTCCACCACCACATTCTTGACGCTGTAGATGTAGCCCAGCCCCTCGTCGCCCTGGTAGGCGTAGCTACCGTGCGGCAGGCTGTCGCCGCTCGCCCAGCTCTGCTCGGACAGGATCCCGAGACCGCCCAGGCTCTGGGTGTAGGGCGCCGACAGCGTGTACTCGCAGTCCTTGAAGTAGACGCGGCCGTTGTGGCCCCAGATGCTGAAGCCCTGGCCGCCTGAGATGATCTCGCTGCCGACGTTTCGACCAGCGCAGTTGACGAAAGTCAGATCCCCAGACCCGGCGTCCCCAGGGTTCGACGTAGCTCGAGAGGCGATCTGGATCGCGGTGCGGCCCGGGGGCTCGGTGTTCGCGCCCTCCAAGCCCTTGACTCCCATGAAGTAGTTGCCGCACTCGGTCAGACCCTTGGCGATGGCCGTTACCTTCAGCGCGGGGTAGGTCACATCGCCTACAGGGCTGTCCACGTAGATGTAGTGCTCCTCGTTCGAGTCCGCGAACGGGTATGGGGCGCCAAGCTGTACGCGGATGTCCCAGTTGGCACGGCACTCCGCACGCAGACCCCACTTCGACGCGCGCGGGTGGCTCGAGTTTCCCCAGCCCAGCCCTGTGCCATCTTCCTTAGCGTAGTTCCGGCCGCTGCAGTCGTAGAACTTGATCTTGCCCTGGGCTGTCCCGTTGGTGACCTCGCGTGAGACGAAGAACGGCGACTTGACGAAGCTCTTCGGCCGGCACCGAAGGTTCTCCATGCGGAAGTTGTCCACAAGGCCCGCCGTGTGGTCGAAGCGGATACCCGCAAAGAGCACCGGGTCGGACAGGTCGTATCCGTAGAAGATCACATCACGCACGCATGGCGAGATGGCGGTGCTCCCGTTCAGGCAGTCGGTCTGGTTCTCGGACCAGGAGTCGCCCGAGCCAGAGTTGACGGTGAGCTGCTTAGATGTGGCGGCGCCGCCGAGCTGCTCCGTGAGCGTGTTCGCGTAGTCCCTGTCATAGCAGCGGATCAGCACCGGGTTGTGCTCCTCGCCCATCAGTACATCCGCACGCACCTCGAGCGGGTTGTTCAGAGCCCACTGGGCGTCGGCGTGCAGAAGCACCAGGTCCATGACCGCCTGGCCGTTGTGATCGCTCGAGCTCACCGCGTGGAACGCGGCCGTGGCCCCTGCGTTCCCCATGACCTCGCAGCCGTCCGTGAACATCTGCAAGTCCGGCGAGTCCTTGTCGAACTGCACACGCTCCGGCGCCAGGGGCGCGTTGTCGTAGGCCAGCAAGATCCCGTCGATGGGCTGCTCGGAGCTCAGGCTGTTCTTGATCGAGACCGTCAGCGTGTCGCTGCCTGAAATCAGGGCGCCGCTGCCATCGGCCACGCTGAGCACTATCACCAGCTCCGTGTCCAGGCTGGACGTCAGGTTGACTGGGAATCCGATGACCAGGGGGACGGTCAGCGACCCCTGCGGGATGTGCGGCGTCTGCACGCCCAGGACGTAGTCGTTGTTCGGGTCGGCCGTCGATGTCGCCACCGTAACCGTGAGGAAGATCCCGCCAGCCGCCGGGATGCCTGTGGTGCAGTCGATTGGGAACGAGACCTGGCCCGCACCCTCCTCCACATCCACGGCCGTGTCGCGCCAGGCGACTCGGGGCACCAGGATCACCGCATCGTCATCGACGATGGTGGTCGTATGGATCGCAAGCGTGCCCACGGTGACATTCGAGCCTCCCGTCAGCGTGGTGATGATGGTGCGGTTTGTGGTCACGGCATCGTTGCCGATGATCGTGTACTCGATGTCCTGCTCGGTCTGGCCCTCGGCCCAGGTCAGCGGGGAGCTCGTCACCTGGGTGTAGTCCACGCCCGACCCCGAGGCGGTGCCGCCAACCGTGAAGGTGGTGGTCTCGTCGCCGTCCGCATCGCGCATGAGCTGCACGGTCACCTGCAGCGAGGTAGTCGTGGTCGCGCCGCCCTCGAGGACGGAAACGGAGCCCGTGGCGAATGCAACGATGGCATCGACGGTTGTGGAGGCGTCCTGAATGTTCACCGTGTGATCGTCCAGGGTGCCAACCGTGTACTCCGCGTCCTCTAGGACGGCGGTCAGGGTGATGATCACGGTCTCCACTCCCTCGACGGCAGCGTCCACTGTCTTCGGCGTCACGTAGATGGCTGCAGACTCATGGCCGGCGATCACGCGGAACTCGTCGTCAGCGATCAGCGCGTCGTTCGACGCTGGCCCCACACGGAGCTCGTAGTCCTGGCCCCTGGTCGCTGTGCCCGTGACGCCGAACGGCACCAGGAGCGCGGTGCCGAGCGAGCTCGAGAGGTTGATCGTGACGGCCGTGCCGCCCAGGGCAGCCTCGGAGATGGTGGTCTCGACCAGGTCCATGGAGATGCCAGGCACATCCTCCGAGTTGATGATCTGCAGACGGTCAATCGTGACCCGATGCGTTCCGGTGATCTTGACCACTTAGGAGTCCGTGTTGGTGATGGTGAAGGTGCAGGTCGGTGTCGCGCCCAGGGTGCAACCGCCCCAGGGATCCCAGTGCGAACCCTCGCAGCGTTGGTATGCCGTTGGCGTGGCGCTGCCCTGCTCGAACTGGGGCCAGGCGAACTCCACCCCTTTCGAGCGGTTCACGGTGACGTCCCGGGCAACGGCCGAGGTGAACGCCTCGAGGTAGCGCATGGAGTGATTGCCCACCGTCGAGGTCATGGGCGCGTTGATGTAGATGCGGTGCCAGCCATTCGACGCGGCCGAGTTGTCCCAGGCTTGGCTGGTCATAACGGCCTGGGTCGCGAGACCAGCAACCGAGCTCGCAACCGGAGCAGAGCCCGACCAGGTGAACGTGCCACGGTGGTGGACGGCAGCGATGCGGTCGTAGATGTCGAGCGAGAAGAATTCAGCGAAGAAGCCGGTAGCCGGCTTGCGCACGTAGACGCTGAGCGTGTTCTCGGCCGCCAGGGGGATCAGCTGCTCGCTGCCGCTGACCGTGTTGCCGAGCTCGTCAGCCGTCGAGGCGTTGATGCTCTTACCGATCTTGCAGCTGCCGGCGCCCAGGCTGGTGACCACGTACCGATAACCTGGCAGCCGAGTGTCCGGGGTCGTCCCACTAGCGACGGCGTCGAGCGACCACCCCACGCGGTTGACCGTGTCATCGACGTACTCATGGTCGCCGGGCCGCCCTGCATCCATGCCCTGGGCCCAAGCCGGACCCTCGGTCAGGTTCAGGTAGTCCGAGTAGGACCACAGGTTGACCTGGCTGGTGCGCGCGTCGTTCACGATGGTGTAGATCGCGGTCTCGTTAGCCTCGACGGTGGCCTCATCGACCGGCGTCACCGTGAAGGTCACCGACGTAGTGCCGGCCAGGATCACCGGGTTGAGGGTGCTGGTCGTGTAGTCGGGGGTGGCGCCGCCAAGCGTGGCCGTGCCGCCCGTGCGCTCGAGGTACACCGTGACATCGTCGCCCAGGACGCTGGGGATGGTCAGCGTCTGCGTGATCGCTCCACCCTCCTCAGTGCCTGATGCCGTCGCGGCCGACCAGGTCACCAGCGGCGCAGCCTGCGTCGGCCGCAGGTAGAACGTGTAGACCTGGCGCCCCGTCGCGATGCCATCGGCGGCCGTGCCCAGGGTGACGGTGATATCCCGCTGGGGGAACCAGCGGTTGTAGGTGATGAAGTCGATGTACAGCTTCGCGGAGCTCGCGCCCGGCGGGATGATTAGCGGCGACTGGAACGGCAGGCTGAAGTGCGTGCCCTCCGTTCCGCCGGCCACCACAAACGGAACCACCAGGGGGTCGGGGTTCGGGTTGCCCGAGACCACCACATCGAAGCTCACGATGCCATCGCCGCTCTGCACGTGCCGGTTGTAGTAAGGCCCGAGCCCTGCGTTCGATCCAGCACCTACTCCAGCGCCCGCCCCGTACATGGGGTCACTCAGACTGAGCGTGACCTGGTGCGGCTCGCGCTCCGTGGCTACAGAGACCCTGTGACCGACAACGCTCTGGTCATCGACCTCCGGCACGTAGACCGTCGCCCCATTCGGGCCGATACCTGCCTCGAGTGAGACCGGCAGGTTGAGGAGTAGCGCGCCGGCCAGCATCAGATGGCGGTGATGCGGTAGGAGCTGTCGGCCACCCACGTGATGCGGATGGAGTCGATGGAGAGGCCACGGAACTCGCGTTCTTCGCCCGACTTCATCACCACCTCGCCCGACCAGGCCGAGCCGTTGAAGCTCAGGGCGAAGGTGAAATTCCCCGCGCCGTCGTTCTTGATCCAGATGTCCCGGGCGTTCCGGGTCAGGTCGGTATTGATGTCGTGAGTGACCGGCGAGTCACCCGTGACAAACGAGGTGTCGATGTAGCCGAAGAGCGGCAAAGCGTCCTCGACCAGGTTCTTCGTAGGCACCGGGTTGGCATCGCTGACGTCGGTTGCCGTGCCGACCGGGCCGATCTGGAGCTTCCCGTACTGGTGGTGGACGCCGCTGATTTCGTCGGCGGCTAGCTTCGAGCCGTCCGCGCCCAGGGCAAGTTGGATGTACTGAGTCATGGTCTAGGGCCAGGTGATGGCGGGCCAGTCGGTTACGTGGTAGCGCCCGGATTCGATGGGCATGTTGCGGCCGGCGTTGTCTACGAATGCAGCGCCACATCGGCCGATGGTCTGGCCCCGCAGGAGCTCGGTCTGCGCCGCGCTCATGGGGAATTGGATCTTGCCGCCGTTCTCTGCGCCGACAATGTTCCCGGTGACCTGCACCACCAGGGCGCCGGCAGCATCCGCGAACCAGAGAATGAATCCGCCGTTATTGGTGTAGTCGGCGTCATCGATCAGTGTCCCGGCTACGCAGTCCCAGTCTTCCACATGCCAGGTGTGGTCGTAGGTCGTGCCGGGGATGATGCCGCGAAGCACCACCAGGTTGGAGCAGGCTGCGTTTGGGGTGAAGACGAGTGAGTTAGCCACGGCGGGACATCCTTCGGGTCAGACGGTTCCACGCTTGTCTCACGGGGCCGTCAGATTCTGGGGTGGGTGTAGAAGACGACTCCGCGACAATGGGCAACATAGCCCCCTGTGCGCGTATCGAAATGAGGACAGCCGCAGCCAGGACATCGATGTCCTCCTGCTCGAAGATGAGCTCGGTGCGGCCACGTGTGGATCCGTGGATCTTGATGCGCTTAGCCATGGAAGTACCACGGCCCATTGGTGCCGTCGCTACGGGTGAGAGGGGGCGTGGTGGGCATGGAGGATTTTTGGCTAGCGGCCTCGAGTGCGACCAGGCGCTCGACGATTCCACAGAGCTGGGCAGTGAGCTCGGTGACAGCTGCCGACGCAGCTTCGCCCAGGTCGCCTACGTCGCGCCGGATGTCGCCCGTCTGGGTCATGAGCTCCTCGAGTAGGTCGCCGTGCTCGTAGACGGTGAGCTCGAGATTGCGGTCAGTCATCGTCCTCTCCTTGTTCGATCAGGGTCTGCAGGGCGCCGGGAACCTTGAGCCCCTGGGCGCGGAGTAGCTCGGCTGCGGCCATGGCGCGCTCGGTGCGCGTGGCGTCCACGGTCATGGGATCGACGAGGGTCTGCAGCTTGACCTCGTTGGATTGGTGCGGCTTGCCCTCGACCCGGTCGTCTGCGGCGAGGATGTACTTGAGCCGGACCCCGGGGTCGTCCTGCAGGATGCCGTCCACCAGGGTGGCGCGGGCGCGGAGCTCGGCCATGGTCAGGTTCTCGAGCGCCTGGAGCTCCTCGAGGGTCATGTCCCCGTACTTCTTGAGCAGCACCGATGGCTTGACGAAGCCACGCGGCATGCCGCCGGGGTTCGGTGAAGCGGTGCCCTTGACCCACCGGCCGCCAGGATCCCGTGTCTCTGAGGCGCCGTCTGTCATGGGAGCAGGATGAGGGACTTCGGGGCCAGTACGGCTGTGTGGAGCTGCGTGCACCAGATGCTCACGCCACGCGTGGAGTGCCTAGGGCGCCCGGCTACCCGGTCCTGCTCATCGAGCAGATCCTGGGCATGCAGTCGCTCGCCAGCCTCGAGCCCGACCAGGAGGAGCTCGAGGTTCAAGCGTGCCGCTTGGGCTTGGGGCGGGGCTTGGGCTTGGGCTTGGGCCGGCCAGATCCACAGGCGCCCATCTAGACCGTCTCCCCGTTCTTGATGCGCTTGTTGTTGCGGTGCTTGTTCACGCCAGCGCCTGCAGCGGCGGCGGTCGCGCCCATGGTCCCGAGCAGTGCCAGCCAGCCCATCGGGGTGGTGGGCAGGCTCTCGGCCGTAGCCACGGCTCGCCGCTCGATCTCCTCGCCCTTGGCACGCAGCGCATCCGTGAGCTCCTGGTCGGTGATGAGGCCCTGCTCTCGAGCCTCGAACCGATCAGCTAACTCGTACAGATCCGCGCTTGTAGCCACGCAGGAACACAGAACGGACGCAAACAGCGCCCCCAGGAAGGCTGCTAGGACGATTTTCATGGGCCCGAGCCTAGCAGACCGGCCACTTGAACGCAATCTCAGTAGGAAGTTAGTACCCACTTAGCCTCCCGGCGTGCCTGATGCGCCAAAATACGGTCTCGGTGAGCTCGAGGCTGGCCCAGGAATCCATGATTTATTTCAATTCCTAACCTGGGCGCTCCCAGGGGGTTAAAACCGGAGACCCTCTCCGGTTCAGAAGGCGGTCCAGTTCACTAGGGGTAGTGCCGACTACCCTCTGTGGGGCGGGTATTCCATCCGCGCACGCAGCACTCCTCACTACT
>JAPKBO010000210.1 GCA_028823395.1 Planctomycetota bacterium | reverse complement strand
CGGATTGCAAATCCGTTATTCCCCGGTTCGAGTCCGGGTGCCGCCTCCATTCTCCCAGGGAACGGGGGCGCTAGACTGGGCCGCATGAATACAGCCAGTACAGTCCTTTCCGTCCGTCGTGCCGCACTCATCCTGTTCTCGGCCTGGATGGCGGGATGCGCCGGGCCCGGGCGAGCCGTCGGGCCGCCGCCGGCGGAGATGGAGCTCAGCCCATTCTACGAGAAGTACGTCTCGGCTTCGGGGTATCCGATCGTGGCCTCAGGGGCCGTGGATGATTATGCCTTGCTGGAGGCGGCCTATTTGGTAGACCTGATGCTGGCCCGCCGCCCGGACGTGCGCGCGGCCATGATCGAGAGCGGATCGCGCATGATTGTCATGGGCTACCAGGAGTGGACGACCAACATTCCCGAATACTCCCACTTCGACAATCCCGACTACTGGGATCGACGCGCCCGCGGGTTGGGGGGCTCAAGGACCGACGCCGTCTGTAGCTGCGCTGAGGAAAACGTGCTGGCCTATCCCGGCGATCCCTACTCGACCGAGAACATCCTGATCCACGAGTTCGCCCACAACATCCACCTGCGCGGGATGGTGAGGGTGGACGAGACTTTTGACACTCGACTGAAGGCGGCCTTTGACCAGGCCACCGCCGAGGGGCTGTGGGAGAGCAAGTACGCAGCGACCAACAAGAATGAGTACTTCGCGGAGGGCGTGCAGTCCTGGTTCGACGACAACCGCGAGCCGGACCACGACCACAACCACGTCAACACGCGTGCCGAGCTCATCCAGTACGACCCGCGCCTGGCGGCACTGTGTGAAGAGGTCTTTGGCGACACGATCCTGGTGTACACCAAGCCCGCCACGCGCCTGCGGGATCACTTAGCCGGTTACGACCCGACCGCAGCACCCACCTTTCGCTGGCCGGAGCGGCTCAAGAAGGCTGGTAAGGACATTCTCGAGGACGCTCAGAACCGTTGAGGGAATGGGCGCTGGGGGTGCGCCCATGGACCACCCGTCTTTGAGGCACGGAAGCCGATGGTCCCGCCCGATTTCCTGAGGCCTTGGGTGTACTCTCATCGGATGAACCACGCTCCCCGTTTTCTGCTTGCGGCGCTTCTTGCACTCTCGCTTCAAGGGTGTATCAGTCCTCCAGCGGTTTCATCTAGCAGCGCAGCGAGCGCTGCCTGGAGCAGGTTTCGTGGGCCCAATGGAACGGGCCTCGCCCGGGGCGAGTATCCCGCCAGGATAGGGCCCGATTCGAACGTGCTCTGGGCGCGAGAATTTCATCCGGGCCAGTCGTCCCCCGTTCTTTCGAATGAGAGCGTCTTCTTGACCGGCGTGGAGGATGAACGCCTCTTCACCTACGCGCTCGATCGCCGCACGGGGGCCACCCTGTGGAAACGGGAGGCGCCGCGTCCGCGCAGAACCAAATTCCATCCCAAGAACCATGCGGCTGCCGGTTCCGCCGCAGTCGATGGTGACAGCGTTGTTGTGTTCTTCGATGAGTACGGCCTGCTCGCCTACGATCACGAGGGGCAGGAGCGCTGGCGATTGCCCTTGGGACCGTTCGACAATGTGTATGGAATGGGCGCCTCCCCGATCATTGTGGGGGACGTTGTCGTGCTGGCCTGTGATCAATCCACCGACTCCTACGTATTGGGAGTCAGCAAGCAGACGGGGGATGTCCTCTGGAAGGTGGGGCGGCCTCAGGCGGTGAGTGGCCACTGCACACCCGTGGTGCACCACACGCCCGAGGGGCGCGCGCAGGTGATCCTGCCCGGCTCATACCTGCTCGATGCTTATGACGCCCAGACGGGCGAGCGCGTCTGGTGGGTGCGTGGCTTGCCGGGAGAGATGAAGTCTGTGCCTGTCCTGCTGGGCGAGACGCTGTGGACCCACGGTTACGCATCGCCACTCAATAATCTGGGGAATCAGATCGAGTATCCACCCTTCGTTGAAGCCCTTGGGCTCATGGATGCAGACAAGGATGGGAGCATCAGCGCTCCTGAGATCGAAGAAAGGCGCGTCCAGCAGCTCTTTGTGTTCTTTGACCTGGACGGGAACGGGACGCTCGACGAGGTCGAATGGGAGGGCACCCGGGCTTCCCTGGCCTCGGTGAACTCGGCCATGGCCATAAGCGTGGGGGGCCATGGCGATCGCACAGCCGAAGCCGTGCAGTGGCGGCATCACCGATCCATTCCCCAGTTGCCGTCACCCTTGGTCTACGAGGGCGTGTACTACCTGCTCGCGGATCAGGGGGGCCTGCTGACAGCGCTCACTGCGGCATCCGGTGAGCCCCTAGATCGCTCCCGCTTAGAGGATGCGGTGGACTCTTACTACGCAGCACCCGTGGCTGGTGGGGGGCACGTGTACCTGTTGTCGGAGTCAGGCATTCTCTCCGTCCTTCCTGCGGGCGGCAGCCTCAACCCCATCCACACGGTGGAGTTCGGGGAGCCGTGCTACGCGACTCCTGCGCTGGAGGACGGATGTATTTGGCTTCGCAGCCAAGGGCATCTCTACTGCTTCGAGGAGCTTTAGACGGAAGCTGACAAGGGGCAGGCCCGAGCTGCAAGCCACCGGGCCTGCGTGTGGCGGCGTCTCAGTCTCCTACGCGTGTGAGGGTTCCGTGGTGGCAGCCTCGATGCCGGGCAACAACAACGTAAACGTGCTCCCCACGCCCACGGTGGATTCAACGCGGATCGTGCCGCCCGCACCCTCCACGATTTCTCGTACGGTTGCGAGACCGAAGCCCGTTCCTTCCTTCGTCGAGTAGTAGCGCTCGAATATTCTCTCTTGGGATTCTTCAGGAATGCCCATGCCGTTGTCATTCACTTGAACCGCAACAAGTGCACTCACTTCTGCCAGTGACTTGGGTCGCAAGCCATGAGCGTCTGCGTTGAATTTTCCCAAGCGAACCTCGATATGTCCTTTGCCGTCGACAAGGGCTTCGCGTGCGTTGCCGACGAGGTTCATCAGGATTTGATCGAAGGAAACACGGGAGATCGGCAGGTTGGGGAGGTCCGGAGCGCATTCCAGCTCAAGGGTGGTTCCTGCGGGTCCTCCAAAGGGCGAGAGCAGGACACCACAGTTCTCGACCCACTCATTGATTGAGAGGCTCGGTGCTGCGCCGACTTCTTCCTGCTTGCTGAACGCCAGCAATTTGGTGGTCAGGGCGGTTGCTCTACGGGTTGCTGTGAGAACCTCATCAATGTTCTCCCGCACTGAATCCGTGGCTCCGTCATCTGCTGCGACGAGTCCTGCATAGCCGCTAATGACTGTGAGCAGGTTGCGGAAATCATGGGCTACGGAACCAGCTAATCCCCCGAGTTGCTCGATGCGTTGGAGGTGTTGCACCTCCTGTTCGCGCCTTAGGAGGGCGTTTACCTTGTTCTGGACCTCGATCTCTAAATTTTCCTCGCGGCTGTCGCGCAGCGTGAGCAGAGCGACGAGCGAATCTCGTAGGGCGTTAACTTCCTTGAAGCTTTTGAAATCAAGATCTGAGCTCGCCTGGGTCACGGACTTGTCGAGGGCGCGCTCCATGCGTTCGATGGGTTGCGCAATTTGTCGCGCGGTCCAGATCATGAGGTAGGCCACCAGTAGGACGTAGAGCACCGAGCAGAGGATCGCGAGTCTTGCCTGGCGCGACTGTCGCTGTTCCATCCATCCCCCGAGTGCCGTTGAGAGCACACTGGCTGCATCATTGCTGCCCTCGATGGCATGGACGAGTTCGTCTGCCAGGACCTCAGCCTGAGCCCGCTCGAGGCTCGTCGGGTTTCCGTTCACGATTGTGGCGGTTCTACAGAGTGCCATCACGTCTGTGGTCAGCCTTTCGATTTCTTGCAGGCAGCTAAGGTGATCCCTGGCCTGTGCATGCAGGTTCTTTGATTCGGGTGCAATGCTTTCAACTGCCTCTGTCAGGCCCCGTCCTGCAATGGACTTTTCTAATTCGGCGTTATGGTCCTTCGCGTTAGACAGGATCGCTTCTAGGTGGTAGCTGGATATTTGCTCCACTCCGTCCAGCAAGAGAAGATCAATGATGTTGAGGGCCACCCCGGCGGAACTGGAGGCGTCACGTTGGCAATACTCGACGTACGCGACGTTTGCTTGTCCACTTTCCTCGATGAGCCTGAGGCGCGAGTAATTCCAATAGATACTTAGGCTGAGCCCGACGCCGAGCAGGCTGCATGTGAGGACCACTCGCAGGATCGCGCAGCGGAAGGACATGCAAAACGCACTATGGGGCCGTTCGTCCTGTCCGGGCAACGGAATTCGTGCCCCCTTCGGATCATGGACAGTAGGGGCGTCTTTCCTCATGGCATTTCGGACGGTCAATCTTTGGCGGGGGGTGGGTAGGGCTCTGCGCTTTGAGTCTTCCGGGCCTTAATCAGGTTGGCCTTGCGCAGTGGGGGTCCCCAGACCAGATCCGTTGAGTAGATTACCTTAATCGAGATGCGTAGCACGTGAATGACGGTTCGGAGATTTCTGTCCGTTACGCCTTCAAGGCCCAGGCTTTTTATGCCTTTGGCGCTGAGACTGGTTCCTTTTTTGTCCAACCAACTTCTGAGGGTGTCGACATCGGTGCCATGGATGCGGGCACGAAGCGCGTCGTTCTTGGACATCCATGTCTTCGCGCTTCCCCTGTACCGGAGCAATTTGTAGCAATGTATGCGTAAGTCCGTATCGAGCAATATCGCAACGAACACCAAGCCGTAATCTCCGGGTTCGGAGTGAACCCGCATCACGCCGTACGATTCTCCCGCTTCGTTCAGAGGTACATAGAGGTCGTGCCGTCCCAATTCGTCACGCCCGATATCTATGCGGCCCAATTCGCGGATGCTCTTTCGCACTTCGTCAGAGATCCGACCGGGAACGATTTTGACGGTGGACACGACCGGCCCACCTTTACCCTTGGGTTCTACCCCTCACGTGTCACATTCAAGGAAGGTGGGGATGAGGTGTTGGTAGTTCCGGTAAGAGCAGAACGGACTGCTGCGGTCCTGCGTTGCTGCCTCGGCTTGGCCCTGCGAAGCGAATACGATCGTTGCCCAAATGGCTACCGACTCCATTGCTCTGAGTAGTTTCATTGCTGGTGCTCCTAGAATCTGAATCGCAATTGGATGGCGATGACGCTGGGCTTGTCCTTCCCGAGGTCTTGCGCCCACTGCATTGAGAGCGTGGAGTTGTGGGATAAGTGCTGGCGGAGGCCTAGTTGAAGGACTTCCCGTTCGGTCCATCCGTCGCTGGTTTGGGACCCGGAGGCGAGCACTTGAGCGTAATTGAAGAACCGTTCGTCACTAGATGATGCATTGAGTTCCAGCAAGGATGCCCAGACGTCTTCACCGTCATTTTTGCCATAGCTCGTTTCACCCAGGAGCGAATGCGTGGGGCGATGCCAACGGAAGTCGGCACCGAGGCGGGTTCTCGCGGGCTTGGGGAAAGAGTCCATCATTCCTGGAGGGTCTTGTCCCGAAAGCTGCGCATCCATGTAGGACACGCCAAAGGTAAGATTTCCTTCAAGGGAATTGCCGACCCGTGCGGCGATTACACGGTTCCCATCGCTCTCGCGATATTCATTACCGCTGCCGCGCGTGATGGCAACCTCGTAGTTGACTCCATTGCTTTCCCCGTAAA
>JAPKBO010000027.1 GCA_028823395.1 Planctomycetota bacterium | reverse complement strand
GTCTCGTTGGCCGGCTGCAGCCGCACACGGTCTTCTTCGCGGTAGAAACGTTTCAGTGTGCACGTTTCATCGGGCAGGACGGCCACCACGGTCTCGCCATCCTGGGCGTGTTCCCTACGCTCGACCAAGACGATATCGCCATCAGCGATGGCATCATCGATCATTGAGTCTCCTGCCACCCGGAGGGCGTAGACGTCCTTGTCATCGGGCATCATGCTTGCCAGGTCGAGGGCTTCAGGCTCTTCGAGTGTTTCGATGGGACAACCGGCTGCGATGTTGCCCAAGATCGAGAGTGAGGGAGCGGAGAACTCGGGAGTGGCTGTTTCAGGTTCGACCAGTTGGACGTTGCGGCTTGTGCCCCGCTTGTTACGACGTAGAACGCCCTTGCGTTCGAGTTCGGACACGTGGCCGAAGATGGTCACCTTGTTTACACCGAAGTGCTCGGCGATTTCCTCATAGGTGGGGCTCAGGCCGTTGTCGTGGGTGTACTCCTGGAAGAAGTCGACGATCTGACGCTGCCGGCGGGTGAGGGGGACGCTGCTCATGTTGGATGACTCGATTCGTGGAGTGGAGCGCGGTGAGGAGATAGAGGTTCGGTCGGGTGGCCCAGTGTTACCTTCGTGCGGATAGGCCCGGTTCTGCACCTGTTCTCATTGGATTGCTGCAGGGATGGCTTCCTGTCCCTGGGGCTAGACGAGGAATGTGGCTCCGAGGAGGGCGGCGAAGAAAATGTAGGAAGGTCCGTCGTTGCGGGCGCGGGTGATGATTGCGGTCATGGCTAATGCTGTTGGGTTGCGAGGGTCGGGTTGGAAGGGTCTGCCCCGGGGGGGACGATCCGATCTGTGGGGGTGATCGGTGGAGTGTGCTCGCCGGGGGAGGTGTTCGGGGGGGGGGCTGCGGGGTGTCTTGCTTCGGGTCTTGCTTTTCGCAGGCCGGGGAGTTGCCCCGGGGTAGGACAGGCATCCCGCCCCGGGGTAGAAGACCTAACAAGGCCCTAATGTATCGTTGATCCCTACCCGAACAAGACCCAAACAGATGTCTTCTTTGGGTCCCCTCCCCAACTCCTTGTCCAGACATGGGTTAGGGCGTTGTTCGGGTCGCGGTTTTTGATGGATTCGCCCTTCAGAGGGCCGTGGGGGGACCCTTGGGTCTATTGCCTGCTAGAATCCTGGCCCTCTTTCCTCAATCGGATGGATTCCTTGGACAGCTCCGCGCCTCTTCATTCACCTCGCTACCTGATCCCCCTGGATCTGCGCAACGTCCCCCAATACCGCTTCGATGCGGTGGTGGTGGGTAGTGGCGCCGGTGGCAGCACGGCCGCCTTGGAGCTCGCTGGCACGGGTGCCTCGGTTGCGCTCCTGTCGAAAGCCGCCCTGGAGAGTTCCAACACCCTGCTGGCGAAGGGTGGCATGGCAGCTGTACTGGGAGAGGGCGACAGCATTGCCGCTCACGTGCAGGACACCTTACGTGTGGGTTGCGACCTTTCCGACCCCGAGGTTGTGGAGGCGGTGATTTCCTGCGGTCCCGCTGCTGTGCAGGCCCTGTTGGCCATGGGGACCGAGCTGGACCGCGATGCGTCGGGTGCTTTGGATCTCGCTAAGGAGGGGGGGCATTCGCAACCTCGCATCGTACATGCGGGCGTGGATGCGACAGGGCAGGCCATCCAGAGCAGCCTCGTGCGTAGCGTTAGGGCTGCGGAACGGATCTCCTCATTTGAACAAGTCTTCGCCATTGACCTACTCTCCACGCCTGAGGGGAGAGTGGCCGGAGTGCTGTGCTCCACCGAGCGAAGTGAACTCGTGGTCTTTCAGGCGCCTCAGATTATTTTGGCAACCGGAGGTGCGGGACAGATCTACCGTGAGACGACCAACCCCGTGATCGCGACTGCAGATGGCGTGGCCATGGCCATGCGTGCCGGCGCCGTTGTGCGCGACATGGAGTTCATCCAGTTCCATCCGACCTGTTTGTACATTGCCGGAGCGGCTCGCGTCCTCATCTCCGAGGTCGTGCGTGGCGCGGGAGGCGTGCTGCGTGACCGCAATGGTCTTAGGTTCATGCCGGAATACCACCCCGCTGCTGAGCTCGCGCCCCGGGACGTCGTCAGTCGGGCCGTATTCGACAGCATGCTGGCAACGGACGACACGAGCGCCTACCTGGACCTGTCCGGGCTGGATCGCGATCCGCACCAGGCCTTCAGCGGGTTGTCTTCCATCTGTGAGTTCTTCGGAATCGACATCGCCACCGATCCGATCCCTGTACGACCGGGCTGTCACTACCAGGTGGGAGGCATCAAAGTAGACCGCGAGGGTCGCACCTCCGTGCCCGGATTGTGGGCGGTGGGGGAGGTTGCGAGTTCTGGTCTGCACGGAGCCAATCGCATGGGGTCTAACTCCCTGCTAGAAGCTCTGGTCTTGGGTGCCGCCACGGGTGCCGCCGTTGGTGAGGCCGTGCAAGCGGATGCCCGTCGCAGCCTGCCCAGCTTCACGGTTCGCGAGCAGGGGCCCAAGACTCCGCCAGTCCGAGTCAACGTGGACGATTTGGTCTACTCCTTGAAGTCCCTCATGTGGCGCGATTTGGGGGTGCGACGCACAGGATCCGGCATGAACGAGGCTCTTAAGAAGATGCGCTTTTGGTCCAGGGCCGTGCAGGCCATGCCGCTGGAGGACCCGCGCGCCTGGGAATTCTCGAACATGCTCCAGGTGGCGCAGTTGATTACCCTGAGTGCCTTGGCCCGGGAAGAATCACGCGGCGTGCATCACCGATCAGATTTCGAAGGCGCGCAACCTGAGTGGTTGGCCCATACCGAACTGACACCCATGGGCGATGAGACGAGGATCGAAGGCGTGGGCATCGAGCGACGGGTATTGGAGCGCTCGCTCTCCACTTCATGAGTTCCGAGCCGCAGCCCAGCCAAGCCGCGCAAGAGCGGGTTCTCGTTTGTGGCGTGATCCTTCCAGGGTTCCCGACGGAATTTGATGGCGAGCTCTCGGAGATCTCAGCCTTGGTGCGCGCCGCTGGCGCGAAGGTGGTGGGGACGGGAGTTACTCAGAAACGGCATGCTCCCCATCCCGCGACCCTTCTAGGCAAGGGCAAGGTGGAAGAGATCGGAGAGGATGTCCAGTCCCTCAAGCCGGACGCCGTCGTTGTGGACAACGACCTGAGTCCAGCCCAGATACGCAACCTGGAGAAAGCTTGGGAGTTACGGGTCGTGGATCGCTCTGAATTGATCCTCGACATCTTTGCCAATCGCGCCCAGACCCGACAGGCTAGCCTTCAGGTCGAGCTTGCTCAGAACGAATACCTCCTCCCGCGGCTGCGCCGCATGTGGACGCACCTTGAGCGGATGGAGGGCGCTATCGGTACCCGTGGGCCGGGGGAGACCCAGCTTGAAACTGACCGTCGCCTACTCGACCGTCGCATCTCAGACCTGAGGGCCCAGCTCAAGGAGATCGAGAAACGCAAGCGGCGCCAACTCGACACGCGCAGTGAGGAATTCAAGGTGGGGCTCGTGGGATATACCAATACGGGGAAGTCGACTCTGCTCAATCGGCTTACGGGCTCCAACGAGCTGGTGGAGGACATGCCCTTTGCCACCCTCGACACTCGGACGCGCAAGTGGATCCTTCCCGATCGGCGCACGGTGCTACTCTCGGATACGGTGGGCTTCCTCCAACGTCTACCACACCACTTAGTGGCTTCCTTTCACGCCACTCTAGAGGAGACGATCCACGCCGATCTGCTCTTGCATGTGGTGGACGCTTCGCACCCCGACGCTGCCACTCAGATGAACGCTGTGGACGAAGTTCTGGCCGAGGTGGCCCCAGGGCTTGAGGCGCACATCGTCGTCTTCAACAAGGTGGACCGCGTTCCGGACCCCATCCACCTGCACCTCTTGCTCGGTAATCACCCCGCCGCAGACGTGGTGTACTCAAGTGCCCACACCGGGGAGGGCATCGAACGCCTTACCGAATGCGTCCAAAGCCGCCTCGACCAGCGCTCCAATCTGATTCAGGTCGACGTTTCAGCCGGGGAGGGCCGACTTGTGGCTCAGCTACGCGCGGGGGGTGGAATCATCGAAGAGGAGTTCCTGGAAGACAGCATTTTGCGCCTGCGTCTACGGGTTTCAGAGACGGCTCTCGGAAACCTCCAGCGTGCAGCTAAGGGGCGCGCACAAATACTGGTGCTCGAGCCTGCTCGCAGCCCGCGCGCCCCAATCTAGGGCGTTCGGTCCCCGGTAAGGGGGGGCAGCACGAGTGAGTCTCCAGCCCGAATCGCATTCACACTGGAGAGTCCATTGTGCTCGGCCACCCGGCGGGACAGGTCCGTCAGGGAGAGACCCATGCGGTCCTCGTAGAACCGGCTGCAGATTTGGGAGAGCGTGTCCCCAGGTTGCACCACATAGGTGAAGCCGATGGCATCGGCATGCGGGAGGGGCACGGTCTGTTGCGGCCGGGGCGTCCTATTCCTCGGGATAGGTGTCCGGGCTGCCGGTGGGGGATCTACGACTAGGGCCGGGGCGCCACTGGGTTCGCCCAGGATCAGGTGGCTCCAGCCATCGTCCGCTTTTGGTTCCTGGCCCGGCACAAATCCCTGCACGGCGGAGCTGGACTGGCGCCGCCAAGCTGCTGTCAGGAGCAAGGCTCCCACGAGGAGCGTCAGGAGCAGAGCGACACGCATCGTAGCTGCCCGGACTCGGAGCCCGCCTAGGCGGTGGCAGCCTTGCTGCCTTTCTTGGTGGGATCGTCGGCACTCAAGCCGTGCTGTCGGCGGCTTTCAAGCCACAGGAGCACGGGGCTGGCGATGAACATTGAGGAGTAGGTTCCGACCATCACGCCCACGAGGAGCGCGAAGGCGAAGCCTTCAATCACGTTGCCTGTGCCCAGGTTGAAGGCGAGTAGGAGCGAGACCGAGATCATCGTCGTCAGCGACGTGAGCAGGGTTCGCGATAGGCACTGGTTGATGGAGCGGTCAATGATGCTCGACAGGCTGCCCTCCATGCGCGGCAGGTTCTCCCGCACGCGGTCGAATACCACGATCGTATCGTTCAGGGAATAGCCGATGATCGTCAGGAACGCCGCGATCATGGGCAGGTTGATCTCCGTATCGATGAAGGGAATGAAGTTATCCGCAATGGCCAGGGCACCAAGGGTGATGAGGACGTCGTGGGTTAGGGCCGCTACGGCTGCAAATCCGAAGGAGTACTCGGCGAAGCGAACGCGGATGTACATCACGGCGGCGAATAGAGACAAGAGGATGGCAAAGATCGCCTTGTCGCGTAGCTCGCTCACGACCTGCGCGCCCACCGCGTTGACTTCGTCCACGGGGGAGGCCAGGGAGATCGGAACCTGGTTCGAATCCTGCCAGCCCTGGGAGGCTTGGAGGAGTTGATCCTGTAGGGCCGTCAGGGTCTTGGTGTCGCTGACACCGCCCTCGAAGCGCATGCGATTGACGGAGGCGTCTTCAGAGGAAACCTGCGTGACCACGGCGTTCTGTAGCGCTACGGGGAATTCGGCCAGTCGAGCGGCCAGGTCTGTCGTGGAGTGTGCGCGTTCGAGGTAGAGCACGCCGCTTGCCTTGCCATCCGCGAGGGTCAGATCTTCGATGGGGCCCTGCTGCAGGACCTCGCTCAGTGCAGACATGATCTGGCTGCGGAATTTTTGCAGGGCATCGCCGCCTGTGCCTACGGTTTCGCCAGCTTGGCCCTTGGCGGTGATGCGGAAGCGGGTGAAGCCCTCCCCTGCGGCGGAGTTCAGGATTTCCTTGACCTCGGCCGAGGAGCCGATAATGCCGCCGATGCCTTGCACTAGGTCGACCACCTCTGATTTCTCGTGAGGCTCCTCCATGCGCACAGTCATGGTCATGCCGCCGAGGAAGTCGATGCCCAGCTTGTCCTGGTCGTCCACACCGAAGGTGAAGAAGCTGACGCCCGCGATCATCAGGACCAGTGAAATGGACATGGCCGTGCGCGCCTTGGCCATGAAGCGGATCTTGGTGGAGTGCACCCAGCGGGCCATGTTGAACTGCTCAAGGCCACCTTCTAGCTGGCGGTTGACCAGCACACGCGTCACCACCAGGGCGGAGAACATCGAGGTCAGGATGCCCACCGAGAGGGTCGTGGCGAAACCGCGTACGGGGCCGGTTCCGAACTTGTACAGGATGATGCCGGTGATCAGGGTCGTCAGGTTGGCGTCGACGATGGTGGAGAGGGCGTTGCGGAACCCGTCCTTCGCTGACTGCAACGTTTTGCGACCTTTCTCGGCTTCTTCCCTAATCCGTTCGTAGATCAGGATGTTGGCGTCCACCGCCATGCCGACAGTGAGGATGATGCCGGCAACGCCAGGTAGGGTCAGCGTTGCTTGGAAGAAAGCCAGGGCGCCCGCCAGGAGCACTAGGTTGTAGATGAGGCTGATGGCAGCCACATAGCCCAAGTTACGGTAGTAGGCCATCATGAAGATGAGCACCAGGCCCAGTCCAAGGCCGACGCCCATGAAGCCGCGTCGGACGTAGTCGTCACCGAGCGTGGCGCCAACGGTTTCTTGGCCTTCGAAGCTGGGTCGGATCCGGAGAGAACCCGAGCGCAAAATCTTGACGAGGTCGATTACCTCTTCGTTTGTGAAGTTGCCGCGAATGATCCCCGAGCCGGGCAGGGCCTCTTCGATGTTGGGGAAGGTGACTATCTCGTCATTGATGGCGATGGCCATCCGACGGCCTTCGTTGTCTTCGGTGAACTTGCCAAAATCCGACTTGGCGAAGGACTTCATCTCGAAGCCCACCGCCGGCATGCCCATCTGGTCCTGGGACTGGAAGACCGACTGCACCTGAGAGCCGGAGAACTGCCAATTGGGGTTCGCATCGACAACCAGGGCCTGCAGGCGATCCGCTTCAGCGGTCTCCAGGGAGCCTTCGTCGAGGGCCATGGGGAAGAAGCGCAGTCGGCTGCGCGGACCCTCTTCACGGGCTAGGCCGGCGTTGTATTCGGTAATGGACAACTCGGGGTTGTCGCGCTTCCACTGCTGGGCAGCGACCAATTCGCTGGCGACGTCCCCCACGGCACCCAGGGTGTCGCGGCTAGCTTCGATGAAGAATGACATCGAGCCCACGTCCTCGATCAGGCGTCGCCAGGGGTCGAGGGCCACCAGGCTGACACTCGTTCCATTCGTGTGAGCACTGGGCGCGCCTTCGTTGCCGTAGTTGCGCTCCAATCCGATCAGCTGGTTGGCCACACGCTTGGAATAGCGGATGCGTTCGTTGTCGATCTGCAGTTCACCTCCGCTTGAGGGGAAGTCATCCCATTGGGCACTCTCACCAGCCAGGCGCAGGGTGATGCCCGTTAGATTGAGGTCGGCTCCCAGGGATCCGCTGACCTCCTTGTTCATCTGCGCGGCGCTGCCGGGCAGCTCGATTACAATGCGGTTTTCGCCCTCACGCCGGATAGGGATCTCACGCACGCCGGTAGGGTCAAGGCGCTGCTGCCAGATCTCGCGCATCTCATTGAAGAGTTGATCCTTGTTCTGGAGCTCGCGCTCCTGAATCAGACCATCGGCTGCGGCCCGCTCGAAGTCCACGGAGTAGACCAGGCGCGTTCCGCCTTCCAGGTCGAGGCCCAAGCGGAATCCCCCGAAGTACAAGGCCGCTACGGCCAAGGCCAGGAGGGAGAAGATCAGGGTGACTTTACGTCCGAGGTTTTCGACCATTCGCTTGTGCGCGGTGCCTTCGTTGGCCCGTGACCTTGCGGCCTATCGGGTCCGCGCACGAGGCGCGTGGGGTGGAGATTGAGTGAGGGGTGGGCTCGTTGCGAGATCCCGCGGGTTGAGCGGGCGCACGTGGCCGATGGGGAGGCGGTGGGGGGGAAGCCCTAGGCCTCTGCGGTATCCGGATCGACGTCGACGGCCTCTGCCTGATTGGCTTGGGCAGCCTGGTTTTCGCGTCGGGCCTTCTCTGCGGCGCGGCCCTCGCGGACCTTCTCGCCCAGCAACTCCTTCACGCGCGTCTTCTTGCCCACGCGGTCGCGCAGGTAGTAGAGCTTGGAGCGGCGCACATCGCCACGGCGAGTTATCTGGATGTCGATGACGCGCGGGCTGTGCAAGGGGAAGATGCGCTCCACCCCTTCGCTCTGCACGATGCGTCGAACCGTGATCGAGCGACGGATGCCGCGGCCTTTCAGGGCCAGAATGATGCCCGTGAAGATCTGCACGCGTTCCTTGTCGCCTTCGCGGATCATGTAGTGAACATCAACCGTGTCGCCCACGTGGACGGCGGGTAGGGCTCCTGCGGGCTTCTTCAGCTCGTTCTCAATCGTTTGAATCAGTTGCATCGGATGCGTGGGTGTACTGGACACCCGTGGGGTGGAGGTCTTGAGGGAAAGGGTCAGCCGCGCTGTCGCGTCTGTTGGTTAGGTTGTGTTATTCGGGAAGTGCGCCCCAGAAGAGTCCGGGGCGTGTTCGATGGGGGCGTTCTCCAGGGCGAGCTTGCGTTCGCTGCGCTCCTGGGCCTGGCTCTTGCGGAAAATCTCGATGGCTGCGTGATCGCCGCTGCGGAGAACGGCGGGCGCCTCGTGACCTCTCCAGGAAGCGGGGCGCGTCCAGTGCGGGTGGTCGAGCTGTGGGCTGTCGCCGGAGTCCTGTTTAGAGGAGGGCGCTTGGAATGAGTCCAGGCTGGCCGAGCGTTCGTCGCCTAGAGCTCCAGGAAGGAGTCGCACGGCGGCGTCCACGATGGCCAGGGCAGGTAGTTCACCGCCGGAAAGCACGTAGTTACCCAGAGAGAGAGGCTCGAGGGCGAAGGCGTCAATCACACGTTGATCGATGCCCTCGTAGCGGCCGCACAGCAGCAGGCTACGCGGCGTACTCGAAAACTGGGCGGCGCGGGCTTGGTCGAATGTGGGCCCCGAGGGGTCGAGAACAAAGCGTCGGTGCGGACCGTGCTTGGCTTCCACCCACTCGATGCACTCGGCGATGGGCTCGGGGGTGAGCACCATGCCCGGGCCACCGCCGAAGGGGCGGTCGTCCACCGTGCGATGGCGATCGCGAGTCCAGTCGCGAAAATCCACCAACTCAACCTTGGCTAATCCTCGGTCGAGGGCGTTGCCCAGAACGCCGACCTCAAGATAAGGTCGAAGCGCCTCCGGGAAGAGCGTTAATATCGTAAAGAGCGGGGAGACCATGGCTCCGGAAAAGGGCCCGGAAGGGTAGTCGGGGGGACAGGGTGCGTCAAGTCTGACAGCCCCGGGAAGGGGTATTCCAGGGGGGCTGCAGGTTGCCTCGGTAGGGTTCCGCCCCACCGCTCTGGCCTTGCAGCGCTGCCACGCTACTCTGCCAGCCTCCGAGTCGCCCCCATGTTCACCGGAATCATCGAATCCTGCGTCCCCGTGCGCGCTTTTGAGCCCCTGGGCCAGGGGGCGGAACTAGTCCTGCCCCTGCCCTCAGACGGCTCAGATACCTGGTCCGTGGACAGTGGGCAGAGTATCGCCGTATGCGGCGTATGTCTGACCGTGGCTGGTCGCCGTCCGGCCCCCACCGGGGCCGGAGGTTCTGAGGCGCCCCACGATCTGGTCTTCCACTTGTCCAGCGAGACCTTGGAGCGCACCTGGTTCGGGAAGCTCGAGGTCGGCCGTATGGTCAATTTAGAGCGCGCCTTGCGCCTGGGGGATCGCCTCGATGGGCACCTGGTTAGCGGGCATGTGGATGGGGGAGGGCGCGTCACGGCCATCGAGGACGTGGGGGATGGCGGCCGGGTTCTCACCTTCGAGGTGGATCAGGAACTCGAGCGGTATCTCGTGGACAAGGGCTCCATCACCTTGGATGGGGTGAGCTTGACCGTGGTCCAGCCGAAGGGCCGGCAGTTTGAGGTGGCTTTGATTCCATTGACTCTGGAACTCACCAACCTGGGCGCAGCCGAAGTGGGCACACCGGTCAACGTGGAGGCCGACATGGTCGGCAAGTGGATCGAGCGTCTCGCCCGTGCGGATGGCTAGAAGCCCAAGAACAGGGTGCTCAGGAACGTGTTGATGGGGGCGGCTTCGCGTGCTTCTTCGAGGGTGCCCGTCAGTGTGTGCAGGGCGCGTTCCATCTCCATGTACAACTCATCATCATAGAGAAGGCGGCTCATCGTGCCGCGACCTTCCCGCAGGGCGGCGGATGCCAAGGATAGGTCTTCGGAGATGACTCGCAGATTGGTGTAGATCTCGTCGTCAGACAGCAGTTTGCCCAATGTTCCGCGACCCTCGGCTAGGTCGGTAGTGATGCGCTCAAGGTTCTGCCCGATCTTGTCGTCGCGAATCAAGAGGCCCAGGGTGCCTTCCCCAGCATTGATGCGCTGGACGATGTCCGAGAGGTCGGCTACACCCGATCGGAAATCTCCAGCGAGGTCTTCGTCGTAGAGGAGGGCGCCGACCGTTCCCTTGCCCCCGCGCACGTCATCGACCACCTTGGTGATCTCCGTGGCGAGCGTTTGAATCGAGTTATACAGTTCATCGTCCTTCAGGAGGCGCCCGAGCGTGCCCTTGCCATCGCGCAAGTCTGCGCTGATGGCGGTCAAATTCGTGAAGGTCTCATTCAGGCTGTTGACGGTCTTGGAGAGGTCCTCTCCTAGGGTTTCGTCGTAAAGCAGGCGTGAGAGGATGCCCTTCCCATCGCGCACCTCTCCCACGATCTCATCCAAGCCGGCAATCATGTTTGACAGGGTCTCGCGGTTATCCGAGACCACGGCACCCAGAGCCTTGAGCACGTCGGGCACAACCTCTCCACGCAACCTTGCACCCTGGGCCATGATGCCGGTCTGGAAAGAGCCGGGTTCGATGGATAAGTGCATGCCACCTAGAACGGTGGCGCTCTCGATTCGGATGGCATGATCGGCGTAGAGGTCCACCGGACGGTCAAGGGAGAGCCTGACGTGGACGCGCTCGTTCGCTTCGGCGCTTGAGTCGAACGTCAAGGATTCGACCCGGCCCCAGCGCATGCCTGCCACCAAGACCGAGTCTCCCTGTCGTAGTCCGCCGGCATCAGCGAAGCGCACGCTCCACTGCTGACGCTCGGAGAGCAATGAGAAGTCGGTCTTGAAGAGGGTGAACCATGCCAGCAAGGCGATGATGGAAACGAAGAAGATGCCCAGGAGGACGTGGCGGTTGGTGTGCATGGTGATATTTCCCTGACGCTAGACGCCAAGGAACTCCTTCAGCTTGGGTTCGTCGGGGTCGAAGAACGTCTCGATGGGTTCGCGCACTAGGGCGACCCCTGCGTGCATGAAGATCACCTCGTCGGCGACGGCCTTGAGGCAATCAATGCGGTGTTCGACGACGAGCGAGGTGACTTCAAGGGTGTCGGACAGTTCTCGGATGAGTGCGTTGATGGAGCGTGCAATGCGCGGATCCAGCCCGGCGTTGGGTTCGTCGTACAGGACAATTTCAGGTTCGGTGATCAAGGCTCGCGCCAGCCCCACCCTCTTCTTCATCCCCCCCGAAATCTGGTTGGGGAATTTGTCGGCTGAGTCTGGGATGTGTACCAGGCCCAGGGTGTGCGCGACTCGATCGCTAATCTCAGCGGGTTGCAGGTTGGTCGTCTCCTGGAGGGGCAGAGCGAGATTCTCGGCTACAGTGAGCCAGTCGATGAGCGCGCCTTCCTGGAAGACGTAGCCCATGCGCCTGCGCAGGGCGGCCAGGTCGGCCTCGCTGGTTTGAGCCATGTCCTGCCCGTCCACGACGATCCGCCCGGCATCGGGTTGCAGTAGCCCAATGACGTGGCGCAAGGTGACCGACTTGCCCGAGCCTGAACCGCCCATCACCCCGAGGCACTGGCCACGACGCACGTCGAAGCTGAGCCCGCGCAGGATGTGTTGATCCCCGAAGGACTTGTGCACTCCTTCCAGTCGGATCAGTGGTTCAGTGTCAGGAGGCATGATCAGTTCTGATAGAGGATCCAAGTCAGGAAGTAGTTCGCGACGATCACCGCGATGATGGAGTCGCGTACGGCATGGGACGTGGCCCGGCCAACGCCCAGGGCGCCACCCTTGGCTTTCAGTCCGCACGAACATGAGATGATCGCCACGATCCCTCCAAAGACACTGGCCTTGAACAGGCCCGCGAAAACGTCCTTGGGGAGCTGTACGAACTCACCCGTTGTACGGAGTGCTTCAATGGCGGAGTCCATGTACAGGCTCCAGCCCACGTGCAGTTGGGAGTCGGCCACGAACCCTCCCCCCAGGATGCCGATTGCATTGCAGAGCACCGTCAGGAACGGCGCGATGATTGCCAGGGCCACGACTCTTGGAAGGACCAGGAACGACACTCTGTCCACGGACAGGACCTCGAGTGCAGAGAGTTCATCGGCCACGCTCATCGTGCCGAGCTCTGCGGCAAGCGCACTCCCAACCGTTGCAGCGAGGATGACGGCGGTGATGAAGGGGCCCATCTCGCGCGCCATGGAGGCGGCCACAATGACCCCGATCTGATCCTGCTGCCCGTAGCGGGCCAGCTCGATGCCCATCTGGAGGGAAAGGATCATGCCGACGAACAAGCCCACGAGGAGTACCACGTGCACGTTCATGATGCCGCTGGTGAACAGTTGATCCAGGAACCAGCGCCGACGCTTGGGCAGGTGGTGCAGGCGGCGTAGGACCTTGATTCCCAATTCGATCCGGAAGCCGGCCGCGCCCAAGAATTTCCTGAAGCTGCGCATCTGATAGAGCAGGTAGAGCACGCTGGCGCCGAACGCCAGGGTCAGGATGTCGGATGTGGAGTCCATGGATGGTCGGCCCTGTTTATTGCTCCGTTCCGCCGGTCCGCTTCAGGGGCCAACCGGGGCCAGGGAAGGCCGGTTGGAGAAGAGTGACGCCCTCGGGACCCGAACGCCAGCGCAAGAGCCCGAACAGTACGGACTGCTCGCGGGTTGCTGCTCCCTCCCGTATGTAGTCGCGGCGGGCCCACAGACCCATGAGCGAACGCCGATCTTCGCTCTCGCCCTTCTCACGCCTCCAGAGGCCCAGCCAGCTGCGCTCGCGCAGGTGCTCACCCTTACGTCGTTGGCTGTAGATCTCCCACATCCAGGCGTAGTGCTCTTCCACGAATCCCAGCCGCCAAGTTAGGGGGCTGGGGGCGGGAAAGGCGAATGAGGACTCATCGTCCGCTACGGACTCGTAGCGGGTGAAGAAGGGGAACACTTTGCGCCAGCTACTCGGGCCTTCGGGGCTGCGCTTGTCCCATGCTTGATAGAGGGGCAGCACTAGGGTCGTGTCCTTGACTACATCCCCATACACCTCGCGCCGCTTGTTGATGATGGGCCACAAGACGTGAGTCGATGTCATGCCGTCCCCGGCGAAGTGCGAGTAGAACGGCCACACCCGCGTGCGGCTGGCCTGGCCGGTTTCTCCCGGACGCTGGATGGTCACGAGAGGCCAGGGGCCATCCCAGGCCCAGAAGCCGTTCTTGGAGTTGGCCGTGTAGCCGAAGAAAGGCCAAAGCGCCATCCAGCTTTTGGTCGCTCCGCGTTGCTGCTCGCCGAAGAGCGGCCAGACCATCCAGCGTTTATCCTGTCCATCTTCGGGTCGGTCGAGATTGTTCTTCTGCCAATGAAAGAAGGGCCAGAGGAAGAACCATCGTTCGTAGCGGCCCTCCCAGTTGTTGACGCCGACGAGTGGCCACACCCGCCAATCGCGACCTCCACCTCCCTCCGTACGGCTCGAGTCTGGCGAGTCTTCCTTCTCGACCGGGCGAGACCAGGAGAAGAACGGAAACATGAAGTGGGTGGTCACCCGACCGTTGCGCTCGTAGCGAATGAACAGAGGCATTAGCGCGAACACCATCCGGTCGTAGGAGAGGAAGTGCTCGACCACTCCACCGATGGGTACCAGGGCACGCACGGTGCGACCGTCGTTGGTCTTGGACCAATAGAACCCCGGCAGTCCGAAGAAGGTCCAGGTGTCCGGCGCATCCGGGTAATATTGGCGCGAGTAGCGAGCCAGGGGCAGTAATTGGTAGACGCTTTCTCGCGGCGTGAGCACCACCCTGCCAAGAGGGGGCAGGAACGATGATTCGCTGCGCTCGGGGGTGCTGCGCGCATGGGAGGCGAGGGGGCGCAGAGCCCAATAGGTCACCGCGTTGCTCTCCACCTTGCGCCGTACCAGGAGGGCTCCGCCCAAGGCTTCCAACTCGCGCTCCCCCCCCGCTGTGGAGAGGTCGCTAATGAGCGGTGCCAGATGCCGTTCCTGATCGAGGCTCGCGCATCCCGTGAGGGCCCATGCAAGCAGGCCTATCCACAGAGTGGACGCCTGGCGTCCGGTGGGCGTGCTTTGGGGGTGCTCCGAATTCTGGCGAGGTCGCATAGGTGGGGTGGATTGTCGAGCCCTCCGCTAACAATGCAAGCATGGGGCTCGATGGATCGACCACAGCCCTCGGTTGTAGCCCCTCGGAAGCGTTGCTACTGTCCGATTCCCCACGGAGCCGAGTGCGAGGATTCTTCCCCCGCCCTCGGGCCCCCTGTGGCCCCCTTCCTGGCACCCCTTACGCCCCATACTGCGCTGAAATGAACACGTTTCTCTCCGGCATCCAGTCCAGCGGCCAGCTACATCTGGGCAACTACTTCGGTGCGATGCGCCAGCACATCGCCTCTCAGGACGAGGAGGGGGAGCACTTTTATTTCATTGCCGACTATCACGCCCTGACGTCCACTCGGGACCCGGAGGTTCTACGTGAGAACGTGCGTGAACTTGCCGTGGGCTATATGGCTTTGGGCCTCGACCCCGAGCGCGTGGCCTTCTTTCGGCAGAGCGACGTGCCTGAGGTGACAGAGTTGACCTGGCTCTTGTCCACGGTTACGGGCATGGGCTTGCTGGAGCGTGCCCACTCTTACAAGGACAAGATGGCCCATGGGATCAAGCCCGTTGTGGGTTTGTTTACTTACCCGATCCTGATGGCCGCCGACATCCTGGCCTACGACTCGACCATCGTGCCGGTGGGCAAGGATCAGGTGCAGCACCTTGAGATGGCTCAAGACATGGCGGGTTATTTCAACTCAACCTACGGTGAGGTCTTCGTGCGGCCGGAAGCGCGCCTGCCGGAGTCTGGCAAGATGGCGCGTGTGCCTGGGCTTGATGGGGAGAAGATGAGCAAGTCCTACGGCAACGGCCTCTGGATCTTTGAGGAGGGCAAGGCGCTCAAGAAGGCTGTCGGACGCATCGTCACAGATTCGCGTGCGCCGGAAGAGCCCAAGGATCCTGAGGGTGTGCTCCTGTTCGATTTCCTATCCCTGTTTCTGGAAGCAGGCGAGCTGGAGGAGTGGGGGGAGCGCCTGCGTGCGGGGGGCGATGGGGCACCGGGCTATGGCCACTTGAAAGTGCGCCTGATCGAGGCCATCGATGAATATTTCGGCCCCGCGCGCGAGCGGCGTCGCGAGCTTCTTGCCGATCCGGCCGAGGTGGATCGAGCTCTAGCTCTCGGTGCAGAGAAGGCCCGCGCACGGGCCTCTATTACACGTGATCGAGCCCTGATGGCCTGCGGCCTGCGTTGAGGCGAACTCTCATGAATACCCGCCCTATTGCTTGCCTGCTGTCCTTGGTCGCTCCTGTGATGCTCGCCGCATGTGCGGGTACCGGTGGGGCCTCCAAGGCCTCCACTGCCGCTCCGGCACCCCTACCCGCTCCCCCGGGACCCGTCGATCCGGCTCCCGAGGTGCGGGTGCCTCCGACCAGGGTTCTCCCGGCACCTTGGACCGATGCGTTTTCGGAGCGCGCCATCCTGCTGGCTGACCGCATCTTGATCGAGGGGCCAGCGGGGTTGATTGAACACTTGGTCATGACCCTCGATGACGCGCTCTTCGAGCGCACCGAGCGCCCCACTGCTGACGGGTTGGAGGTGGTGCTGAAGTTCCGTGGGGGCGGCGACGGGCAGGGGCTGCTGCGGGCTCAGATCGACGCCTGGAACCTGGCCGCCTATAAGGAAATTCGCATGGATCTGCATGCGGGCCTGAACGAAGTGACCGTGACCGCAGAGGGGAACGCGCTCTGGAAAGACACCGACGGCGGTGAGAAGCGCAGTGCGCGGCTGCAGTTTCGCGGTCCGGTCAAGAGTGTTCCTGAATCTGAACCTTCGTCCGCCCCTGGATCTCGAACTCCGCGACGATGAAGGCGTCGTCGCCCAAGCCGGCCAGCGTGCCGAGGGTTACTTTCCTTCAGGCCGAGGGCGACCCTGTGCGAGGCGTCGCGTGGGCCGTGCTAGTCATGATGGTCGGCTTGTGCGTCGCCTGTTCCAGCAACCGCCCGCGCTGGACGGCGACCTGGGAATCCCCAGGCGCCGATTTTGAGCCGGCGGAGGAGCTCGCCTTGCGCGCGGCGCGCACCTATTACGATGAGGGTAAGCTGGGGGCCGCTCTGGATCTGTTGAGACCGGCAGCCCGAAACGCGGAGGACAATCTGGAGCTTGGGTTTTGGCTACAGGACTTGGAGTGGGAGTGGGCAGAGCAGCTGGGTCAGGAGACCGAGTCCCTCCTGACGGGCTACACGGAGCGAGCCCAATCCAATCCCACACCGGCGAACTTGATCCTGGCGGCGCGCCTGATGGAGGGCGCAGAGGCCCTGGCTTTGCTCGATAGCGCCCTGGAACTGGACCGTAACCACGCTTGGGTCCACTACACTCGGGCCCATGTCCTGCTGGGTGAACGCCAGCGGGGGAATCGTTGGCCCGATGCGCGCGCGGAGCTTACCCGGGCCCTGGAGCTCGACCCCTCCCACTTGCGGGCACGTCACCTTGAGGCCTGGATTCTGGCTCAGGAGGGGGACGTGGCTCAGGCTTCCATCGCTTTGGAGCGTTGGTTAGAGCAAACCCGTGGGGATCCGAGGGTGGCCCATGCGGAGCGCTTGGAGGCTGAGGTGGATCTGGCCTTGATGTGGGTGCGGCAGGGCCTGGTCGAGGAGGCTGAGGTTCTTCTATTGACCCACGCCGGACAGGAGGTCGGGCGTGCAAGACGATTGGCCGTCCTGGCCGTGGCGCAGCACGAGCAAGGGCGTATTGAAGATTCCCTAGACACGGCTCGGCGCGCGGAGTTGGCAGACCCGGCGGCTCTCCTGCCCATAGTGCAGCAAGCTCTCTTGTACGGGCAACGGATGCGCGGCGACGATGTTGATCAAGCGAAAAGGCGATGGCAGGAGGTCGTGGACGCCGCGGCGCACCAGGGAAATCTCGCAGGATTGCTGCAGAGTGTGCGTGCCCGTGTCTACTTGGAGAAGTCGGTGGAGGAAGCGGGTCAGGACGACCTTGAGATCGATGACGGTGTGGAGAATTGAAGGTCGTTATCCAGCGAGTGACGCACGCCAGTGTCGACGTGGAAGGTGAGCGGGTGGCCCAGATAGGCAAGGGCGCGCTGGTGCTGGTGGGGATTGTGGATGGGGATGACGAGGCCGGGGCCAGGGCTCTTGCGGAGCGCGTGGGTCGCCTGCGGTATTTCCCCGACGACCAGGGGCGCATGAATCTCTCTATCGATCAAGTGGGCGGGGAGCTGTTGGTGGTGAGCCAGTTCACCCTCGCCGCGGATGGTCGCCGTGGCCGCCGGCCTTCATTTGACCAGGCCTTGGAGGGGGGCCTTGCCGAGCCCCTGTATGAGTGCTTTGTCGGGGCCCTAGAGGCTCTGGGTTTGCACTGTTCTAGAGGGGTGTTCGGGGCACAGATGGCGGTCGAACTGCTCAACGACGGCCCGGCTACCTTCGTCCTAGAGAGTTGATCGGATCCCCGATGGCCCTTCACTGGCCACGACCCAAAGCGACGCAAGTCCAGTCTTGACAAGAACTTGCTGGCGGGCGATCATCAGATTGGAGGTTGGGCAGTGCGTCCTGACCACCCGCCGTCCCGTGCCTGCTAGCTCCAACGGGACACCCAAGTCCTTACTTCCTGGGACATTACCGACCATGGCCTCTACCTCTGCCCAGACCACAACCAAACGAGAATTGGTTGCGCGTATCACTGAGCAGATCAACCGCTCCCAAGACGAGAAATTCCGGGCGGCACAGGAGCAGGTGGCCCCTGACTTGGCACGTGGAGGCGAGCGTTCTCGGAAGGCCAAGGCCAGACTGGAACGCCTCAAGGGGGCGCGCATGACGAAGGTGCTCGTCAAGGAAGTGCTTGAGACATTCCTGGACGAGGTCGTGGCGGAGTTGGCGCACGGCCACCGGTTGGAGTTCCGCGAGTTTGGTGTGTTTGAAGTGCGCCAACGCCTTGCGCGCAAGGCCCAGAACCCGCGCACTCTCGAATCGGTCGATGTGCCGGCCAAGCGCGTGGTCAAATTCAAGCCCGGTCGTTCCATGCGCGCGCTGGTCTGCGATAACCCGGCTCCTCTGGATCAGTCCGAGGGGGGGGATAACCCTGGAGAGGAATACTCGGGTGCTAGAGTCGCGAAGGCCGGCAGCGCCTCGGCGGGGGATGCCGGTCAGTCGGCATCCAGGCCGGATGCCAAGTCGGATTCTGGGCCGGGTTCCAAGTCTCCTCCGACTCCTCCCAAGCCGAAGAATCCCTCCTCCCCTTTCTAACCGAATGGCGGAATTCGGAAGGCGAGGCCTTGGCGATCGGCGCGGTGCTCTCCCACGCGAGATAGGAGAAGGCGGCGCTCATGGTCCGCACGGAGGGTGTGCAGGACTGACGAACGGTCATTGCTGGCCGTGTCATGGCTATTCCGGAGCTGATGGCGAGCCAGGCGATATCGTCGGCCATTCTCTCATTGCCCATGCTGACGAGCGGGGACGGGGCGTTAGGCGTCCGCCAGTGCCAGGGCCGCATCTACATCGGCGATCAGGTCGTCCACATGCTCGACGCCGACGGATAGCCGCACGAGGCCGTCCTCAAGGCCCGCAGCGCGGCGTACCTCAGGGGGAATCGAAGCATGGGTCATGCTCGGCGGTGTCTCGACCAGTGACTCCACTCCGCCGAGGGACTCAGCCAGCGTGAAGAGGCGCGTACTGCTGGCAAACGTCTCGCCTGCTTGGACTCCACCGGCGAGCTCGAATGAGACCATGCCGCCCCCGAGGAGCATCTGTTCCTTGCAGAGGGCGTGCTGGGGATGTGAGGGGAGGCCCGGATAGTGCACCCGGTCCACACTCGGGTGGGCCTCGAGATGCAGAGCGATGGCGATGGCGTTCGAGCAGTGGCGTTCCATGCGCAAGGCGAGGGTCTTGGTGCCGCGCAGGACCAGGAAGGAATCCAGGGGGCCCGGCGTGCCTCCGCAGGAGTTCTGATAGAAGGCAAGCTCCTCACGCAAGTCATCGGACTTCCCGATCAAGGCGCCACCCACCACGTCGGAGTGTCCGCCCAAATATTTGGTCAAGGAGTGCAGGACGATGTCCGCGCCAAGAGCGAGGGGAGTCTGCAGGTACGGGGTGGCGAAAGTATTATCCACCGCGAGGAGAGCATCCGCCTTGTGCGCAATCTCGGCCATGCTTGCGATGTTGCTCAAGCGCAGTAGCGGATTGGAGGGGCTCTCCACGTAGATCATGCGCGTGGCATCGGTCATGGCCGCGCGCACAGCGTCGGGATCCGTGGTGTCCGCAAACGTGAACTGGATACCGTAGCGCTCATAGACCTGAGTGAAGATGCGGTACGTGCCTCCATAGAGATCGTTGCCGGCGACAATGTGATCCCCGGGAACGAAGCGTCCGAGCAGGGCGCTGGTTGCGGCCAGTCCCGAACTGAAACACAGGCCGAAGGTGCCCCCTTCAAGGGAGGCCAGGTTATTCTCCAGAGCCGTGCGTGTGGGGTTGTGCGTACGCGAGTACTCGTACCCGCCTATCGGATCGCCGGGCGCGTTCTGAGCGTAGGTGCTGGTCATGTAGACCGGCGTCATCACGGCCCCCGTTACGGGGTCGGGTTTCTGGCCCGCATGGATGGCACGGGTCTCAAAGTGCGCTGATGAGTGGTCCTCGGTCGAATGCTCGTCTTGGGGTGTCATGGGGAGAGATCTTATCCGTTAGCCTCACGGGCCACCATGCTCTGCCACGGCTCCGAAGATTCCAGCGCGCTTGAGGCGCGGCGTGCCAAATATTCGGCATCCGTCCTCGAATTTGAGGTCGTTTTGTCGCTGCTGGAGGTATTGGCCCACAGTTCCCTGGGCCGGAGGGCCCTGCGTGATCTCGGGCCGCGTTCGAAGGAGGGGGCTCGAACTGCATTGGCCCGGGTGCGGGAGATGCAGGAACTCGAGAAGCGCGGCGGCGGCCCCAGCTTCGCGGGCGTGACCGATCCTGTCCCCATCGAAACGGGTGGCCGCATCCAGCGCTCCTACGACGAAGAACGCTGCATGGCACTTCGCAGTGTGTGCCTGGCAGGTATGCGGCTCGCTGACTGGTTTGCTGAGCGCGCCGCGGAGACACCTGCGCTGGCCCGGGTGGCGGAGTCTCTTCCGCGCATGAACTCCCTCGTGGAGGCCATCGACCAAGTGCTGGACGAACGCGGCCGTGTGCGCCGGGACGCCTCAGTTCTCTTGGCCCGATTGGGCAAGGAGGGGCGACATCTCTCCAGTGAAATCAACACCATCCTGCGCCGTATCGTGGCTAGCAGTGGGGTGCGAGCTGTCCTTTCAGACTCGGCTGTCCACCGTCGCGGAGGCCGGCCCGTGCTGGCCGTGCGCGCCAAGAGCTCGGGGCGCGTGCGCGGGTTGGTGCACGACCGATCCCAGAGCGGCGAAAGTGTCTTCATCGAACCGAACGAGGTTGTGGAGCTCGGTAACCGCTTGGCTGAGGTGCACGCAGACACGCGCCGCGAGACCGAACGCATCCTGCTTGAGCTCAGTACTACAGTACGCGCCGCCCGCGGCGGGCTTGAATCCCTGGCCGAGGGACTGGCGGAATTGGAGTTGGCATCGATTGGCGCCCGGTCGGCTGCACTGGGTGGTGGGCGACCCGCTCTACAGCCCGGGGACCTTGGTGCAGCACCGGGCCTGCTTCTGCGTTCCGCACGTCATCCGTTGCTCTTAGAGCAGGAGCGCCAAGGCCGGATACCTAGCGTTGTCCCCATCGACGTCCGTCTCGGCGGGGAGTTCGACATGTTGATCATCACGGGGCCCAACACGGGCGGCAAGACTCTGGCTCTCAAGACGGCTGGGCTGTTTGCGCTTCTCACGCGTTGCGGCCTGCCTGTTCCTGCGGCCGAGGGCACGACGGTTCCTCTCTATGAACGCGTAGCAGCGGACATCGGAGACGAGCAGGAGATCCGTCAAAACCTTTCGACTTTTGCCTCACACCTCGTGCGCATCAAGGGCGCCCTCGCCGAGGCGAATAGTGATTCCCTAGTTCTGCTCGACGAGCTCGGTGGGGGCACGGACCCGGAGGAGGGAGCTGCTCTCGGGGAGGCGGTACTTGAGAACCTCTTGGAGCGTGCCGTTCCAACTCTTTGCTCAACCCACATCGGAAAGCTGAAGGAGTTCGCCTTCCGCCATGTACGGGCTGAGAATGCTTGCACTGAATTTGATGTGCGGAGCCTCGAGCCTCGCTATCGACTTCTGATCGGATCTCCGGGGGAATCCGGGGCCCTTGTCATCGCCCGTCGCCTAGGACTGCCCGAAGCTCTAGTCGAGCGCGCCGGATCCCTGCGAGAGAGGCGTGACGGAGAACTAGCCGACCTAATGGAAGAGGTGCGCGTGGCTCGCACCGCGGCGGAGGAGCTACGTGCCGGCGCCGAGGCGCGTCTGGATGAAGCTCGCGAGCGCATCGTCGAGCTGGAAGATGTGCGTGGCGACCTCGACCGGCGCAGTGAGCAGTTGGAGGCGGAAGCCCAGAAGGGCATCGAGGAGCGGGTGCGCGATGGGTTGCGCAAGGTGGGGCGGGCGCGTGCCCTGTTGTCCCAGATTCCAAAGGAGACGGCTGTCAGCCTGGGCCATTTGTTAGACGAGTTGGAGGCCGATCTGACCGGGGCGAGCCTGAGTGAGCGGCGCGAGGCCTTCCTCGCCTCACTGCGCAAGGGCAGCCTGGTCTATCTGCCGCGATATCGGCAGAGGGTCCTCGTACACAAGATCAACGCGGCCAAGCGCGAGGTGGTCTGCAAGCTGGGGGGCATGAAACTGCACGTTACGTTTGAAGAGGTGACCCCCTATGAGTCCCTTTAAGCGTTTGACTTGAAAACACCTTCCGTCCGGAAGGGCCCTTGCTCCTAGAATGCTCCGGTGACTTTCGGTCTTTCCAAGCCTCTCGTTCTGAGCCTCTTGGCGCTGGCTTCCCTTGGCTTGGCGGCTGGGGCCCACCCGGACGCTCAGGATCCTGTGCCTTCGCGTGATGCGTTCGCGAGTGAGGTTGTGCCGTTCGTTGAACGCTATTGCTCGGAGTGTCATGCGGAGGCAGGTGAAGACCAGGGCCTCGTCCTTACGCGCTTCCGCATGGGGGAGGATGCGCGAGCGGCGGAGGAAACCTGGGAGGACGTGTTGGCGGTCCTGGATCTGTTCGAGATGCCGCCCCGTGAGGCTGCGCAACCGAATGCACACGAGCGGGCTCGAATCGTACAGGTACTTGAGGAGGTCTTGGCCCTTAGCCCCGACAGGGGCCTTATGGGTCTGCGGCGCTTAAACGCCGCCGAGTACGCACGCACGGTGCGCGATCTCCTAGGCGTGGAGTTTGACGCGCGCGCACACTTCCCACCGGATGGTATTGGTCACGGATTCGACACGGTGGCCGAGAGCCTTACCCTCTCTGACCTGGGAGTGGAGTTGTACCTTTCGACTGCCGGAATTCTGGCCTCCGAGGCGGTGGCCGTGGACCGTAGCGCTGACCCGGAGCGCAGGCGGTTGGCGCGTGAGCAGCTCAGTGGAGCGGGGAGGTCCGGGGCCAAAGTCTTGAGTACAAACGGCATCATCGCCGGCACTTTTGAAGTGCCGCGCGCTGGCCGCTACCGGCTGAGTACCGCAGTGGCTGCGACCCAAGCCGGTACGGAGCTCGCCCGCATGGGACTCACCATCGGGAAGCAGCAACTGGGTGAGTTTGATGTGGAGGCCACGCCGGGGCGTGCTCGGCTGGGATTCCCCGACGTGTACGCGGTCGACTGCCAGCTGACGGCGGGTTCCCATCGGGCGGGGGTTCGCTTTCTTAATGACTACTACGTCCCAGAACATCCTGATCCCACTCGACGAGATCGGAACCTCTACGTGCAGTGGATCGAACTCACGGGGCCCCTCGATCCTCCGCCCCTGACTCCGTTCCAGCAGGCGCTCGCCGGGCGCATGGGGCCTGACGGCCAGCCCGAGTCGGAGGCGCGTCGTTTGGCCCATCTGGTGCATCGCATCTGGCGTCGACCGGCCCGGACAGGTGAAGTCGATCGCTTGATGGCTCTTCCTGATTCCGAGGGTGCAGCCGACGATCGCCTCCTCGTTCAGTTGACCGCGCTCCTGGCTTCGCCCTACTTTATCTTCCGTCCCGAGCCGGAGCCTCGCGGAGAGGTCGCGGGGGAGGTTCGCGCTCTCAGCGATGTTGAGTTGGCTTCATCTCTGTCCTACTTCCTGTGGGGTACGACTCCCGATCCGGGCCTTCAGTTGGCCGCCAGCCGTGGGGAACTCACGGACTCGAAGGCTTACCGGCTCCGGGTTGAGCGCATGCTGGATGACCCGCGCTCCCGCGCGCTCTCCGAGTCCTTCTCCACACAGTGGCTACAACTCGGCGGCCTGCAGTCGTTGGAGGCTCAGTCGGAGAGTTCGTCGGATGCGGCCCCGACTGGAGGGGAGTCTGTTGAGCTGAGCGCTGCTCTGAAGCAGGCAATGGTGGCCGAGAGCGTGTCGTTTTTTGACGCCGTGCTGCGGCAGGATCTGAGCCTCTGGCAACTGCTAGAGGCGGACTGGACCCATGCCAATGAGGCCTTGGCGCAGGTGTATGGCATTGAAGGCGTGGAGGGAGAAGGGCTACGGCGGGTGTCCCTGGCCTCGACCCAGCGCCGCGGCGTTATGGGACAGGCGGCAGTGTTGACCCGGACGAGTGAGCCCACGCGCACCTCTCCGGTGCGCCGAGGTAAGTGGGTACTGGAAGCTCTCTTGGGTGCGGCGCCCACCGCCGCCCCGGCCCTGCCCAACCCGTTGGAGGATCCCGATTCCGAGTCGGCGGCGCTTAGTCTGCGGGAGCGTTGGGCTGTCCATCGGGAGGATCCTGCTTGTGCTCTTTGTCACGATTCCATGGACCCCATCGGGTTTGGCTTGGAGAACTACGGGCCCTTGGGGACCTGGCGTGAAACCTATCCGGCGAGTCCCGCTCTCGACCGCGCGGCGGAGCCCGTAGACGGTTCCGGCGAACTCCCTGGAGGGCGCGTATTTGACGGGCCCCTGGGTTTGGTCCGGGCCCTGCGCGGAGACGATCGATTCCAGGAGACCTTGACTCGAAAGCTCCTTGTCTACGCACTGGGCCGAGGCCTCAGCGCCGCGGACCGTCCCCTCGTCGCGGGCATCGGAGCTACCCTGGATCAAGGGGAGCCCAGCCTGCGCCAGTTAGTCATTGAGATCGCCTGCTGCGAGGCCTTTACCCACCGCCGGGTCGGGGGTGTCCGGTGAGAGCCCTTTCTCGTCGAGCCTTCCTGCGCGGGAGCAGCGTGTGCTTGAGCCTACCTTGGCTCGAGGCCATGACCCCAGCGACCGATGGGGCCCCTAAGCGGCTGATCTACGTCTATACCCCCAACGGAATCGTGCCTGGCGGGTGGCTACCTACCGAACTGGAAGGCCTCCCCGAGGGGCAGGCGAGTCCTTTAGGGGAGCTGCCGCCCATACTCAGCCCCTTACAGGCCCACGCTTCTTCCCTGCAGGTGCTCTCGGGCCTGACCCAGGACAAGGCGCGCGCCAACGGCGATGGGCCGGGGGACCACGCCCGGGCCTCGGCGACCTTCCTCACCGGGGTTCAGGCGCTCAAGACTGACGGCGCCGTGGGTCTGGGAATCTCGGCCGATCAAGTGGCGGCGGCTGCCTTGGGGGCGAACACCCGCTTCCGGTCGATCCAGCTGGGGACCGATGGTGGGCAGCTATCGGGGCAATGCGACTCGGGCTACGCCTGCGCCTACTCAAGCTTTATCTCCTGGCAGACGGCTACGACTCCCGCGGGTAAGGAGTCCGATCCGGCTCGGGTATTTGACCGGCTGTTCCGAGGGGGACTGTCGCCGGGAAACGCGACACAGCGCATGCGTACCCAGGCTCAGCGCCGCTCGATTCTAGACTTCGTGCGCGAAGATGCGCGCGACCTGCGTCGGTTGCTGGGGCATACGGATCTCCACCGGCTTGATGAATTCGAGAGCGGCCTCCGCGAGCTGGAGCGTCGCCTGGTTAATTTTGAGGAGCTTCGGGTGGAGTCGGTTTCCGACGAGTCGCGCCCATCCACGGCTCCCGGTTCTCCGTCCGAACGATTCAAGTTGCTGGCCGACGTCCTGGTCCTCGCTCTGCAGACGGACCAGACCCGTGTGGCGACGCTTATGGTCGCCAACGAAGGCAGCAACAGGTCCTATCGGGACCTCGGCTCGACGGAGGGACATCACAGCCTCTCCCACCACCAGGGAGATGCGGGCAAGGTGGCTGTCATCGGTGCGATCAACCGCCACCACGTGGAACTCTTCGGCCATCTGCTCGATGGTTTGGCTGCGGCACGCGAGGGCGATGCCCGGTTGCTGGACTCAAGCTTCGTCGTCTACGGCTCGGGGCTTGGGGATGGGAACACGCACAGTCACCACGGTCTTCCCATTCTGTTGGCCGGTGGTGGCGACGGCTCATTGAATCCAGGCCGGCATGTGATCTGGCCTGCGGAGACACCCTTGAACAACCTGCACCTGGCCCTGCTCGAGCGCATGGGGGTGCAGGATGTTGAGCTGGGTGACGCGACGGGAGTGCTGGCTGGAATCTAGGGCGTTGGATTCGATCCGTTAGCCCTGCAGTTTGCTGAGCCCGGCGTAGCCCGCCTCAATGCGAGTGGCGCGGAACAGAGCGTGGGGATCCATGCCTCCTCCGCCACCGCGTGGGGGCCGGTTTCCGTCATCCGGGGGCCCACCATCCGGGCCGCCTCCGGGGCCGCCACGGTCCGGAGGACCTCGGCGATCTGGACGGCCGTCACGATCTGGCGGGCCACCACGATCCGGCGGGCCACCACGATCTGGACGGCCTTCACGGCCAGGGCGGCGGCGATCTCCAGGTCCGGGGCGTCCGTCGGGGCCTCCACCTTCTGGTCCAC
>JAPKBO010000209.1 GCA_028823395.1 Planctomycetota bacterium | reverse complement strand
CGCGGACGCGATCGCCCCGCGTGCTGGACAACTTGTCCACCGGCACCTTGGCCAATCTGGAGCTCCTCGACGTTGGGCCTCTCGGCTCTGGAAGTGCTGTGGAATTTAAGGAGGGGTCGATTACGGACTTGGATGCCTGCCGTGCAGCAGCCGATGGCGTGGATGGGATATTCCACGAGGCTGCCCAGGTCTCTGTTCCCGCTAGCTTGGTAGATCCCATGGGAAGCTACGAAGTGAACGTCTTGGGCACCCACAACCTGCTCGAGGCTGCGCGAGCCGCAAAAGTGGAGCGGTTCATCTTTGCGGCGTCTTCAGCAGCCTATGGCGAGTCCAAGGAGCTCCCCAAGCACGAGGGCATGAGCCCCCAACCCTGCTCGCCCTACGCCTCTGGCAAGGTCGCAGCGGAACACCTTCTTGCTGTCTACGCCAGGTGTTTCAATCTGCAGACCGTCTCCCTGCGCTACTTCAACGTCTTCGGGCCACGCCAGGCCGATGACAGTCCCTACACCGGCGTGATTGCCATTTTTGCTCGAGCGCTTTTGGAAGGCCGCGCGCCCACGATATACGGGGATGGTGAGCAGACTCGTGACTTTACGTTCGTGGACAACGTCGTGCAGGCCAATTTGAGCGCCATGGATTCGCCGCCTGCGGAGCAGGGCGCCATCATCAATGTTGGCGGTGGGGAGCGCATTTCGCTCAACCAACTCTTTACCGCTGTGGCCGAAGCTTTGGGCGTGGAACTACAGCCCTTGTACCGCGAGGCTCGAGCAGGGGACGTGCGTCACAGCTTGGCGGACCTCACCCGCGCCAAAGACCTTATTGGCTACGTCCCCAGCGTGGCCTGGCAGGATGGCCTGCTGCGCACCCTCGAATGGTATCGCCAGGTCCATGCACCCGATGCGAAACCGGGCGCCTAGGGCCAACACGGGCTCTTTGGGCCTCAAATCGGGGTAGTGATCGAGGGCTTCCAAGGGCCGGGCGCTGTTGCCGGGGGGGGTGGTTCCGGGTAGGGTTCCTCCCCCAAAAACACCTGGGAAGGGGCAGGAACGAGAGCTTTCCCCCAAGCTCTCACATACAGGGCAAACTCACGATCATGGCCTACCAAGAAGACCTCCACGAATTGTTCGGCCTGACAGCGGTCAGCTACAAGGCCAACCTGTCCAAGGACGAGTTGTTTGACGAGGCCATCGCCAACGATCGCGGCCGTGTGGAAGAGGGCGGGCCTGACGACGCCCAAAAGGCCTTCCCGACCAAGCTCGGCAAAGACGGCCCCCTGATCTTCTACACAGATCCCAGCTGCACCGGCCGGCCCGTGCAGGACACCTTTGGGGTGGCCTGGCCCGAGCTCGAGGAGAAGGTCTGGTGGAAGCCGGATTTCCAGAAGTTCCCTGCCGACAAGTTCGAGCCTCTCATGCGCCGCGTGGGCGAGCACCTGAACGCGCGCTCGGCGAGCCTATACGTCAAGGACGTCTACGCGGGTTCCGACCCCGAGTACGCCGTGCCCTACCGGTTCGTCGGTGAGTTCGCCAGCCACGCCCTGTTCGTTCACAACATGTTCCCCAAGGGAATTGAGGGTGTGAGCAATGAGGAGAGCAAGCGCTGGACTCTCCTGAACGTGCCTTCCTTCACGACCGATCCCGAGCGCGATGGAACGCGTGCGGAACGGGTTGTGATCATGGATTTCAAGACTCAGATTTGTCTGGTCCTCGGCCGTGCGGACTATTGTGGCGTCAATAAGAAGACCATGTTCACCGTCATGAACTACATGCTGCCCGAGCAAGGCCACATGTCCATGCATTGCTCGGCCAACGTCGGCCGGCGGGGTGACGGAGCCATCCTCTTCGGCCTCTCCGGTACAGGCAAGACCACCCTTAGTGCGGATCCCGATCGGTTGTTGGTCGGTGATGATGAGACGGCGTGGACGGGCACAGGGATTTCGAACTTGGAAGATGGTTGCTACGCCAAGTTGATCAATTTGGACAAGGAGGCGGAGCCCATCATCGCGGCGGCCCTCTCCATGCCCGGAACGCTGATCGAGAACGTCCCGCCCCTGCCGGGCAAGGCGCTCGAGGACACCGATCCCCAGGAACTCGACCTGGACGACAACTCGCGCACTGAGAACACTCGTTTCAGCTACCCCCTGACGTGCAATCCCAACGTGGCTGAGGGTGCCCGGGGGCCGCACCCCGAGACCATCGTTCTGCTGACCGCCGACGCCTTCGGTGTCCTGCCGCCCGTGTCGATCCTGGACGGCAAGGAGGTCATGTACCACTTCGTGATGGGCTTCACCGCCAAGTTGGCCGGCACAGAAGTGGGCGTCACCAAACCCAAAGCCGCCTTCAGCGCCTGCTTCGGGGCGCCTTTCATGCCCCACCACCCGAGCGTGTACGCCAAGGGCCTGGCCGAGAAGATGGCCAAGCACGACGCGCGCTGCATCCTGCTCAACACCGGTTGGGGAGGTGGGCCCTATGGCGTGGGCAAGCGCATTTCCATCAAGGACACCCGCGCTCTGCTGGACGCCGCCCTGGCGGGAGACTTGCATCAGCCCGGCGCCGAGTACGACCTGCACCCAGTCTTCAACTTGAAGATGCCGCGCTCTTGCCCGAACGTGGACTCGGCGATCCTGAACCCGCGCAATTCGTGGGCGGACAAGGACGCCTACGATGCCGCGGCAATCAAACTACGCGACATGTTCCGCGCCCATTTCGATGCAAAGGGCTTTGCGGATCTGGGCGTCGAGCCGGTCATGTAGCTGCAGCGGGAGTTACTATCCTCTTCCCCCGAGCTCAGCTAGCCACCCCCACCCGAACCCGACTATGACCGAAGCAACCGACAAAGCGCAGCAGTACTACCTCGAAGGCCTCAAGCACTACGGGGATGACGACTATTCCGCCGCGGCAGAAGCTCACCGTAAGGCCCTTGAAGAGTCGCCCGAGTGGACCGACGCGATGCACGGGCTAGCCATGGCTCTGATGCACGGCGGTAAGGTGGACGAGGCCATCGTCATAGGTAAGCGCATCTGCGAACTCGATTCCGAGGACGCTTTTGCCCACACAAGCCTGTCCATGTTCTACCAGCGCAAGAGTGTCGTCGCGCGCGAGGAGGGCAACGCTGAAGCCTCAATGGGCTTCATCGAGGACGCCGAACGTGAGGGTGCCAAGGCGCGCATGATCTCTTGGAAGGAAGAGCTCAGGAATAATCCTGACGCGCCGCCCCCCGGCCCGGCGGGGAGCATGGACGTTATTCAGTAGGGACTAGCGCTCTACTCGGGATCTTCCATTCCAAGGAGCTTACGCCCCTCTTCGGAGACCATCTGGACGGTCCACTGAGGGGTGTAGACCACTTCGATCTTGGTCTCCGTGATGCCCTCCAGCTTGTCCAGCCTTTTGCGCATCATCTCGGGTATCTCCTGCGCGCTGGGGCAGGACTGAGAGGTGAGCGTCATCGTGACACTAACAGTGCTCTCCTCAACACCCACTTCGTAGATGAGGCCCAGATCAACAATGTTGACGGGAATCTCGGGATCAAAAACCTGGCGGAGTTCTGCGTAGACGTCTTCTGAGGTGGCCATAACGGGCGGTCCGTGGGGATCTGCGGGTGTAAATAGAATTGGAGGGCCCTGAGTCTAGCGTGACCGATGGGGAACTCTACCCCCAACGGAAGAGTTGGTCCCGTGATGGCTGTAGACCAAGCCACAGGCGCTAGAATCCGATCGTGATTCAGTATGAAGGCACCCTCTACCGGCCTCCTAGCGAGGCCCAGTCCCTGATTCTCCAGGCGACCCTGGGATGTAGCTACAACCTCTGCACCTTCTGCGCGATGTACCGGGAGAAGAGTTTCCGTGTGCGTTCAATGGAGGATCTGAGGAGGGAAATTGCATGGGCCAAGAAAAACATGGGCACCGTCCACAAGGTCTTTCTTGCGGATGGAGATGCATTGGTAGCCAAGGCCCGCTTCCTTGAGGGTTTGCTGGATGAGCTCCGTGCGGCTTTTCCGAATCTGCGGCGAGTGAGCGTGTACGCCTCGCCCCAGTCGCTCGCTCTGCGCACAGTGGAGGAGATGCGGCGCTTGGCCGCCAAGGGTTTGACTCTCTACTACCTGGGCATCGAGTCGGGAGACGATGAGGTCTTGGCGGATCTGGAGAAAGGAGTGGACGCGGCTGAGATGATTCGCGTGGCGAACAAGGCACAAGAGGCTGGCGTGAAGTTGTCCACCATGATCCTGCTCGGGGCCGGTGGCCGCGAGGCATCGCTGCGTCACGCGCGTCATTCGGCGGACGTGGTGAACGCTATCGGGCCACGCTTCATCAGCACTCTTGTCATGACTCCGGTTGAAGGCACACCTCTCTGGGACAAACAGCAAGCCGGCGAGGTGGATGACTTGAGTCCGGTAGAGTTGGCTTGCGAGCTCAAGGAGTTTCTGGATCACCTGAGCGTTAAGGGCTCCGTCTTCCGCTCCAACCACGCCAGCAACTACCTGGCCCTGAAGGGCAACCTGCCCAAGGATCAGGAGGCGCTTGTCGGATATTTGGAAGAGGTCATCGCTCGGCCGGGTGAGGCTCACTTTGCTCCGGAGTGGATTCGGGGTCTGTAGTGCCCGCGGGCGCTTTGTACGGAAATCAGACAGGTTTGGCCCCTTTCGGATTATCCGTCCGCACGCACAATAGGCGCGCCGCTTTCCCCCTTTGCCCGTATCTCCATGATCAAGCGTTCATTCTTCAGCTCTAGAGTCCTCCCCGGGACGATTCTCATCACCCTGATGGCGCCGTTCGCCAGCGCTCAGAACCGCGCGGCAACGCCCGTACCCCATGCGCTGCGCGGAGTACGCCTTAGCGCTGAGGACGATGCTCCCTTGCACACGATTCTCTTGCGGAATGGTCGCATCGAGGCCATTCAAGCTGCGGAGGACGCGATCCCATCAGGCATGGTGGAGATTGACGCTGAGGGCGCGTTGGCTCTACCCGGCTTCCTGGATGCTTGGACCCAGACCGGCTGCGAGACACCTTCTCCGGTGGCCGAGCAGGACCGACCTGTTTCGGTAGGCGCTAATGTCCTGGCCGACATGCGCCAGGCAAACCGCAAGGGCATACAGCCTGCGTTCGAAGTGTCGAGCGCCTTCGCATTGGATGAAGAGGGAGTAAGCAGCCATCGCAAGGAAGGCTTTGGCGTCGTCCTGAGCTCACCCACGGGGGAGATTTTGGCGGGGCACAGCGCACTGGCCGTTCTACGCGATGCGGCTCGGCGTGACGTGCTTGTGCGGGGGGGCGTTTTTCAACACGCGGCTTTTCGAGCAAGCGGTTCCGGTTATCCCAACACGCTGATGGGATTTCACGCTCAACTGCGACAGTTCTTCTACGACACGCAATATCACTTCGAGCTCGGTGCGCGGCGCGAGGCGGGCAAATCCGGACCGCGACCGGCCTGGGACCGGGACCTCATGGTCGGGGCACAGATATTGAATGGTGAGGAGGTTGTGCTGTGTGAGGCGCAGTCGTCTCGCGACATACGCCGTTGGATACGCCTAAGCGAGGAGTTTGGCTTCCAGATAGCCATCGCGGGAGGCGCGGAGGCCTGGAAGGTGGCTTCCGAATTGGTGGCGAAGCAGATTCCTGTTGTTCTCGATTTGGATTGGGGCAAGGAGCCCAAAGACCCCGACGC
>JAPKBO010000208.1 GCA_028823395.1 Planctomycetota bacterium | reverse complement strand
GGGGAATTCGACGATCACGGGGCCTCTGTCTTCGTTCAGATGGGCATGAGTCCGGCGCCCGGCTGGGAATTGACTGGCGGACTACGCCATGATTACGAGAGCAAGAAACTCGACCTCAACCACACCTTCGAGACTGGTGGGTTCACGGTCCTGGACACGGATGCTTCCTTCAAGGACCACTTCTTCGAGTTGACGCCGATGGTGAGCGCCAGTTATCGGCCATCGGAGTCCTCCCAGATCTATGCTTATGCCGCGGAAGCGTTCAAGGCGGGGGGCTTCAATCTGACGGCTCCCGCGGGCGAGCAGTTCTTCGACCCCGAATCCAGCTGGACCTATGAGATTGGGTACAAGCATTCCCTGGTCGAGAGTGGGGTGGACCTGAAGCTCGCCGCGTTCCACGTGGATTGGACGGACATGCAGCTGTCCCTGTTTGACCCGGTGGCTGGTGGATACGTCGAAAACGCCGGGGAGTCCACGAGTGAGGGCCTCGAGCTGGAGCTTGATGCTCCCTTGGGCGATAGCTGGAGGATGTTCGTGGGTGCCGGAATTGCCCGTACGGAATTCCAGGAGTTCACGGACGCCTTCGGCCAGGATGCAGCCGGCAACTCGCTGGCCAACGCTCCCGAGCAGACATGGAACGTGGGCATGAGCTACAACAAGAAGGCGGAGGGTGGCCTCTACTTCGCTCGGGCGGCCTATGTAGGTGTTCAGGACCTCTTTTATGATCCCGGCAACCTGGAGGGTGAAAATTACGAACTGGTCAACCTGACCTGGGGTTTCCGCTCCGCGGGCTGGCGCGTTGGACTCTTCATGCGCAACGCGCTTAACGAGAACTACGTGCCGGTGGCCTTCCAGGCCAACCCCGCCGATCCAAACTACTTTATCGGTGAGAACGGTGCTCCGCGCACTTGCGGTCTCTCGATGGGAATCAGCTTCTGAAGGTCCTCTCATGAATCTCCGTTCTCTCACTTGGTGCCTAGGCAGTGTGGGCCTCGCGACTTTGCTCTTGGCGTGCAATTGGCCCTCGGCTCAAGATCCGGACAAGGCGGCCCGGGGCTGGCTCGACTGGCGTGGACCTGCGCAGTGCGGCCTGTCCACGGAGATCGACCTGTTTGAAACAGCGGAGGTGGGCGGCAAGGGCAACCCTTGGTCGTATGCCCTAGCGGGGCGCGGGACTCCGGTGATTTCAAATGGCCGTCTGTACGCCTTGGGATATGAAGGTGAAGGCAAGGACTTACAAGAGGTGCTTGTCTGTCTCGATGCTCGCAGCGGCGCCCTGATCTGGGAGGACCGCTGGAGCGATTTTCTGACGGACATCATCTACGACCGCTATTCCATCGGCAGTCCTACCATCGACCCCGAGAGCGGCGACATTTTTGTGCTCACCACCGCAGGGTTGATGCGCCGCTACAGCCCTGAAGGCGAAATACGTTGGGAGGTGTCGACCATGGAGGAGTTGGGTCGCTTGACCTTCCCGAACGGTCGCACCGGTGCCCCCTTGATCGATGGAGATCTGGTCATCGTGCACATCATCACGGCGCACTGGGGCAAGGTGGAGGGGCCGGCACGAGACCGGTTCTATGCCTTCCACAAGGACACCGGCGACGTGGTCTGGTGGTCCACGCCTGGCACCGGTCCCAAGGACGGGCCCTACTCCCATCCGGTCCTGGAGAATCGGGGCGGTCGACGCCTTCTCTATGCGGGGACGGGATGCGGAAACATGGTTTGCGTAGACGCGCGTACCGGGGAGCCCGTCTGGCGCTACCGCATGGCGACAGGAGGCGTGAACGCCTCACCGGTCCTGTACGGAGACCAACTGATCGCCATTCACGGCCGAGAAAACATGGACTCTTCCACGATCGGACGCATGTTGTCCATTCGCCTGGGTAGCGAAGCGGAGGCAGGCGGAGCGGGGCCGTTAGTCTTGGACGAAAGCCACGAAGCTTGGCGCAACGAACTTGGTTCGTTCACAAGCTCGCTCGTGCTGGCGAACGACCGTGTCTACACCACCGTGGCCAACGGCGATCTGTGCTGCGTGAATCCGGCGGACGGCGAAATTCTGTGGCGGCACCAGCTGGCTCCCGATCAGGTACACGCCTCTCCTGTGTTTGCGGATGGCAAGCTGTACGTACCCATGAACAACGGCAGCTTCCACGTGGTGCGGCCTAGTGATGAAGGCGCCGACGTTCTGTGCTCCTTACAGTTGGAAGGAGCCTGCGTGGCGGCACCCGCAATCTGCGGTGGGCAAGTTTTCGTACACACGACCGAGCGTTTGTATTGCTTTGGCTCGCCGAGTGACGAACCCGAGTGGACCACGGTTCCCGATAGCGACCGTGGCGATACCGCGAGTGCGGCACGCCTTGTCCCTGGCGACATTTTGTTGCGTGTGGGGGAGACCCTGGATCTGGGCGGGCAGGGCAGTGTTGCGGTTCGTGCGCTGGACGCATCCGGGCATGACTTGGGTGTGATTGCCCCTGTGCGGATTGAGTGGCCGGCCATGTTTGCAGGAACCATTGGTAATGCAGGAATAGCACAAGGGGTCGGCGTAGGTGTGTTGAAGGTGCACACCGCCATGGGAGTAGCGGTGGCCCGAATCCGAGTCGTTCAGGACCTACCTATCGCTGACGATTTCGAATCCGCCGAACTCAACAAGCCCGGAGACCACGGAGAGAAAGTGGCCTTTCCTCCAGGGGGCTGGATCGGTGCCTTCAAAAAGTGGGAGGTGGCTGATCTCGATGGAGGCAAGGTCTTGCGCAAGACCCTCTCCAACCCGCTTTTTCAGCGAGCGATGGGCTTCACGGGTCACCCGGACATGTCGAACTACACCGTTGAGGTGGACATTCGCACCGATGGCAACCGACGGACCATGTGCTCGGCGGGAGTGGTCAACCAGCGTTATCTGATTCAACTGATGGGCAACTACCGCGCCCTGCAGATCAGCTCCAATGACGAGCGCATCAAGGAACGCGTCGACTTCAGTATGAAGCCCGGCGTGTGGTACACCCTCAAGTCCCGCGTGGATGTGAACGCGGACGGCAGCGGGATGGTACGCGCCAAGGCTTGGCCCCGGGACGAGGATGAGCCCGATGATTGGACCCTGCAAGTCGAACACACTCACGCCCATACCCATGGTTCCCCGGGGATCTTTGGCTTCTCGCCTCAGAGTCGCTACCACGTTTATCTCGACAACTATTCGGTGACACCCAATGAGTGATCTTCGTTCCGGCGGCTCCCTGCTGCTCGCCCTTATGCCCCTGTTCTCCGTTCAGGAGGCTGGTGAGGTGAGCCGGGGTGGTGACTGGCCCACGTGGGGTCATGATGCGAGTCGCAACATGGCATGCGAAGCCAGTGGACTGCCCACCGATTTCAAAGCGGGCGAATTCATTGGCGTGAGTGACCGCATCGATCGGGCCACGACAGAGAACGTGCGCTGGATTTCAAAGCTCGGTTCTCAGTCCTATGGAAATCCGACCATTGCAAATGGCCGGGTCTACGTGGGCACGAACAACGACGTCCCCCGAAACAAGCGTTTCAAGGGCGATCGCTGCGTACTGAATTGCCTCGATGAAGCAACGGGCGATCTCATCTGGCAGCTGAACGTGCCCAAGCTGGGCACGGGTAAGGTCAGTGACTGGGAGTTCCTCGGAATCTGCAGTTCACCCACAGTGGACGAGGATCGTGTCTATCTCGTAACCAACCGCTGCGAGGTGATGTGCCTCGATGTGAACGGGATGGCCGACGGCAACCAGGGTTTCGCTGATGAGGGGCTTTATGCGGCTTGGCCGGAGAAGGAACCCCTACTTGTGGAGAAGAATGACGCGGACATTCTTTGGATACTGAACATGATCGACGAGTGCGGGGTGTTCCCGCACAACATCACCACCAGCGCGGTCCTCGTCGTAGATGATGCGCTCTGGGTTACGACCTCCAACGGTGTGGACTACGGCCACGTCGAGACACCCGCACCTTTTGCTCCCTGCCTGATCAAGGTGGACAAGATGAGCGGAGCGCTGATCGGTGAAGAAGCTTCGGGGCTGAGCCAGCGCATCTTCCATTCCAACTGGACTTCGCCCGCGTACCTGCGTACAGGAGAGGAAGGTAACTTCCTCGAGCAGGCCCTCTTCGGCGGACCGGATGGCTTTGTCTACGCCTTCGACCCCAAGCCGGTCGAAGACGAAGATGGCTACCTGATCCTCAAGGAGAGTTGGCGCTGCGACGCCAACAGGGCCGACTACCGTGTCTTGGATGGCAAGAAACTCAAGTACGCCACGCGCAAGGGGCCCAGTGAAGTCTTGAGCACGGTGGTTTCATGGGGAGGACGCGTGTATGCGTCCATCGGCCAGGATCCCGAGCACGGTGAGGGGTTGGGGCGACTGGTCTGCATTGATCCGAGTGGATCCGGTGACGTGTCCGGGACACATGTCGTCTGGAGTTATGACGGCATCAATCGTTCGATGTCGACGCCCTCCATCGCGGATGGACTGATCTATGTCGCGGACTACTCGGGGTTTATTTACTGCCTCGACGCGCTCACGGGTGAGTTGCAGTGGCGGCACGACACCATGGCTCACATCTGGGGTTCGACCCTTGTGGCGGACGGGAAGGTCTACATCGGCAACGAAGACGGCTACCTGACGATCTTGCCTGCAGGACGCACGCTGGATCCTAAGAAGGTGGTCGAGGTCGACATGACGTCCCCCGTTTACTCTTCGCCGGTAGCCGCCAACGGCGTGCTCTATGTGGCGACCCACACACACCTCTTTGCCATCGAGGCTGGAGCTTCCCCTTCGGGGAAGTCTGAAAAGGAGGGCGAGTAGACTTGGGACGCTGGGTTTGGGTAATGGTGGCTGTCTTGGCCGTCCTGCATCAGGACGTGTGGAACTGGGATTCCAAGGCTCTCGTCTTGGGATTCATGCCGATTGGGTTGGCCTATCACGCGCTCTACTCGGTGGCTGCTGCCCTGGTTTGGATGGCGGCTCTGCGCTGGGTTTGGCCCAGTGGGGTGGAAGCCTGGGCAGATGAGATGGATAAAGAAGGGGAGGCCTCACAGTGAGTTTGGCCATTCTCTCAGCGGCAGCTGCCGATCGTACTCCCCTCTTCATCGTGTGCGGCTACTTGGTCATGCTGCTCGGCCTGGGCGTCATAACCCAGCGCAAGTTCCGTGGCACGAGTGCAGACTACTTTGCCGCGGGCCGGTCCATCGGAGGGTTCCTGCTCTTGATGAGCGTCTTTGGAACCACCATGACGGCTTTTGCTTTGGTGGGCTCCACGGGCAAGGCATTTGACCAGGGTATCGGGGTCTACGGACTGATGGCGTCCTCCTCGGGATTGGTTCATAGCCTCGTGTTCTTCCTGGTCGGCATCCGCCTCTGGGCAGTGGGCAAGCGCAACGGGTACGTGACCCAGATCCAGTACTTCCGCGATCGCTTTCAGTCTCCGCTCCTGGGGTGGCTGCTCTTCCCGATCCTGGTGGGCCTCGTCATTCCCTACCTCCTGATCGGCCTCCTCGGTTCGGGCATCGTGGTGAAGGGCATGACGCGGGGGATGTTCCCGGAGATGTTCGAGGCCACGAGCGGTGCTGTCCCGCCTTGGCTCAGCGGCCTCGTCGTGAGCACCGTGGTCCTGTTCTACATTTTCTACGGTGGCATCCGCGGTGCGGTCTGGGCCAACACCTTTCAGACCCTGGTGTTCATGGTCATGGGC
>JAPKBO010000026.1 GCA_028823395.1 Planctomycetota bacterium | reverse complement strand
TCGAGGTCTCTATACCCATCACGGAGAATGCGTTGATACTGCAGGACGGAGGAGTGCTCCTCTCCGGCCGGGGTACCCGCGACCAATTCCCCCCTCGGCCCTCTACGCCAGCCGGGGGCCTTCTCACCCAGACCCAGAAAGAACTCTGCAGGGTCCTGCTCGCCCAGGTCGAAGATTTCGACGCGCGGATAAATGGTCGTGTTCGTTTCGCTCCCAACTCGCCAGCGCCCCTTGCCCGGACGTTCGCCGTTGATCCAGATATCCCCGGATGGGTCAACCGTCAGGCGCTCCCCGCCCTGGCCTCCGATGCCGCAGACGCGCTTGACGAGTACGTCGTCTCCATGGCGAACCACAACGATCTCACCGCGCTCGGGTCGACCCCCTCCATGGGCAACGACAACCCACTCGCCGCGGTGCAGGGTCGGCTCCATGGAGGAGCTGCTCACGGGATAGACGTCGACGACAAAGGTCTTCAAGACCAGAAGCGCGGCGACACCGATGACTAGCGCCCACATGGCTCGTCGGGCGCGGGAAAGAGCCATGACCTAGAGCGTACTCAGCCCGTTGAGCATCAACTCGGCAACCACCATGTAGATGGCAACACCCGAGATGTCCGATAGGGTGATCAGGAAGGGACCGGCAACCACCGCCGGGTCGATCTCCATGCGACGGCAGATCATGGGCACGGCGCCGCCCAAGGCGGACGCCCAGGTCACGGCCACAAAAACGGCTGTGCCAACGGACAAGCCCAACGCCGTTCCCTGGCCCGTCTCCCCCTCCAGCCATGCCGCAAATAGGTATGTAACCACTCCACAGAGTGCTCCGATCAGTGCCCCTACGCTTAGTTCGCTGATGAGAACCTCTGCCTCGCGCTCCTGCTCCACTTCGCCGGTCGCAAAGCCACGGACGAGAATGGTCGAAGTCTGCACGCCCACATTGCCCGCAAGGCCGACAATCAAAGGCAGATAGCGAAGTATGGCCTCGTTTATGGGGGACCCGGTGCCCGACTGCATGAACTCCCCCAGGAGGCGCGCGCTTGCCAGGCCACCTGCAACGGTGACGCCCATGAGGGGCAATCGCTGTCGGACGCGGACCAGGACGGGCAGGCGTGTCTGCTGGGTGGGGGAAGTACCGACCAGGCGGTGCACGTCCTCGGTGGCCTCCTCTTCCAAGATCTCTTGGGCATCATCCAAGGAGATGACGCCAACCAAGCTGCCACCCTCATCGACAACCGCCAGCGCAGAGAGGGCGTACTTGGCGATCATGCTCGCCGCGACCTCCTGGTCCGCGGCGGCCGCGACGACGAAGGGCTCCGTCATCACCTCGCCAACAGAATCATGGATTGAGTGGGTGATCAGATCGCGATCGGAGATGTAGCCCACGGGAACACCCGATCCGTCCACGACGAAGATCCCGAGGTTCTCCTCACTGTCTTCTCCCTCCTTCTTGATTTCCTTGACCACGTCCCCGATTCGCGCATCGTGCTGAGCCAGCACGAACTCGGTGGTCATGACCCCACCGGCGCTTTCCGGGTCGTATGAGATCAGGGTGCGGAGTTCTTCGGCAGTCTCATCGGAGACCGAATCGAGCACATCCGCCGCGACGCGCTCGTCGGCCTCGGCCAACACATCCACGGCCTTATCGGAGGGCAGCTCCTCAACCACTTCCCGCAATCCCCGCGAGGACATGCGCGTGACGAGTTCGTGAGCCAGCTCATCCTCGGCGTACTCGAGCAGATCCGCCTGATCCTCCGTCGAAAGCAGAGAGAACACCTGCCAGGCCTCCTTGCCACGAACATCCTGGAGCCAAGACGCGGAGTCGGCAGCGTGGACCTCCCCCAGTACTTCGGCGGCCCGCTGGGGAGAGCTCTCCAGGGCCTCCTCGAAGCGGCGGTGGTCGGCTTGGGACTGATCGCTGGTGGACATGGTTAGGCCCAGTCTGGCAGGGCCCCGGCGCGGGTGAGACCCCCGAGGGTCTAAACTACTGCCCGATTTCCGTGCACGGAGCTTTCCGAAGGGCAGATCAGACGAGGTTATTGGAGCCCACACCCCTAATTTCCGGTTCAGGGCACCGCAGGGAGAGCCGAAGGATCCCGTTCGGGACCTGAAAATCACCCTCCCTCACGGGCCTCCCGAGCGTGGTAAAGTTTTTCTGCCCTGCGTCACCTCAGTATCGGCCCCAATCGGTCGATTCCCCTCGTCCCTCAGGGCCCGCCACCATGTTCAACCTAACCGTGTATTGCCGCCGCGCGCTGAATACCATCCCCCCCCGGTCGGCGGATTACTCCGAGCTATTCATGAAGCCCGCTGCCCAGGATGTTCACGCACCCATGGCGCGGGCTTCGTTGCATTCAGGCAATGGGGTCTCCGCATGAAGGGCAAGGTCGGCATCGGAATGCTCTTGTGGGCGATCCTCATCACAGTCAGCCACATCCAGCTCAATCTAGGCTGGTCCTCCCTGCGCAAGGAGGTCGCCATCATGACGGGGGAGCAGCGCGAGGAGTTAATCATCGGATTCCTCCCCGTGACATGACACATCACCTGCCCGGTCACCAGTTGGGTGACCAAGCACTCCGACGAAGGCTCTCTCTTCAGCTCCAAGAAATTCACGGACTGGCCCACGGTGAAAGAGGCGCTCATAAGCAAGGAGATCGGCGGCGTCTTCATCCTCGCTCCCTTGGCCATGCAGCTTGTGGCGGATGGGGTTCCCATCAAGGTGGTCTACCTCGGGCACCGGGACGGCACGGGTATCGTGGTGGGCAAGGATTCCCCGATCAACGACTTTGGGGACTTGCGCGGGAAGGTCATTGCCATCCCCAGCCGCTACGCCAATCAAAACATACTTATGCACAAGATGATGGACGAATGGGGCATGCCCTACGACTCCATTGATCTGCGTGAGCTGCCGCCTCCGGAGCACCCAATCGCCCTGCAAACCGGTTCGATTGATGGCTACATCGTGGGCGAGCCCTTCGCGGCCAAGGCCGAAGTCGATGGCTTCGGCAAGGTCCTCTATCACACCAAGGACATCTGGCCCGAGTTCATCTCCTGCGTGATGGTCGTCCGTCAGGACCTGATCGATGAACGGCGAGAGCTCGTACAGGAGATGATTGACGGCATCGCCAAGTCCGGAAAATGGCTGGACGAGGACATGCAGCACCGCATGGACGCAGCCGAGGTCACCGCCAAACACTACTACTTCCAATCTCCGGAACTGCTCAAGCACGTGCTGTCCAAGCCCGAAGACCGGGTCAAGTACACGAACCTCGCTCCCCTCCAAGAGGATTTCGACGAGATCATGGAGCTGGCCTTCAAGATCGGCGTGCTTTCCCGGCGCGTCGCCTTCAAAGAGTACGCAGATGATTCATTCGTTCGGCCCTTGGATCAGCTCGACTGGGGCATGGACCGTCTGCCCAGAGAGGGGGGCGGACAATGAGCGCCGCATGGATCGCCCTGGTGCTCGCCGCTGCCGGCCTGGCGTTTGGTCTGCGCCTCTCAAGGCGCATACAAGAATGGGTGCTGCCGGCTGCCCTAGCCGTCGCACTCGTTGCCCTCTGGGATCTGGCCTGCCGCTTCACCGGCAGCGTCATCTTCCCCACACCCCACCAGACCTGGCTGGCTTCTCTGGAGTTGATCGAGAGTCAGCGGTTGTGGGGAGACATCGTGGCCAGCCTGTTCCGGGTCACCTGGGGATTCTTCCTCGCCGCAGGCGTGGGCATACCGCTGGGGCTCGTCATCGGCTGGTCCACACGCACGTTCCGCGCCATGAATCCGATCATCCAGGGCCTAAGACCCATCTCCCCCATTGCCTGGATACCCATTTCCATTCTCTGGTTCGGTATCGGTGACGGCGCAGGCATCTTCCTGATCTTCCTCTCCTCGTTCTTCCCGATCACCGTCGGAACGACTGCTGCGGTCCGTAACATTCCGCTCGTTTATCAACGCAGTGCGCTCAATTTTGGGGTGCGCGGCCTGGCCCTCTTCCGGTGCGTCGTGCTTCCCGCTGCCCTGCCACAGATCATTACCAGCCTACGAATCGCCCTGGGTGTGGCCTGGTTGGTGATTGTCGCGGCCGAAATGGTGGGTATGGACTCCGGTCTGGGCTACCTGATCAACGATGCTCGCAACGCCGGCAGCCGTTATGACCTTGTTGTAGCCACCATGATCATGATCGGTCTGATCGGAATCGTTCTCGACTTCCTTATTCGGCGCCTCGAGCGCTTCGATGAAGTGCGCTGGGGGTACGTCCAACGATGAGTTCCAATCCCGACAAAGTGGTGTTTAACGGCGTCTCCAAGTCCTTCGGCAAGAAGGGCGAAGACCTGTTGGTTCTTGAAGACATCAACCTGAATATTGCCGAAGGCGAATTAGTCTGCCTGCTGGGCCCCTCGGGCTGCGGCAAGTCGACCCTGCTCAACATTGCCGGAGGATTCGAAGCCCCTACAACGGGTTCGGTCCGTGTGGACGGCGAGCCGGTGCTCCGACCCGACCCGCGCCGAGTCTTCGTGTTTCAAGAGTACGGCATCTTTCCTTGGGCTTCGGTCTGGGACAACATCGTGCTCGGGATCCGCCACCTCTCCCGTGAGCGGCAGCATGAGATTGCTCAGGAAACGATCGATCTCGTGGGCCTCTCCGGCTTCGAGCGCTCCTACCCGATGGAGCTTTCAGGTGGCATGAAGCAGCGCGTGGAAGTAGCGCGCGCCCTTGCCGTGTCGCCAGATGTCCTCTACATGGATGAACCATTCGGCGCCCTCGACTCCCTCACTCGCCTGACCATGCGATCCGAACTGATTCGCATTTGGCAGGATCGCCACCCCACGATTCTATTCGTGACGCACGACGTAGACGAGGCCATCCAATTGGCAGAGCGGGTGGTGGTTTTCAGCGCACGCCCCGGACGAATCGAAGAGATCATCGACGTTGATCTGCCCCATCCGCGCGACCTAGGTGCACCGGAATACGGACAGGTCAAGAACCGCTTGTACGAGCGGCTTGGTGTGAGCCACCGGATCTGATCTTCAGGCCGGCAAACCTTCCGGTCTAGTGCTGGTGCTCCGACCCCGACCAGCGCGGGTGGGAGAGTACGAACCCGTGCAGCGCGCGCGCGGCTCGGACCAAATCTCCGGCCGACACGGCGAAGGCCTGACTAGAGCGGCGAGCGCCCAAAAAAGCCCTTTGAACTTCAATGCCCGCGAGATCCAGGGCCTCCAGGGCGCCGCGACCCAAACTCAGGTCTTCCCCGACTCCATGACCGATCAGCGCCACTGAGGCCAGGTCGCCGTGAACTTGGGTCATATCACCGAGCTGATCCAAGGCCGCAGGGACACCGGGGCCCGACTGAACATAGGCGCTAATCTGATCGCCCTCGGCGTCCACGAGACTGGGCTCCACTCCACACCGGCCAAGCACCTCAAACAACGCGGCGACCCGTTCGGGGCGCAACTCGGGAGAGGGCACCTCTACGTCGATCCGTAGGAGGTCGGGGCGGGCGGCCACACCGACGGGACCCACCGGGTCCCCCTCCACGGATGTCGTTAGCAGAGTTCCTGGGGCGTCGGGGTCTCGGACGTCGCGAACGCTGACCCGTGTCGAATCGCGGAGGCCCGGCATGATGGACTCGGGATGCAGTACTTGCGCTCCGTGGAATGCGAACTCTGCAGCCTCGCCATAGGTCACGCTGGTCAGACTCCTTGCGTCCGGAACGAGGTCGGGGTCGGCAGTCATGATGCCTCCCACGGTTTTCCAGAACTGAATCTGCTTGGCGCCGAGGGCCGAGGCAATCAGCGACGCCGTGAGATCGGATCCGTTACGGCCCAAGGTGGTCAGGTTGCCGCTCGAGTCCTTGGCGAGAAACCCCGTCACGACAGGAATGCCAACAATCCCATCGAGCCCCCGGCGCAAAGCCTCGGCCGAGCCTTCCAGGGGCCGCGCGGCCCCGTGGCGGGAATCGCTGACGAGCCCCAAATCCCAAGCGTCCACCGGTACCGCGGGAAGTCCAAAGTCGGTGCACACCCGCGCCACAATCCGAGCGCTCAAGCGCTCGCCGAATGACAAGGCCAAGTCCAGTTGGGCAGCTGACAGCGGGCCAGCATGGGCAAGGCCTTCAAGGAAATGTCCCCACTCCCGCCAGTAGCGGTCCAAAAGGTCGCTCGGCAAGCCCAATTCCTGCAGAAGCGCCTTGTGGCGCACGCGGACTCCTGAGGAGTCCACCTCCCCCCTAGAGGCGGCCCAAGCCGCAGCCCCCAGGAGGTCCGTCACGCCCCGGTGGGCGCTGACAACCACCACCGTGTGCTCGTTCGGGGCCGTCTGCCAGCGCTCGGCGATAATGCCCGCCACACGCCGCACGCCCTCCCCATCGGCCAGGGCCGCCCCCCCGAACTTGAGAATGTGGGCCGGTGAGCGGGGAACCATGGTCCTAGCATAAGCGCAAAGGGGAGGAGGGATCCGGCCCGGGCGGCTAGAATGGCCACCAGCCCCAGGCACGCCGCCATGGGGCATCACCATCCCGCTCGAGGAGCCAGGGCATGAGCGCCGACCTACACGACGACCTGATTCACGACTGGAACGACCGGGTACCTATTCACGGCACCCTCCAGTTCGACGACGAGACCTTACGCGATGGTCTCCAGAGCCCCTCGGCTCGAGATCCCGAACTGGACGAAAAGATTCGGCTCGTTCACCTGATGGACGGGCTGGGAATCCAGACCGCCGATGTGGGTCTACCCGGGGCCAGCGCCAAAGCGCGCGAACACATCAAAACCCTCTGCCAGGAAATGCAGAGCCTGTCGATCACCCCCAACGTGGCCTGCCGCACCTTGATCTCCGACATCGCCCCGGCCATCGACCTGCAGCAAGAGTTGGGCTCCCCCATCGAGGTCTGTACGTTCATTGGCTCAAGCGCAATCCGCCAGTACACAGAGGATTGGGAGATCGAGAAGATGCTCAGTCTCTCACGCGAGGCGGTGCAGTTCTGCACGGACCAGGACACCACCTGCATGTTTGTGACCGAGGACACCACGCGTGCTCGACCCGAAACCGTGCGCGCCCTCTACACCACGGCCATCGAAGCGGGTGCCGCGCGAATCTGCATCTGCGACACCTGTGGCCATGCCACCCCCAGCGGTGTGCGCGCCCTGGTGACCTTCGTGAAGGACCTCGTGGATGAACTGGGGGTCGATGTCGGCATCGACTGGCACGGACACAACGACCGAGGCCTGGGCTTGATCAACGCACTGGCCGCCATCGAGGCTGGCGCCACGCGAATCCACGGCACGGCCATGGGTGTGGGTGAGCGGACAGGAAATACGGAGATGGACCTGCTGCTGGTAAATCTCACGCTCTTGGGCTGGATTGACCAGGACCTCTCTAGCCTAGGCGAGTACGTGCAGGCTTCTTCGGACTCCTTGAACGTCCCCATTCCCCGCGGCTACCCCGTGTTCGGCAAGGACGCTTTCGAAACCTCCACCGGCGTCCACGCCTCGGCTGTGATCAAGGCTCTACGCAAAGGTGATGATTGGCTCGCCAACCGTGTTTATTCGGGTGTCCCCGCGGACATCTTTGGCCTGGAGCAAGTGATCGCCGTAGGGCCCATGTCCGGCCGCTCAAACGTGATCTGGTTCCTCGAAAAACGCGGGATCGAGCCCACGAATGAACGGGTGCAGCGTGTGCTAGAGCTAGCCAAGACAACGCCCCGGCAATTGACGGATTCGGAAGTGCTAGGCGCTGCCGGAAATTCCTAACTCACTCCGTCGTAGAGAGCACGAACTGTGCAGTCAGGGCCGTCAGAGCGGGAAGCTCGGGCAGGGACTCCGCAGGGCGAACCTCCGCTAGAATCGGGGCCGGTTTGGATTGCTTAGGCCGCTTGGTGCGCTCGTCACGGGCCTTCAGGGCCTGATAGGAGTTGTTCCATTCGCAGGAGTAGCACTTGTGAAAGCAGGTGCGCTGCTGATCCTGGCACCGACTCGTACTGATGCGGTGGGCAAACCTGGGCTCCAGTTCGCCCCTCGGGGTGGGGCACGTACGTTGCTGGGCTGCAGTCATGAGAATTCCATCGGCAGAGTCGCAGCTTGCGCCCCCTACCTCGTTGGATTTTGAGCAACCAAAGGGAAATTTTTTGGGACCCTTGGCTGCGCCACGCATTTTCTGAGGCCCCCCAAACCCCAAGAAAAGGACTAAAAGCCCGCAGTTACGACCGTAGGGCTGCGCGCAATTTCTCAAGGGCCTCGGCGGCAGCCGCCGGTCCTCGGTGGGAATCCCGGCTGAGTTCCACCGCTGCGAGACCCGCATATTCCACATCCACCAACCCTTTCAGGGTCGCTGGAAGGTCGAGTTCACCCTCGCCGAACATGAGGTGCTCGTGTGTCCCAGCCACCGCATCGTCGAGGTGCACGTGGATCAGGCGCGAGGCCCAGCGTTCTATTTCCTGCTCCACGGGCAAGTCGCCGGTCACGACGAGGTGTCCCACATCCAAACAAAGGCCCAGATCCTCTCCATCGCTGCCCATGTAATCCACCAAGCGGCCATAGCCCTCCGGCTTTTCGATGAACATCCCCGGTTCTGGCTCAAAGGCCACCCGCACGCCCAGCTCCCGGGCACGCTTCAAGACGGGTATCAGGCCCATGGCCAATCGCTCCAGAAGCTCCTCGCTGCCGCCATCGACGGCGGTTTCACTCTCCAGGGTTTGGTCACCGGCTTCGCTGCCCGCCCATAAGGAGAGCACGTCGGCACCCAGGAGGTGAGCCTGAACGAGGCAGCGCATGAGGAATTCCACACGGCGCTTGCGCGCCCCGGGATCGGCGTCCATCAGGTTAGGCTGGTGCTTGGCTCGAGCGTCCAGGAGAAAGCGGGCACCTGTCTCTACTGAGAGAACGAGACCCAAATCGTCTGCCCAACGGCGCGCCTCCAGTAGCTCGCCCCGACTGACCTCAAAAGGGTCGAGGAAGCCCGCATCTGGCGTAAGTGCAACGCCCTCGTAGCCAAGCTCCCCTAGGAGGCGCAGGGCATCGAGCGGGCGATGGTGCGCCAGGCCGTTGGTGTTGTAGCCGAGACGGAACATGTGCAGGCCCTAGTTGGGTTCCCTGGATTCGGTGGCCGGGGGGTCTAGCTCGCCGGGGGCATCGTTTGCGATAGGCGTCTCCTGATCTGGAGCCGCATGGATGTCGTCGCGAACTTCGCCGTCGTCGTAGTCTTCGGGATCCTCCGTGGAGTGCTCACGGTCGTCGTAATCTTCAGGGTGGTCCTCCCGCGGCGACCCACTATATGGCGACTCACTCGGGCTCGTTGGCAGATCGAGGGACTCGATGTCCGATTGCACCTCGGCGCGCCAATCGGCCTCGCGGGTCAGCGCCTCGGCAGAGGGCAAGCTGGTCGCTTCCTGCTCGATCTCCCGCCGCACTCGCCGCAACTCTTCTTCTAGTCCGGCTTCGCGCCACATGCGCATTACCGAACGCCGCAAGCGAACCAGATGCCCCGCACCGCGCACCGCCACCTCAGGCAGACGCTTGCCAAACACAAGCAAAGCAACGCCCGCGATCGCGAGCAGTTCAAGTAAATGCAGGTTGCCAATAAGAGCAATCATCAGTTCATTTCATCCTAATCATCCAGCATGCCCATCCTCTTGGGTGACCACAAAAACAAGGGTGAGAAACTGATGGAGAGGGAGGGGCCACCCTCTCCCGCACGGTCGAGGATAACTACCTCCAATAAAAAATCGGCCCCGAAGCGGCGCAAAGCCAAATGGGACCGGAGGTTGCCGTTTCCCACGGTAGACACATCTTCGCCCACCTCTATCTCCCATTTTGGGTCGATACGCCATCGAGCGTCGAAGGAGCCCACTTCGAAAAGCCTTCCCTGTAGAGGATCAGAACCCCTGCGAAAGCCGAACTGAAGTGTCAGGGGCTCGGTAGGCTGCCATGCAAACGTGTTCCTGGAGTACAGGGTCTTGCCCGTCTCGGTGTCGATACGGGAGTCGTGTAGCAACCCCACGGGAACCTCACCAAACTTCGTTCGCAGGGACCCCAGGCTGGCGATTTGGCTCTGATCAGGGCCACCCGATCCCCGGTTGAAGCTTCGCAGGCCCTTCAATTCCAGGTCGTAGTGACTCTTACGGGCAGGGTCGGTCCAAAGGGCCCGCAGGCCAGCACCAAATTCGTCCGCACCCAGTGGATCGTCGAGGGGGTCAAAGCGCACAAGGGGGCCGCCGCTGTGGTCCACGAACAAGTCGCTGGAGTAGCTCAAGCTCGGGGTGAGGGAGTGGCGCCAACCCGAACCGGACAGCTTGAAGAGCGTGGTGGCCAAATCGACTCCCGCCAGGGCGGCCGAGCGCGAGACTCCTCCGCCCCCCACTGCGTCCTTATCCCAAACCGTGCCACGCCCTTCCAGCCACGGAGTCACACGCATCCCAGCCAAGTCCGTCCGTAGGGGGGCCGACAGTCTGTGGGAGGTGTTGGCACGCATCACCTTCCGGTCACCGAGCCCGTCTGGCAGACCTTCGCTGTCCAAAAAAGGAAACTCATAGGCCAGGTCGCCTTCCCGGCGCGATAAGGAGTCGAGCTCCAAATCGGCACCGTAGAGCACTTCTATCCCCGCCACCTGCCCCATACTGCGCTCCCCGTGGTAGTAGCCGAGCGAGGGCCGCTCAGCCACATCCGTGCGGAAGCTGTCGCCACGTATTCCGAACATGGCGTCGAAGTAGTCCGCTCCCCGACCGTCGCGATAGTGCAGGTAGTTGTCACGCTCCTCGTACCGCTGAAAATCGCGCTGGAAGAACTCAGCTTGGACACCGGGGTCCGTCTGGCTCGAAAGAGCAAGGTCCACCCAGGCCACGTCGGAGAAGGGATGACGACCCCGAGCACTACTCCACATGCGCAGGGAATCGCGGTCATCTTCGGGAACTCGGACTAGGCCGCGGTCGTCGCTGTCGTCGTGGATTCCGCGTGAAGTGACCTGTAGCCAGGAGTCCTGGGTCGCGTCGGGCTGACGCTCACGTAATTCAAGACCTAGGCCGGCCAGTGCCCCTCGACCTCCTAGGTAGGAAAGCTGGGAGGTCCAGCGACCGGTAGCCTCCTGCCCAAAACCCAGGAATTCTCCCAACTTACGGCCCACCTTTCCCACATCCGAGCGGAAAGCCGTCCCCACCATGGGGCCAAAGCGAGCCGAATTGCCCACCACAAAATGGTCGATACTCCGCACCGTATCGTCTCCCGTGACGAAGCCCACAACCTCGCCTTGCTGGTTGAGTGCCAGATTTCCAAGAGACGGCAGAGGGATTCCGAATCGGTTCGCAAACACCAAGCGATTCCCTGTAGCCGATAACTCCCATAGCTCGTCCGGCCGTGGCCCAAGAACCAATTTACGAGTCTCGATGATGTAGTTGGGCACGTCGTGCGTGCTGGTGGTAAGGGTCGCACTGTCGGCTCGCATGGAGCCGTCCGCACCCATCTTCATCTCCTTCGCGGAGACCCGAACACGCTCTGTTCGCCCCTTGGAGACCTTCATCCGCGCCACAAGGGTTGCCCCCTCCAGGACACCCTGCTCCTTTTCCATGTCCAAGTAGATAGCTGAAGCGCGGGCCCCGAGCCGGCCGTCCTCCACCACTTCGATGTTCCCCTCAGCAAACGCTGCGCGCATGAACTGGCTCAGCTCTCCAGACATCAACCGTCGAAAGACATTGTCCACCAATGGTCCTTGGGGCAACCCTGAAGCTCCGGGCTTGGGCCCGATGGCCCCGTCGATGGGAGTGGGTGTTCCCCAAAGACCCTGATGGCCTGCCGCCCGCCACCGATCGCCATTGATCCAAAAACCAACAAAGTCCGCACGCGCTTCGTTGGTTGCGTCCTCGTATCGCGGGGCGGCCATCGCAACGAGGGTCTGATCGCCTCGGTCGTCCGGGCGAAGGTCCGCGAAGGAGATCGACCAAGCGCCGTCCCCTCCAGCGGATCGGATCACACCTCGTTCGGCGGTAACGAGGAAGCGGTCGAGATCCAATTCGATAAAGCGAGATTGGAGACTGAGTGTTCCGTTGCTGCGGCCCACTTCAATTGAGCACGGTTCTGCCGAATCCCCCCAAAATGAAGCGCGCTGGCGAGTCGCTATCATGCGTCTTCCGCGCGCGCGGCCCAGGCCTCCATAGACCCATGTGAAGCCGTCACTGGCCTCCAACGCGCGCAAGGCCTGCTCGGGAGCCAGCACTCCAGAGCTCAAATCGAACGCTCCAGAAATCCAGAGGCTGCCTGCCCGCAAGATCATCGGCACACCCTGCGCGTCCGTGCCCTGGAGTAAAGCTCCCCCGGTAAATCGCACGCCCTCGGGGTTCGCCTCCAGGCTCTTTGCGGCGGCGCGGAGCTCCCCCAGAGCCAAACCCGCTCCCCCAAGAGGAGCCAAGCCCAACCCCTGAAGTGAAACTTCTGGCTCAGAGGCCCTCAGCTCTTCGCCATCAAAAATGACACTGGTAGCCAGGAGTTGAAATTCTCGGCCGGCGGGCAGTAGACGCCCACGCACCTTCACCTTTGCACCTTGAGCGGCAACCAGGCGCCCCTCCCGCTCGCCCTCCATGACAAGAGTGTCGCCGCTAGCCACGAGGGGGAGGGCGCCGCCTCGCTCGATTCGCACGTCTCCCGTTGCCACAAGATCAGAGGTTGCCAGCTTCTCACCGGCCCCTTTATTGGCGAGCACCCCCAAGACACTGACGTGTTGAGCGGCGACGACGGTCTTGGAGCCCGCCTCCTCCAGGCTTGCCCGGCGAACCCCGGTCGCCTCTAGAGTAAAGGGTGTCGACACCTCATTTTCCGCCGGCTCGGGGAGCTCGGGACCGTGAGGGATGAGATTGAAATGGGCTGTGTCTGCAAGCACCTCCAAGTGTCCGCTGCCGGTATCCGCCTCCAGACGTACGTCCCCTTTGGCTTCAAAACGGTTGCGCGAGACGTAAACCTCCAACCCTTGAATGGTCGCCCCCACCAGAGCCTCGGGGGCATCTTCGGGATCGCCTCGACCAATCACGCGTACGTTAGCTCCAACGGCTTCGGTTCCGGTGAGGTGCAGCGTCCCGTCAGCATTTATGCGCGCGCGATTGGACGACCCCTCGCCCTCCAATCCGGCCCATGTAACTCCCTCGCTGGCCTCAAAGGTCCACGTGTCGAGATTCAGGTTCTCGACAAGTCCCGCCGTGACCCGAAGCGGGTCCGGCCCCACAACGTCGACCCTCACCGAACGCGCAGTGAGCACCTGCCAGTTAGCGTCGTTCAGGCGCACGTCTGACTCGCCCTGCACATCCACACTGATGAGGCCTCGGATCGGATCTCTCCGCGCCAGGCGCGTGGGCCCCTCACAGAACAGGTCTGCGCTATCCGCTTCGCCCGCAAGAAACACCGCCTCAAGGGTGTCGGTCTCCAACCGACTCGCTCCCTGGACCACCCTTACGCGCTCGCGTGCAATGATAGTGGCGTGTGTTCGCTCTGGATCGATGACACCTTGCAGAGACCCTTCGGCCAGGATTTCCAACTCCTCCCCAAGAGCCTCGGCTGAGCCCGGGCCAGCAAGAGTGAATCGCGTCCCGGCGTCAGAGATGGTGACGGTCAGTGGGCCCCGGCCCCGGGAGAGAATACGCGTCACGACACCCGCACTACGCTGCATGGTGAACTCCGCCGTCGGGTCCTCTTCGAGGACCAGGGTCTCCACCTCCCCCATGTCGTCCAGCTCCAGCTGCGCGCGCGCTCCGCTGTAGCGGCCATCCTCCAAGAGAACCAGCACCCCTCCCTCGGCTTCGGCCCTCTCCAATATCACGGTCCCATCTGCACTGTGTCCTATCAGGCGCAAAGTGTCCGCATCCACCTGCCCCGGTGGGGCCCCCTTCATGATCAGTCGTGCTCCTCCGGCAGCCGTCGCCTCCATGGATCCGAGCGCGCCGTTCTCTCCGGCCTGGCGAATCTCAAGCGGGCCCTTGTCCGGGGTGGAGAAGAAGACCTCTCCGCCCTCGGCACGGTCCATCACGACCTCGCCACCGCGAGCCAGGCGCAACAGTCCCGACTCTCCTTGAAATAAGAGGCCCTGGCCTCCGCCGGAGAGACCGTTACCTGTGAGCTTCACGGCGTCTTCATCGAGAGAGCGCAGCTCATTAGTAGAGAGCAACAATTCCAGGCGCGGGGCTTCAAGGCTCAGGGGCGCAAACGCATGCTGGGAATGGCGCACGAACGTCACCTCTTCAAGCAGCATCCGGCCACCATCCGCGATCGTCAGAGCGTGGGCGCCTCCGCCAGGCTCAACCGTAAAAGTGCCGGACTTCGCCGTGAGGGTCTGGATGGCTTCCTGGTTAGCGGGATCGAGCAGCTCAAGCGTGAGCCCATCTACCCGGTAGCGGGTAAAGGCCTCGTCCAGGGGAGTAAAGTTGCCCCCCAGGCGGCTCTTGGCTCCATGCCTCGCACCTTCACCCGCCGCGTAGGTGTCCACACTCGCCTGACCACGAATGCGCACAAACAGAGGTGTGTCTTGGCTTTCGACGGGGCCTATCGTCGGGGCGATTTCCGCCGGCTTCCCTAGTGCAAGCGAGTCCGCATCCCCAGGTGCTGCCGTTCTGCGAGGGCCCTGATTCGAGCGCTGCAGACTCGCCACCCACAGGAGCGTGCCGCCGGCCGCGAAGACGGCGGCGAACAGGAGAAACGGCCTCAGCCGCACGACCCACCAGCAGCAGGAGGCCAGTTCCCTTTGGCGGCGAGTAGCGCTTCGCAAACTTCACGGACCGCACCGCGGCCCCCGCGCTGGGTGCAAACTAGGTGTGCCGCAGCACGGACTTCAGGTCGAGCATCCGCCGGACAGCAGAAAACCTGGGCGCGGGAGGCTAACGCCAGGTCGGCGAGATCATCCCCCATAGCGAGGGTCTGCCCCGGGCCGATACCCAACTCTTCTTGAACGGCCTCCAGGCGCTCCTGCTTGGGCCCCGAACGCATATGCAGGTGTACACCAAACTCCGCAGCTCTGACCTCGGTGGCTCGGCAGCCACGTCCCGTAATCCAAGCCAGCTCGATACTCGCCTGGGATAGCCACGCAAGGCCCTGGCCGTCCTTCACATCGAAGGTCTGTAATTCTTCCTCCCCCACATAGGCCACGCGGCCGTCGGTCAGCACACCGTCCACATCGAACACGGCCAGCCGAATGCTAGCCAGGTGCTCAATGAGCTTGTCGTCGAGACCTTCAAGGGGATTGGTCATCGCAGTGGGGGGGAAACTCTAGTCCCCAAGTTCCAAGAGGTCCTGAACGTCTACGAGCCCCACCGGAATGCAGTTCTCGTCCACTACGGGGGCCTGGTCAATCCGATTCTCCCGCAGCAAGCGATGCGCCTCTTCAACGAGTTGGCTGGGGTGTAGGGTCTTGGGGGCCCGGCCCATGTGATCGGCGACAGCCTCCTGCAGGCGGTCGAATTGCCCCCCCTCAAGGAGTCGGCGCAGGTCGCCGTCGGTGAAAATACCCTCCAGGGTACCGGCCTCATTCACGACCAGAGCCGCACCCGGCTTGCCCGCGGTCTTGGAGGTCTGGATCAAGACCTCGGCGACCGTCCGAGTGCCTGCGACGAGGGGAAGTTCGGCGCCCTCGCGCATGACCTCACCCACGGTCAATAGTTGGCGGCCCAAGCTGCCGGCGGGATGGAAGCGCGCGAAGTCCTCTCGTTCGAATCCACGCTCAGAGAGCACCACCATGGCCAAGGCATCCCCTAGCGCCAGCATGGCGGAGGTCGAAGCGGTCGGTGCGAGCTTTAGCGGGCAGGCCTCTTCCACGCGGCCAATGCTCAGGACCACCGCGGCCTGTCGTCCGAGGGAAGAGTCCGGCTGGCCCGTCATGGCGATGGACGGCGTTCCATGTCGCGTCGCGGCGGAAACCAAAGCGGAGAGCTCGGGCGTCTCACCTGAATTGGATAGCGCCAGGATCAGATCCTGCTCGCGTACCCGGCCGAGGTCCCCGTGCAAAGCTTCTGCCGGGTGGAGAGAAAAGGACGGCGTCCCCGTACTCGCCAGGGTCGCCGAAATTTTCTGCCCTATCAGGCCTGCCTTGCCCATGCCGGTCACGACAACCTGCCCTGTGCAGGCCAGCACCATGTCCACAGCCTCCGAGAAGGATGCGTCCAGGTGTTCCTCCAGCCGCAGCAGAGTCTCTGCCTCAATACGTACGACCTCAGCCGCCTGGGCGAGGCGCTTGGCCAACTTGTTCTTGGGATCGTCCACGGGGCGCAGAGTCTGGGCTCGACGTGCAGTGCAAGGGAAGGGGGGCCGGGCAAGAAAGGATGCTTACTACCTGCTCGTGCCCTGCGGGCAGGAGTACGATACCCGCCCTCCGCCCCCCAGCGCAGCCCCAGAACCCCTGAGACCACCGAGTGCCTCCTCAAACCATCCAGATTGCCCTCGGGATAGCCTTCCTGATCCTATCCCTAGGGGTGCACGAGGCTGCTCACGCCTACGTGGCGGATCGCTGCGGAGATGGAACGGCGAGAGAGGAGGGTCGCTTGACCCTCAACCCCATGGCTCACATCGACCCGTTCATGACGATCATCTTGCCGCTGATCCTATTCATGACCTCCGGGTTCATTTTTGGCGGAGCTCGACCGGTACCGGTCAACCCCATGCGCCTGCGACACCCGCTGCGAGATATGAGCCTCGTTGCCCTGGCGGGGCCCGCCTCCAATCTCGTCCTGGCCCTGCTCTTCTCGGTAGCCTGGAAGTCCATGGTCTATTGGGGGGGCATGCCCACCTCTGCACTCGCCCCGCGCGTGATGGAGATGGCCCTGACCTTCAACCTCATCTTGGCCATATTCAACATGATCCCCATCCCTCCGCTGGATGGCTCGCGAGTCATGGCCTACTTGTTGCCCAACCACCTGCGCGAGCCCTACGTCTCTCTGGAACGCTTTGGCCTGATGATCGTTCTCTTGCTGGTAATGACCGGATCCCTCCGGATGATCCTGGGCGCGACTCTGTATCCCATGGTTGGTCTTGTGGACACGCTGACCGGGGGTGCCTGGTGAGCAAAGACTTCACAGTTCAACTGGACCGCATCTTTGAGGGGCCCATGGACCTCTTGTTGCACTTGGTGCGCGAACAGGAGGTGGAAATTCACGAGGTGGAGATCTCCAAGGTCGTGGACGGCTACCTGCAATACCTGAGTGCTCTCGGGGACCTGAACATCGAGATTGCCGGGGAGTTCCTGGTGCTGGCCGCCACGCTCATGTCGATCAAATCGCGCTCCCTGCTGCCGCGCGAGGAAGTGGAGATCGAGGACGAACTCGACCCGCAGGACGAACTCATCCAGCGCCTACTCGAGTACCGGCGCTTCAAGGGCGCAGCCGATGATCTGGAAGGTCGTTTTGCGAGACGCTCCAACGAGCGCCCACGCGGGTACAAGAATGAAGCCCGTGAGAACGAGCCCGAGAAGACCCTGGACCTTGGCGACCTCACCGCCTTCGACCTCCTGGCAACCTTCTCGCGCCTCATGCGCGAAACTCTCGCCGATCGGCCGCACCAGATACGAGGCGACGCACGACCCCTGCGCTGGTTTGTGAAAGCTGTGGGGGCCGCCGTGCAAGAATGCGGCGAAATCCGCCTTGAAGACCTGGTAGAGCGCTGCGCGGGCCCCTCGGGCCGCGAAACCCTGATCGGTGTGTTCTGCGCCCTGCTCGAACTTATGAAACTGGGGGTTGTGGCCGCTCACGGCGGAAGCGACGCCAGCGAGGTGCTTCTGAAGAGAGTCGAGGGCGTCTCAGACGAGGATCTCGACGACCTCCTCGGCCATACGCAGCTACTCGACGAAGCGGAAACGGAGCTGGATCTGACAGCCGAGATCCCCCTTCAGCCCGAAGACGACGCCCCCCCAGCATGAACCCCAGCCCCACTTCAGGTGGAGCCCTCGGGTCGCTAGAATCCAGCCTCCGTTCCTTGCCCGGCCCCACTTCTTCAGCCCACAAACAATCATGAGCTCCGCACTCGACGTCACCGAAAGCACCTGGGAATCCACCGTCCTACAAAGTGAGACCCCCGTCTTGGTGGACTTTTGGGCGCCCTGGTGTGCGCCGTGCAAAGCAATGGGGCCCTACGTCGACAAGCTCGCCGAGGAGTACGCCGGGCGCCTCGCCGTGGTCAAGCTCGACACCCAGGACAATCCCGAGGTTGCCGCACGCTACGGCATCACGGGCATCCCAGCCTTCGTCCTGATCAAGGGCGGCGAGGTCGTTGCCCAAGTGATGGGAAGCATGCAATACGCGGCCTTGAAGGAGACCGTGGACCCGCACCTGTAGCGGGTCGCGGCCCGAGACTGTGCGCATCATTTTCATGGGTTCCCCGCCCTTCGGGGTAGAGGTGCTCCGCCAGTTGCTCGGAAGCTCTCACGAAATTGCTGCGGTGGTCACACCTCCGGACCGGCCCCGCGGCCGCGGACGACGCACACGGACCTCACCGTTGGCTGAGTTGGCCGAAGAGTGGCATGAGCCCATCCAACTATTGCGCCCCGTCACCACGCGAGATGAATCCTTCTCCGCCACCCTGGCAGCCCTCCAACCGGACGCCTTGATGGTCGCCAGCTACGGAGAGATCCTGCGCCAACCCGTCTTAGACCTCGCCCCACTAGGGGCCTTCAACGTACATGCCTCCTTACTCCCCCGCTGGCGCGGCGCAGCGCCCATTCAACACGCTCTGCTGGCTGGCGATGCGGAGACCGGCGTGAGCGTTCAGCGCATGGTGCTCGCTCTGGATGCGGGCGACCTTATCCTCTCATCTAAGACGCCCATCGAGAGCGAAGAGAGCGCCGGCGAGTTGCTCGCACGGCTAGCCGTCCTCGGCGGACAGGTTGCCGTTCAGGCCCTCGACCTTTTGGAAGCGGGCGGCGTAAGTTTCACTCCCCAGGATCCTGCAGAAATCACCCTGGCTCCCAAGCTGAAGAAAGAAGACGGAGCCTTGGATTGGAGCGAGAGCGCCGAATCCATCGTGCGCAAGATCCGCGCCTTCACCCCTTGGCCCGGCGTACACACGACTCTGCCCAACGGCCGCCGCCTGGGCATTCGCCGAGCAAGGGTGAACCCCGAGGCCTCTGGTAGCCCAGGGTCCGTACTCGCCGACCAAGAGGGATTCTGCGTCGCCTGCGGTGGAGGAGCCGCACTCTCGCTCCTCGAGGTGCAACCCGAGGGCAAGGGGCCCATGGACGGCGAAGCCTTCGTCCGCGGAGCACGCCTCGATCCCGACTGTCACCTAGGCGCGGCCTAAAGCTCATGGCACGACTCACCGCATGGCGCATTCTGCGCTCGGGAAGCACGGCGCCCCTGAGATTGGTGGACGCTTACTGTGCACGGGCGGGACTTGACGACCGTGACCGGGGACTCGTCCGGCAACTGGTGGGCACCGACGTCCGCCGCCGCGGCACCCTGCGAGCACTTGTAAAGATGGAGGCTCGCGGCAAGCCCAGTGCCGATGTGGCTGCACACCTACGGCTTGGGTTGGCCCAGCTTTTCTTCCTAGACCGCATCCCCGTCCACGCCGCGGTCTCCGAGACAGTGCGAGCCGCAACAAATTCGATAGGTCTCGGTCGCGGGCGGTATGTGAATGCCGTCCTGCGCTCCGTCTTGCGCACCCGTCGTTCGGGATCCTCCGGGGACCCCCAAAGGGACCTGGTGAACGCACCATGGCATTTGGACAAGCCTCTGTTTCGCAATCCGGATGAGCACCCGGCGCTGTGGGCCGAGGATGCCCTCTCCCTCCCCTCGGCGCTATTCAAGCGCTGGACTCGTCGCCATGGGCACGATGGAGCCACGGCCTTGGCCTTGCAGGCCTTGCGCGAACCGGCCCTCTCACTCGTTTGCACGGGCGGCAACCGGGAAGCCATGGCCTTGGCCTTGGACGAGGTGGGTGTCCCCTCTCGTCCGGGCAGGCATGAACGCATCCTGCTCGTAGAGCACGGGGCCACCGGCGCCGTCTTGGCCTCCGCGGCTTTCACCAGTGGCGCTCTCACCATCCAAGGCGAGACGGCCCTACGCGCAGCCGAGCTGCTCGGGGCAAAACCCGGCGAGCGCCTTCTGGACCTGGGCGCCGCACCCGGTGGCAAGTCCGCAGCTCTTGCGCTGACCGGAGCCACCGTGCTCGCCGTCGACAAAAACCCTCGCCGCCTGGCTTTCATGCCTGCGGCCCTTGAGCGCATGGGTGTCTCTGATCGCGTCCAAGCATTGGCGAGCGATGGTTTGACCGCCTTGGCCCCCAATGCCACTCCATTTGACGGAGCTCTAGTAGATGCACCCTGTACAAACACGGGCGTGCTTGCGGCTCGCCCGGGAGCTCGCTGGAGGTTCGGACCGACCAACCTGGCCCAGCTCGTAACCCTCCAAGCTGAACTTCTCGATCAAGCTGCGCGCCAAGTTTCCAAGAGCGGGCGATTGGTGTTCTCCACTTGTAGCCTCGAGCCAGAAGAGGGCCCCCAAGGAGCGCGAGCTTTCTTGACTCGAAATCCCGGCTGGACCCTAGCCGAAGAGCACCTAGACCTTCCGAGTGCAGACCAGGAGGGGCCCCTGGATGGCGGGTACCGGGCTCTGCTGCGCCGTGAGGGGTGAGGAAGCCGTCAGTCAGAGCACGGTCGTGAAGATGACCGTATGCTGCTCGGGCTATGACCCCTCCGCCCCGAGATTCTAACTCTGACAGACCCCGCTCCGGCCGACGCGCGGCCAGCGCCAACCCAAGCCCCGTAGCGATCGCCTGCTTCGTGGCCTTGATCCTCGCCCTCGGCGTCGGTGGCTGGGCGGCCAGCAGCAAGAAGGCTGCCGCCGAGAAAGAAAAGGCCGCCGAGATCCCCGCTCCCACCGCCGACCCCTTTGCCGGAGTCGTCCGTGAGGCGCCGCCCGGAGCCCCCGCCGGCAGGGCGCGAATAAAGGAATCAAATCGCGCACCAGCGGGACTACTCGAGGATCCCATCTGGGTGGGCGCCATCCAAATTGCACAAGACGCCTACGCTCTTAGAGATCTGGCCGAGGATGCTAAAGCGAGTGAAGATTGGGCGGGCTATTCATCCAAGGCCGTGGCCGCACGAGAAGGCTTTGGAACCGCGCTCGATGCCAGCCGGAACTTCGAAGACCGTATCATCGATCAATACGGCGAAAACGACAGGCAGGTAATGCAGGTTGCCAAGGAGCGCAACAAGTGGATCGACCAACGTGCCAAGTACCGCAAGGTGAAGTCGAGCCAATAGGCTCCGGCCTGCTATCTCAGCCGAACTGCGGCGGAGGCGGCAAGGTCGCGGGCAAGTCAGCCGCGGGCTCGGGCTCGAGATCCACGGGGCGCTCGGAGTTCGTAAGGCTTAGGGGCTCAGAGCCACCTTCGTCCTGAAGGTGCACCGAAGCGTCGCCCTCGTCGAAGAGGTCCCCCCATTCCGCGCTGAGCTCATCGGGCACCGAGGCGAGATCTTCCTGTGGCTCACGGACGTTCTCCTCAAGCCAGCGTCGATTGGTGAGCACGGTGCCAACCACGGGCATAACCCGCAGGCCCGTTTCTGCGCCGACCTCGGCCAGAGCCGCAGCCCCTACCATGCCGGGCATCGCCACGGTCAGGAGGCCCCCGTGACGACAGAGGGGAACCAAGCCGTGCTCTCGGAGGGCGTCACTGGGAAGCTCGTCAAGGAGCTCCCTGTCGGGCTGAGCCATATTCACCGGAAGGAACGGCAGGTGAAACACCTCGCTCACGATGCGTGAGAGGTCCCAGTCACCGATGGCGCCCTCGGAGACCAGAGCCTGCGCAATCGGACCCCCGCCTTTGTGCTCCGCCAAGACAGAAGCCTCCACGAGGCCTCTCTCCGAGAGGGCCTCGACGAGCCGTGTTTCGTCCAGTCGTTTGGGGTGCTTCAAGGGGAACGCAGCCAGGGGAGGGCCACTCCATATGTATCGGGCCCTGCGCCCCAGGACTGGAGTGCGAGAGGCCGCTCGCGCCCAGGGGGCCCCAGCAGCACTCGCCCAAGGGCAGCCAGGCCGCGACCGGCCTGCCTCAAGATGAGACGCCTAGACGTCCAGGTTGATGATATCGAGCGCGTATCGCTCGATGTAGTCCCTGCGCGCCTCGACGCCATCGCTCATCAGAATGGTGAAGATCGCGTCCGCTGCAATCGCATCGTCAAGTTCGACCCGATAGAACTTCCGGGTTTCGGGGTCCATCGTCGATTCCCATAGCTGGTCGTGGTTCATCTCGCCCAGGCCCTTGTAGCGCTGGATATCAAAGCCCGACTCAGCGCTCTTTTGGACCAGCCGCCCCAGCCCCAGAAGCTTCTTGCAGGGCTCCTCGCCCTTGGATGTGCGCGCGGTCCAACTACCGCCGCCGCGCACCTGCATGCCCTGCTCCTCGAGGGCCAGCAGTGCCTTGACGAGTTCGTCCGTCTGGGCGAAGTGCCCGCAGGAAATGGGTGCATCCTCTGGACTGACTCCGCTGTCCGGGCCGTCCGGCCCCCTGTAGACGGCAGCATCCGCACCCAACGTGGCGCGCTGCAGTTCGATCCAGTTGTCGAGCTCCTCTCGGGAATCAAAGAAGCCTTCCTGCTCTCCGGCGCGGCCCCAGAATCCGGGCAGGCCCGCGCCGTCCCAACGATCAAGCAGTTCGTCGAAGGGAATCTGCGCCCAGCGCGGTATGGCCTCGGACGCCCGCGCCTCGACTTCGGTGAGTCCGCGACAAAGCTCCTTGAGGGGCGCGCCGGTCCATTCCGTCTCCGTCACTTCATCGCGAATGGTTACGGCCGAAACGCCGTGCTCGATAAGCAACTCTCTCAGCGTCGGGTCGTCGGTGACGTACTCGTATTTCTTGCCCGTGGACAACTTGTAGAGAGGCGGCTGCGCGATGTAGAGGTGTCCGCCCTCGATAACCTCGACCATGTGGCGGAAGAAAAACGTCAGCAGCAGCGTGCGGATGTGGGAGCCGTCCACGTCAGCGTCAGTCATGATCACGACTTTGTTGTAGCGCAACTTTTCAATGTTGAACTCCTCCGCAATCCCACATCCCAAAGCCTGGATGATGAGTTGGATCTCCTGGTGCGAGAGCATCTTGTCGAGGCGCGCGCGCTCTACGTTCAGGATCTTTCCCTTGATGGGCAGGATCGCCTGGTAGCGCCGATCGCGACCCATCTTTGCCGGCCCGCCGGCCGAGTCACCTTCGACGATGAAGATTTCGGTCTGGTCGCGTTCCTTGCTTTGGCAGTCCGCAAGCTTGCCGGGCAGTCCCCCGCCGGCCAGGGCGGACTTGCGCCGCACCAACTCTCGCGCACGGCGCGCGGCCTCGCGCGCCTCTTTAGCGCTCATGGCCTTGCGTATAACCGTCTTGGCCACGGCAGGGTTCTCTTCGAGGTAGATCCCAAGCTGCTCAGCGATCACGGACTCGACAATGCCTTGAGCCTCCCGGTTGCCAAGCTTGTCCTTGGTCTGTCCCTCGAACTGGGGGTCGGGCACCTTGAGCGAGAGGATGGCTGTGAGGCCCTCGCGGAAATCATCCCCGCTGGGAGCCTGCCCATTATCCTTGATGAGCTTCTCGTTCTTGGCGTAGGTGTTGAGGCAGCGTGTCAGACCCGCTCTCATCCCTGCCATGTGGGTTCCCCCACCGTGAGTGTTGATGTTGTTGACGAAGGTGTAGACGGTCTCCTGGTAGGCGTCGGTGTATTGCAGCGCCAACTCCACCTCGTACTCTGCCGCGGGGTCGTCCGTGGAGGGCACCGTCTTGGAGAAATGAACAACGTCGCTGTGCAGCGGGTTCTTGTTCTTGTTGATGTGACTCACAAAAGTCCGCAGGCCATCCGGGTACTCGAACACCTCTTCCTTGCCCGTACGCTCGTCCTCCAGCTCGATGCGCAGGCCCCGGGTTCCCATCAGGTAAGCGGTTTCCCGCAGGCGTTTCTCGACAAGCTCCCAGTCCGCTGTCGTCGTGGAAAAGATCTGCGGATCCGCCTTGAAGCGAATGACCGTGCCCGTGTTTTCCGTTTTCCCCGTGACCTTAAGTTCTTCGCGCCGGACACCCCGATCGAAGTGCATGCCGTGGATCTCTCCATTCTTGTGGACGTCCACCTCAAGCCACTCGGAGAGAGCGTTCACGCAAGAAACACCCACGCCGTGCAGGCCGCCCGACACCTTGTAGGCTTCATCGTCGAACTTTCCGCCAGCGTGCAGTTTAGTGAGTACGAGCTCCACCGCCGAAACTCCCTCTTCGGGGTGTATGCCAACGGGAATGCCGCGGCCGTCGTCTTCGACGCGGATGCTTCCATCTGCACACAGAACCACACGCACGTGGGTGGCGTGTCCCGCGAGAGCTTCGTCTACCGAGTTGTCCACCACTTCCCAGATCAGATGGTGGAAGCCGCGAACGTCCGTGTCCCCGATGTACATGGCTGGGCGCACGCGGACCGCTTCAAGTCCCTCCAGAACGGTGATGGACTCTGCGTTGTACTTGTCCGCACCCAGGGTGGTGGACTTTTGGTCGTCAGTGTTTGAGGCCGCGTCGGCCATAGTCGGATCAGTCATCGTCGGATCGGTCATCGGGACAGTAGTTCGGAGGAGGTATGGGCAGGCTCAGGTTCGCAGCTTGAAGCTCACGCGGCGGATACGGTTGTCGCCGATCCGTCGGTTGGCTTCCTGGCGATACTGTTCACCGGTGAAGCTCACTAGTTCGTGTTTGTGTGCGGCGGAGTCCACCTCGACAATCAACTCACCGCGGCGGAAGTCCACGGATGTCGCGCGTGGTGCAAGTTCGGGCCCAAGCGCATCGCGCCAAGCCTCGTGCACTTTCAAGTCACGCATCTTGGCCCCCAGACCGCTGGTCGCCAAGAACTGCGAGATCGCGCGCCCCAAAGGAGCCACGCCGCCGCGGCGCGGTTGATCGTCAATGTCCGTCATGTTCCGTTGTGCCCCTTGGCTTAGACGTCCACGGTGATGGGCATAACCACATAGACATATCCTTCACCCAGCTGAAATTTGCCGGGGCTCGTATGCTCGGTAAATTCCAGTGAGAGAGTGTCCAGCGTGCAATTCTTGAGACCGTCGAGGACGTAGTCAGGATTGAATGCAATCTCTGCGTCGTCTCCCTTGTAGTCGACTTCCATGTGAGCCGTGGCCTCTCCGCGACCCGCAGACTGACCAAACACCTCAAGCTGGTTTTTGGTCATCTTGAGTTTTACGGCACGTGCTTCATCCCCGGTGACATTGGCCACCAGTCGCAACTTCTTAGCCAGTAAAACCCTATCCGCTTCCATGTGACGTGTGGTCTCAGACGGAATGACCGCTGCGTAGCGTGGGAATTCGCCGTCGATTAGGCGCGCAAAGACCTCGGCGTTTTTGGTTTTGAGGCCAACCTTCGTTTCCCCGAACTGCAGTTGCACTTGGTCCAAGGGATCGGAAATGGCGCGACAGAACATCTGCATGCCCCGAGTGGGAACGATGCTTTGGGTTCCAGCCTCACACCCCGACCCGTCTACCGGAGTCTCGCTAAGGGCCAGGCGCCGGCCATCCGTGGCAATCATTCGCAACGTATCGCCTTCGAGCTCGGCCAGGACGCCGTGCATGGCGTAGCGGCCAGGCTCACGGGCCGCAGCAAAGGCCGTTTGCTCCACCAGTTTGGCGAAGCTTCCACCCTGCATGGTGATCGCGTTCTCCCCATCAAAGCGCGCCACAACGGGGAACTCGTCGGGGTCTACGGTGACTAACTCGCAGGTGTCCGCTCCGCTCTTGATGGTGCAGGTGCTTCCCTTGATTTCAAGGGTGATGGTTTCACCTGAAAGATCGCGCACGAAGTCAAAAGCCACGCGGGCAGGAATCACTGCAGTGCCTGGATCTTCAACCTTCACGTCGTCGATGCAGTAACGCAGGGAAACCTCCATGTCGGTCCCCACAAGTTCGAGGGCATTGTCCGTTGCCACCAGGCACACGTTTTCCACTACGGGTTTGGTGCTCTTGGCGGGAATGACATTGTTCGCTAAGGCCAAACCTTCGCGCAACTTTTCACGGTCACAGATAACCTTCATGCTGGTAGCCCTCGGTGAGGCAAAGTGGGGAATAAAGCGGGTTGTGGGGTTATCCCCATCGTCCCCTTAGTTAAATTCTTCTTAACAGTAAGGGGCACTCGAAATTGGGGAGAACGTAGAGGTGGAGCGCGGTAAGTGGCGGCGGATGGTGGAGTTGTGAACGATGCGGGGCCGTTGGGAAGTGCTCCGCGGGTGTGAGCGCCCTGGTGATAACCGGGGAGAAGTAAACACTTATCCAGAGTCATCTGAACGCCCGGTCTCGGGTGCTCAGTGCTCCCCAATCCATCCACATAAAAAGAGCGCTGGGCCCCGAAGCCCCCCACCGGTTTTCCACTGCTTACCAACGGCTTCCCAAGAGAGGGAGAGGCTCCGTGGGGGCGGTGCTCGGCGCGGGAAACCGGGCCCTTGAAGGCGAC
>JAPKBO010000207.1 GCA_028823395.1 Planctomycetota bacterium | reverse complement strand
CAGCAGTCTCCTCCCCGCACAACAGAAGCCTGGAGAGGACAGCAAGAGTGACAAACCCAATCTGGCCTCACTCGTAAGTGAGGTGAAAGATAAGGAGGACAAGGTCGATCGCCGGATCTTCAACCGGATCTCATCGCTGGGAACTGACGAGTCCTTCCGTGCTCTGTCAGGGGTCGTCAACTTTCTGCGTAGCGAATATGTACTGGGGAGCGCCTACGGAGCATTCCTCGCGTACAACGGCAAGCCCGCGCTAGAGGGCAAGAGCATCAAGTTCTTGTACCTGCACGCGCAGAAGCACCGTCGCCCCGCCAACAAGCGCGCGGCCGCCCGCGCCCTCACCCGTTTTGGGGACAAAGCCTCCAGCGAACTGGAGAACCTCTTTCGGACTCAATTAAAACGGGAGGAGGATGTCGCCACCATCGCGTTCCAGACCCTCATTCCCATGCTTGGAAAGCGGGGGGGGGCCAAAGAAGCCGACATGATTCTCACGCATGGCGACCTTCGATCCACGCGCCAGGAGAACACCATCCGCACAGCACTGCTGAAGTGCACAAGTAGCAGCAGCACCAAAGTACTCTGCGCCCGCCTCGGCGACGAAGGTACGCCCCTGGTGTGGAAAACTTTGCTTTTGGACCTGATTGTCCAACGGGAAGGCCCGGTTGTGGACAAGGCCCTCGCCTTGGCAATGGAAGACAACTCTGCCAGCGTCCGTGCGCAGGCCATCCATGCTATCGGCCAACGCGGGAACAAAGCCCACATTTCCAAGCTCGAGGGTCACCTGGACGCTACGGACCCGGCGGAACTGCGAGCGGCCGTCATGGCCTTGTGCCGTCTGAATCGCAACGACCCCCAATGGGTTCGAAAGCTCATGGATCTCGCCCAATCCAGTCGGGCGGACGAGCGGATGGCAGGTGCGGTTGGGCTACTTGAGGTACGCACACCCGAAACGGTCGCCATGCTGCACGAGCTCCTTACCGACTCCAGTTGGCGCGTGCGCTTTGAGGCTATGCTGCAGGTGGGAGCCCTCCGCCAATCCTCCTCGCTTCCCATCCTGATCAAACGCCTAGACGTCGAGACACGTCGCCTCCAAGACGACCTCTCCCGAATACTCCGACTGATGACGGGTGTGGACAACGGCACGACCACTGCGCGCTGGACGGAATGGTGGAAGGACCAAGACCCCAACCTCGCTCTCCCCCCATACGAGATCGCCCTGGCAGCGGAGATGGCACGCGCGGAGCGCCGAGAGGCATCCGCCACATCGGTGACCTTTTATGGCCTGCGCGTCATTAGCGATCGCCTTGCCTTCATTGTCGACATCTCGGGTTCCATGTCCGCAGGAGCCCCTTGGCGAGACGGTCAGACGGCGACAGAGGGAGCCCCCCGAACAACACGGCTGGCCGTCGCCAAGCAGGAACTGTCCCGTGTCCTGAAAGGCCTCTCACCAAGTGTGCTATTCAATCTTGTTTTCTTCTCGTCGGGGGTGAGCGCCTGGCAGGATGAACTAGTCCCCATGGATGAAAAGATCCTGGTTGAGGCTTTGGAATTCACCAACCGTCACGGCGCCGGGGGTGGAACCAACGTATTTGGAGCCCTCATGGCAGCCTTCGACGACCCCGAAGTCGACACCCTCTACCTGCTTTCCGATGGGCAACCCAGCGTTGGGGAGCTCATCGACACCGCCAAAATCCATGACCGCATCGTCCACCTGAATGAGGCGCGGAAAATCCGTATCCACTGCATCTCCATTGGGGATAAATCGACCTTCATGGAGGGTCTCGCAGAAGCGACAGGTGGAACCTACGTCGAGTTTCTCTAGGCCTGCCGACGACGCCGACGAGGCGGTACAACCCACAGGCAGAGCACAACCAGGGAAGCGAAAGCCACGTAGTAGCGGGTCAGTTCGACCTGCGACACCGTCTCCGGCTCAATAAACAGGAAGTCGTGCATGAGTCGGCCAACGAACGTCCCGCTATGGCCCTGTTCACCCGCGGCCACTCGCAGGTCGTACTCCCAGAGGGTCAAGGGACAAATCTGGCCAAGAGCGCCCTGGGCTGCGATAAAGATCATCAGTCCAACGTGAGTCCACCTAAACCAAACCCCCTCGATCCATAGCCACCCCCGGAGAATGCCACCTAAAATTGCCGCCTGCCCCAGCAGGACGAAAAGGACAATGCCTAAGTGGAAGGTGGCCAGCAGATCGGCGAGCAGTGCGTAGATCACTTCGGACCCTCGCCATCATCGCTGCGGGCCCCCAAAAGGGCTCCCGCGTGCAGGCGAGGTGCCCACAGCACAAGCCAACGGCCAAGCCCCCCGAGTTGTGTTTGAATTCTGGCCCGCGCCTCCGCCTCTTCAGCTTGCGCATCCCGAGCAGCTTGCATCTGCTCCATGCGCTCTAACCCAGTAGTGATGCGCGCTTCCTGTTCATCGGCGAGGGCCCCCATGCGTTCAAGCTCCCCTGTGAACCTAGAGGAATGAGCCTGGGCAACGCCCAGTTGCCCCTCAAGGGCTTTGATGAGGACACCTTGCTTGGCATGCTCCTCCGTTTCCCGCTCCCGCCGCACCAAATCGTCTCTCGCGTTGCGCTCACGCTCCTCCCGCAGCTCGGCATCACGCGCGGCCAATTCCACCCGAAAAGCGGCCTGCTGATCTCCGTTGATCGCAAGGGAGGCGCGCCATGCTGTATCTCTTTGGCCCAATGTTTGTTGGGTTTCTTCCAGCACATCGGACCAGCGCAACCTGTCCCCCTCAAAACGCAGGCGATCCTCACGAACCATCGCCCTAGCGTCATCGGCATGGCCCTGGGCGTCACTCAGTCGCTCATCAAACAGGGTCCTGTCTCGGGCTGCGGCACGCCGTTCATGAGCTAAGGCCTCCTGGGTATCGACGGCATCGTCGCGCCACTCCCCCAGCTGGCGGAGGAATTGCCCCCGCACCTCCCGATGTTCTTCGACGAGCCCTACGACTTGATCCTTAGCCAGGATGCGAGCCTCCTCCGCCCCACTCCAGAGCCAAAAAAGTGCACCAACGGAGACCATCCAGCCCAGAGTTGCGGGCCGCCGCCACCAGACGAAACGGCTCGCCACGACGGACTCCAACTCCAGCCATTGGCTTCTACTGGGTCCTCCCGCGGGTGACGGCTCCCGGCGCTCAAGAGCCAATACCGCCACGCGCTCATCCAAGTCAGCACAACGTTCCAGGAGCTGGTCACGCTCAGTTCGCAACTCCTGCAGCTCCCCGACGGCGGGCTGTTCGGGTGCTACCGCCGGCCCAGCAGCCGGCATCCCGAAGGGGTCACTCCGGGAAGAACCGAAGACGTCCATCAAATCTACGACCCGAATAAGTCGCACCTCACGTCCTTCGCGGCGGCCTGTCTCATGCAGCAGGCGGCCGGACTTGATCCGGCGCCTCAGGAGGGCTTCCGAGATCCCGAGCAATCGCCCCGCCTGACCGACGGTCAACAGGTCCGACAGTTCATGGCCCTCAAGGGCCTGGCGCACATGAGCAGGGCGCGGCCCCGACTCATCCCGACCGGACGGCCCAGGGGCATGGATTTGGGATTCCCCCATGGTTTGATCATACGCACCCCGGCCCCCGGATCCCAGAAGTCAAACTCTCCTGGGACCGGAGTTCTTGAACCTCCCCTGCGGTAGGATGTGCCCATGCGTAACTCTGCAAGCAACGCCCCGGCTGAACTTCAGGCCGACCTAGAGCCCGAGGATCCGATGGACTCCGATACTGAATACTTCGCCAGCTATGGCGATCCCGGGGTGCACCGCCTCATGATTGCCGACCATGCGCGCACGGATGCCTACCGACGTGCAATCGAAGCCGTCGTGGAACCGGGTATGCGAGTTCTGGACGTGGGCACCGGCACCGGCATCCTCTCCCTGTTCGCCGCACGCGCCGGGGCAGAGGTATGGGCTGTGGATGAGTCATCGATCCTAGGGGTCGCGCGAGAACTAGCAGAAGCGAATGGTCTAGCCAGCCGGATTCACTTCATTCGGGACCGTGTGGAAAGTGTGAAGCTGCCCCACCAAGTCGACCTGCTGGTTTCCGAGTGGATGGGCTTCTTCGCCCTAGCCGAATGCATGTTCCGGTCGGTCTACGTGGCGCGTGACCGCCACCTAGCACCCGATGGACGGATGATGCCCACCGACGTGCGGCTCTACCTAGCGCCCGTGGAAGACAGCCAGCTACACGTCGAACGAGGTGTAGGCCTCTGGCAGCGGCCCGTATACGGGTTGGACTTCACGCCCCTGATGGAGCACGAGCTGCACAACCTGATCACCAGCGCAGTGGATCTCCCCCAGAGCTCCCTGCTTAGTGAGGGGGAACTGCTCATGGAATTGGACTGCCGCACCAGCAGCACATCCGATTTCTTCTTCGAATCCGAGGTGGGCTTCACCATTGAACGACAGGGCACCCTGCACGGATTTGGGGGTTGGTTCGACGTCGGCCTCGGAGCTGACATTAACCTGGCCACATCCCCCTTCGTGCCCCAGACACATTGGCGGCAATCGTTCTTCCCCATTCGGCCACAGGCTGTTTGCGAGGGCGACGAGGTACGAGTGCAGTTACGGGCCACGCCCAAGGATCACGGCGACCGCCGGCTGCCGATCTACTTCCTGGACCTCTGGATCGAACGCGATGGAGATGAGATCCACCGTGCCTTCTACAGCCATGAGGGAAGCTTTGAATAGAAAGCTAAGACACGCGTACTGCGCTCCCCACTAAGCCCGCTCCACGCCTTAGCTCAGGAGGGTCCCCATGAGCGACACCAACCAGCCCACGAATCCGCCGGCCAAAGAGGAGCCGGCCCTCAAGCCCAAGGCCGCCCTGGAGGAATCCACCGCGAGGCCGACCGATTCTGCGTGGGACGTATATTGGCCCAAGAACGATGACGCCAGGGCGAATTCCGTACGCGTGGCTTCATTCCCGCTGATCCTCTACTTCTGGCCGACCCTGCTCGCGTTCATGGGATGCGCTGGACTGCAAGCCCTGAACTGGGCTGCCCCGACCTCCCTTGGCTGGTTTGCCCTATCTGCCCTGGCTTTTAATCTGCTCGTCCTCGTCACCAACCTTGATCAAAAGAAGTTCCTGATTGCCATCCTCAGCCTTGCGCTCGCAGGCCTTGCAATCTGGATCGGCTCCCTCAAGGGAGTCACCTTCTTCTCAGCCGCATACCACTGGCTGGGTGGGTTGGAAATCACGCTCTCGACACATGCCTACGCAATGATCGCAAGCCTACTGGCGGCGTTCTCCTGCCTGGGACTCATCCAACCGCGCGTGGACTATTGGCGTCTCGAGTCCAATGAGTTCGTCCACTATCTACAACCCTTCGGCCGCGACCAGAGTATCCCCCGCCAGGGCAGCACTGTCACACGTGAAGTTCCAGACATCCTGGAATTCCTCTTGAGCTTCGGTGGAGGCACCCTGGTTATTCGCCGCGAAGGACAGGCCGTAGCGCGCATCGAACACGTACCCTTTCTAGGGAAACGAATGAAAGCAATCGAGCGGTTACTTGGCGTCACGCGTGTGGAGAGCGCCTAGGCTCGACCAGAAACCGCCATCAGTATGTGCGACAGTCTCGCAGTCCGCGCTCTTTCAAGTTCTCTGCCTGGAACGCGAGCTCCTCCAGGCCAACAATTAGATCAAGCAACATCTCTGGGGCGAAGTCAGGGGTCCCTTCCATGCATTGCGTGTTGTACGCGGCCATAGCTGCAGCAGCATCGCCCAGCCGGAGACCTTCCCGCATGGAATGTTGAACCTCTAAGAGTTCACGTACACGTAAGACATG
>JAPKBO010000206.1 GCA_028823395.1 Planctomycetota bacterium | reverse complement strand
GTCTTGCGGACTACCTGGGTTGGATCCCGCAACTGCGTTGTTTCCGAGCCGACCTTCCGCCGGAGTTGGCTGCACAATACTCCGCACTAGGCATCGAGTCCTAGCCTCGCGCATGAAGCGGGGTTCCCCTTAGGGCCGCCGGATAGGCAACCCCCGGCACGCGCTGGCCCTTACCCGCAAGCAGCCTCGCGCCCTACTTGCCTTGTTCCTTGAGTTCCGCGCCGAGTCTCTCGACAGTCCCTGCGACGCTGGCCTCGGCCGGACGAAGAGCCAGAGCTGCGCGATAGGCTTCCAGGGCCTCGCGTGTCGCTCCCTGGGCCTCGTAGGCGCTGCCGAGGTAGGTGAGTGAGGCGAAGCGGTCCAGGCGTCCCGCTGCAAAAATGGGTGCCAAGAGATCGATGATCTGACCGTGCTGACCCTCGTCGAGAAGGCAGCCGCCCAAGGTCTCCGTAGCCAGCATGTTGCCCGGATTGGCGACGATCACCTCGCGTAGCAGAGGAATGGCCTCAGCACTCATTCCGGCTTGGGCCAGGCCGACGGCCTCACAGAATCGGGCGTAATGTTCAGCGTGATCCCGGGGAGCAGGACGTGTACTCGGCGCAAGCGGATCCGGCAGGTCGCGCACGTCTTCTCCCGCCGCTGCGTAGCCCAGTGCGCGTAGCTGCTCGAGCTGTTCATCCTCAAGAGTCAGCGCGCCAGACTGCAAGCGCGGAAGACCACTCAATGTGGCCAGCGCCTCGCGATAGGGCCCAAGATCCACTTGCCCACCGGGAATCAGATCCTGCAACTCACCCGGATCCGCAGACAGGTCGTAGTACTCCGGCCGAGTGCTGTGCAGATACTTACCGCGTTCGTCTAGCCAACCGGCCAATGGACTCCAGCCGTAGTTCAGGTAGCCCGAGTAAGACTCCATATACACACCGCGCTCCGGACCGATGGGTTCGCCAGCCAGATTTGCGCCATCGACGTCCCCCACACTTCCCAGCCCCAGCACGTCCATGAAGGTCGGGAACACATCCACCACACTGACGAGCTCATCCGAACGCGTGCCGGCACCGCGTCCATCCGGAAAGCGAATCAGAAAGGGCACGTGAATGGTGGCCTCGTAGGCGTAGGCCGTGTGGGTCGGCTCGCCGTGTCGGCCGAAGGACTCCCCATGGTCCGCCACGATGGCGAGGAGATACCCATCGGTTCCCAGCACCCCATCCAGCCGATCCACCAATCGACCCACGTCGTGGTCCATTGAGGCCACCTCCGCCAGGTAGGGTTTGCCCCCGGCCTGCTCCAGGAATTTCGCCGGCGCCGCATAGGGAAAGTGCGGGTCGAAGTAGTGCACCCAAAGCAGGAAAGGCTGATCCGGATCCCTTTGCTCAAGCCAGGCGAGCGCGTCGTCCGTGACCTCCTGTGAGCTCCGGCGCGTCAGCGCGGCCACAGGCGCCCCAGCGGGAGGGACGGGCTCGGAGTACAGGTCGAAACCCTGGTCTAATCCATAGGCGGCGGAGAGGACGACGGCGGAAACAAAGGCTGCCGTTTCGAAGCCGCGTTCCTTGGCGCGCTCGGCGAGGGTGAGCGCTTCTGGCGAGAGGCTGGCCCAGCCGTTGTCCCGTACTCCATGTCGCAGGGGATACAGGCCCGTCATCATCGACACGTGAGCGGGAAGAGTGATGGGCGCGACCGTGTGCGCCCTGTCGTAGACGATGCCGGGTTGCGCCAGACGCGTCAGGTTGGGGGTGATCCCCCGATCGGCACCGTACAGGTCCAGCGCACCCGCGCGTGTCGTATCCAGGGTGATGATGACACCTGATCGGGGCGCCTGTTCGGGGGGCCCACAACTCACGACGGCCGTCGCGATCCAGAGTGCGAGGAGCAGGCGACTTGAAGCGGTGTAGTTCATCCCGATAGACCTGAGGAGCGTGATCAGTTTCCGCCTGGGCGTTTGCCCTTGCCTTCTGCCTGACGCTTTTCGATGGCACGGCGGAACTCCGCGGCCTGTGGGTCGCCCGGGCAGAATTCCTCGAACGCGCGTGCGTGCTCAAGAGCCTGCTTGAACTCACCCAGCATGGCGTGAGCTAGAGCCAGATTGCGCCGGAGACCGGGACGGTCCAACTCCAATTCGATCATGGCCGACAAGACCGCAATGGCCTTGCGTGGCTTCTTCGCCTCTAAGAGCATCTCTCCCAGCAGGGAGTGGGCGAAGGAGTGGCGCGGGTTCTTGGCCACGACTTGCTGTAGGCCGGCAATGGCAAGGTCCACCTTGCCCCTGTCCGACTGAGCAAGCGCCGACCATACGGCGTAGTGCTCATCGAGATTTTCAGCGGGAGTGGGCAGGGTGCTGGGGCTGGCCGGTTCAGGTAGGACAACGCTCACACTCGCTGAGCCCGCGTAGCCCATTCCGCGCATTCCTTCCTGGCTGACGGCGCCTGCTTCCGAGGAGGTGCGCTCCAACGCGGGCGCCTGGGCAATGCGCATCATGGCCTCCCGCGCCGCGGAGACGACCCCTCCTTTACGCAGGGAACCATCCGAGTCCTTGTACTTACCGAACGGGTTTCTCACCAGGAGGTCGGAGGTCTCTTCGGGATCCAAGGACGTGTCGTAAAGCTCGGGGGTCGGACCGTGGATGTACTTCTTGCCCCCGGGACCCACCCAGCCCGCCAGGTGTCCCCAGCCGTAGTTCAGGTACCCGTAGTAGCTCTCAAAGTACACGCCACGGTCAGCCGAGATGTCTCCGGCGACTAGGGACAGCCCATCGCTCTCCGGCACGTTCAGCCCCATGGCTTCAAGCGCGGTCGGAAACACGTCCACCACGCTGACCCGTTCTGTCGATCGCTCTCGCGCACGCGCTTGTCCGGGCAGGCGCACGATCAGGGGCACCTTCAGGGTGGCGTCGTAACAGAAGAGGCCATGGCTGGCCTCGCCGTGCTTGCCGCCGCTCTCTCCGTGGTCGGCCACGACGATGATGCAAAAGTCCTCATAGTCGGGTTCGGCGCGCAGGCGCTCGAGCAACGGGCCGATGGCCGCGTCCATGGCCGCCACTTCGCCCAGGTACGGCTTGCCTTCCGCTAGCTGCAAGAACTCCCGAGGCGCCTCGTAGGGTGCGTGGGGATCGAAGTAGTGGACCCACAGGAAGAACGGCTCCTCCCCCTCGCGCCCGTTGAGCCACTCGATGGCCTCCGCGGACACTTCAGTTCCGATGCGGTCGCCCACTCCACCTCGGTGCGGCGAGACCGGAGGCGACTCGCCATACTCGTCGAACCCCTGATCGAGGCCGTAGAGCACGCGCAAGACCCCGGCAGCAACGAACGCACCCGTGCGGCAGCCCGCATCCTTAGCGCGCTCTGCCAAGGTCTGCGCCGAGCTTGGCAGGGACATGTAACCGTTGTCGCGCACGCCATGCCGGGGTGGGTACAGCCCCGTCAGCATGGAGGCGTGGGAGGCAATCGTGATGGGAGCCACGGCGCGGGCATCCTCGAAGACGATACCTTCGCTGGCCAGACGGTTCAGGTTCGGCGTAAGCCCACGCTTGCCCCCATACACGTCAAGCGCATCCGGGTTGGTGGTATCCAGCGTGATGAGCACACAGGACTTCGGCGCCACCTGTTTGGGCGCGCAACCGCAGAGGTAGCAAGCAATGAGGACCGGTAGAAGGCGCATGGCCTGAAGTGTAGCCCTGGGAGGGTGCCACGAGGAGTTCTTTCGCAAACCTGCCGCGGCCGAATTCCGCTCTCGGGCGATTCTCTCGAAGCCCGTGTCGCCGCCCCTGATCTCAGCGGAAGGTCAAAGCCAATCCGTCCGTGAAGTTGGAGCTCTTACCATCCTTGAACCAGGCCTGGAAGTTCCAGGTCTGACCAGCGACAGCGGGTTGGTTGCGCCACACGGGGAGGGCTGAGAGGTCCACCGGAATGGAGAACTCGCCCGAATTGTCGGAGGTCTGCAGCTGCTTGGCAAAGCGACCGATCTTGCCGCCCAGGCACAGGTTGCCCTGGCTGGCCCCCGGGCTCGGCACGAAGCCGGCCGTCATGCTGCACAGGAAGTAGCCCATTTCGCCGGCGGGCATGCCGTTCGCGATGAGCGTCAGCTTGTTGGCGACCACTTCGGGCAGCCCCCAGGACGAGATGGTGGCGGAGTTACCGGTTGAGTTGGCATTGGCAGGCCCGCAGTAGTTGGTGCCCACCTGGGAGATCGCGGAGACGATCGAACCCGCGGACCCATCGGTCATGACGCCCACGTTGACGTCCACTACCGCCGGCGCCCCGTCAACGGTGGTCTTTTTGAGATGTTCGGCAATGTAGTCAGCGACTGTCTCGTTCACGAAGTGCAGCCAGGTGTTCGAGGTCAGATCCACAGCGGAGCCGTTGATGGGCGTGGCAGCTCCCAGGAACGCCGCCATGCAACCCGTCCCCACCTGGAGATCGGTTGAGTTAGTGATGAAGAAGACGGTGAGGCCGGCTCCATTGATAAGTTGCACGATGGGTCCAGTGGACGCGCCCGGGGCGCCACCGATCCCATCGTTGCCGAGAACCGTGACGATCGAGTTATCGATCGTAAGCGTGAAACCGTCCCCCACCTGGAAGCGGTTCTGGCCCCCACCGTTGTTGGGGATCTCCACGGTGGCCGTCGCGTTGACGATGTAAATGTCGTCGTCGATGGTGACGTCGAGATCGATAACCGTGACCGTCGACTGAGTCAGATCCCAGTTGGTCTCATCGAAGATGTCGTTACTCGTGGCCCCGGTCCAGAAGATGTCCGCCCCGGCGGGTGTGACGAGGAGTACCGAAATACTCAGGAGAGCAGTCGCTTGAACAAGTCTGAACATGGTGAGCGTGGTGAGAATCATTTGTGCGGGTCTACGACCCAATTGTAACCCGCAACTCAGAACGCCAGCGGAAATCAAGCCAGGGCGTGCAGATTGGGCATCCATGACGACCGGGAGCCCGCGGGTTGAGGCCATGCTGCAGCTTGAACGCTTGGTCGGTGAAGCCTCATCCCCTCCTACCGCTGCATCCTTCATCTGCCGTGTCGGCCCCTTGCATAAATCTTGCCTCGGGACTCGGCGCACGAGGAACCTTACTTCCCATCCACGTCCACCCCAGATAGGGTGCCCCTCCCCCTACCCAACCCCCAGGAGCCCTAAGCCATGAGACTTTCCCCGATCCACTCCCTTCTGATCGCCAGCGCCCTCGCGGGTTGTGAATCGGTGAACCATGCGGCCCATGCACCTGAGGCCCCGGCGCCTTCCGCCATGGCGCAAGAGGACGAGCACGCCGATGAATCGGCCGAAGATCATGACGGCGCTCGGGAGGCCCGTGAACACAAGGTTCATTTGGCGGCCGAGCGTCTGGCTCTGCAGGAGCGGGAGATGCACGAATCCGAAAAGCAGTTCGAGGACCGCGTCCGATTCGCGAACGTCGAGATGGAAATGGCCCAGGCCAAGCTGGAGGTCTTCCGCAAGTCCGTGATGCCCGAGCGGCTCGCCAGTGAGCGCCTGAATCTGGCCAGCGCCAAGGATCGCGCGCAACAGGCGGCCGATGAGCTCGCTCAGATCGAGATCATGTACAAGGACCAGGATCTCGATGACCTGACGGCCGAGTTCGTGGTGAGCCGTGGCCGCCGCAATGCTGAACGTGCCGCCCAACGTATTGAGATCCAGGAGATTGGCTTCGCGCGTTTCAAGAATCACGAATTGCCCCAAGAGGAGCAGGGACTTTCTCTGTCTGTGGAGAAAGCCGCCTCGGCCCTCCGCCGTCTGCACAGCGACCATGAGATCGACCGCCGGCGCAAGGAGCTCGCCCTTGATGAGGCGCACTTCGACCTGGACAAGCTGGCCAAGGAATCCGACGAGCTCAACGAGCAAGAGCACGAGCACGACGGCGACGAGAGCCACGACGATGAC
>JAPKBO010000025.1 GCA_028823395.1 Planctomycetota bacterium | reverse complement strand
TTTGGGGCAACCGCACCCAGCAATAGGATCAACGTCGCCATGTTGGGCATGGGCCGCCAGGCGATGCACCCCAATCTCACCCAGTTCCTGAGGTCGCCTGACGCCCAGGTCGTCGCTGTGTGCGATGTGGACGCGGGAAGACTCGAGCGGGCCCGAGTGAAGGCCAACGCCTACTACGCCGAGAAAACGGGCAAGGATTACTCCGGCGTCCGCGCCTATTCCGACTTCCGTGAGGTGCTCGCGCGCGACGACGTCGATGCCGTGATGATCTCGACGCCCGACCACTGGCATGCGCCCATGGGGGTGCTCGCGGCACGGGCCGGAAAACACGTGTGTATCGAGAAGCCTCTCACCACCTGTATCGCCCACGGCCGCGCTCTATGCGACGCCGTCAAGGAAGCCGGCGTCGTGAGCCGAACGGACAGTGAATTCCGAGGCAAGCAGCGTTTCTGGCGCATGGCTGAGCTCGTCCACAATGGCCGCATCGGAAAGGTCAAGCGCATCGTCACCGGGGTCCCTGCCGCTAGCGACGCTCTGCCGCCCCAGATGAGCACGCCCGTCCCGGCAGGGCTCGACTACGACCTCTGGTTAGGCCCCGCCTTTCCCGCACCGTACACCGAGAAGCGCGTCCACCCAGTGAATGGCTATGGCCGGCCGGGCTGGATGCGCATCGAAAACTACTGCAACGGGATGATCACGAACTGGGGCACACACATGAACGACATCTCGCAGTGGGTGACGGGGCGCGAACGGACAGGCCCCATCTCCGTCAAAGGCACAGGCGAGTTCAGTCAGGGACTGTGGAATACGATCACGAACTTCAACGTCGAGTATGAGTTCGCGGATGGCGTCCAGCAGACCTATCGCATCGGTAGGGCTTTTGTGCGGGTCGAAGGCACGGAGGGCTGGCTCGAGGCGGAGGAAGGCAAGGCCCTCACCGCGAGTTCCCAAGAGCTCCTCGACTCGAAGCTCGAACCGGACGAGATTCACTTCTCAGACACACTCGAAGACAAGGTCGACTTCCTACGCGCGATCAAGGAGGGCCGGGAGACACTCGAGCCCGTCGAGGTGGGACACCGCACCGTTTCTCTGTGTCAACTCGGCCTCATTGCCGTACGGCTCGGTCGCACCCTAAGGTGGGACCCCGAGGCGGAGCGCTTCCACAATGACAACGCCGCCAATGCCCTGCTGACACGCCCGGTTCGAGATCCATGGGGCATCTGAAGCGCCTCACCTTCACGAGGAAACAAAACTCCCCATGTACACCAGAGCCCATCTATTCGGAGCGCTACTCCTCGCCGCCTGCCTGACGTTATTCGCAACAGAGGCCGCCGGTCAGACCAAGGAAACGGAAGACCTCAAAGGGGGCCTAAAGAACCCCTTCTATGCCTTCAACAACAGCATGCGGGGCCAGGAGCCCTTCGATCCTGCAGCTCAGGCAGGTCTGCTGGCAGAGCTTGGGTATGACGGCATCGAGGGATACTCCCTAGATGAGCTTCCCGGCCTGGCCGAGGAGATGCACAAGCGCGAGCTGAAGATCGCGACCATCTACTTCAAGGTAGACATCGACGCCGAGGACAAGGCCTACGACCAGAGAATCGGCGAGTACCTCAAGACATTCCTAAAAGATCGCGGCGTCATTCTCACGGTTCACCTGCACAGCAAGCGATTCAAGCCATCCGATCCGGAGGGCGATGCGGTCGCCGTACCTATCCTCCGCGAGCTGGCCGATCTGGCTCATGCCCACGGAGCCAAGGTGGCGGTGTACAACCACGTCAGTTTCTGGGCCGAGAGCATCGACGACGGCATAAGGCTCTCGAAGAAGGTAAACCGCCGCAACTTCGGTGCTGCCTTTAACCTTTGCCACTGGCTCGCACTGGAAGGGGAGACCGACTTAGGCACAAGGCTTGACGCAATCGCGCCCTACCTACTCTCTGTCACACTATGCGGCGCCGATGGTGGACCCGGCGCAAAGGGGGCAAGTTGGAACAAACTTATTCAGCCCCTGGACCGGGGTAGCTTCGACAACTTGGCCTTCCTAAAGGAAATCGTCCGGCGCGGCTACACGGGACCTATCGGCCTGCAGTGCTACAACATCTCCCTGCCAGCACGCGATCACTTGACAAGGTCCATTGAGGCCTGGAGTGGATTCAAGCAAGGCTTCGATTCACGTCAGATGAAAGATCGGTAGTCGACTCTTCGACACCACGCCGCCTCTTCCCCACAGGTGGCGACAAGGAAGTGCCATGCTCGCTTGCGAACTCGTGTGTGAAACGTCGCTGCTGCTATTCCGTGCTTTAGCGATCGCACACCCGGGATAAATAGACCGGCGTCGAGCCAAGCCTCTACCGCTGTCCATATGTCGATTCCCCTCATTCCGGCAGGAAGCCACCCCCTATAGCCCGAAATGGATCGCCCCGCTCGGAGGAGGCTCCTGGCACTTCCAGACGTTTGGGCGAGGAAGTCTGGGCTATTAGCCGGATCGATCGCCTAGACCAATAGTTATTTTTTTCGGGTTGAATCCACTCGATAGCCATTGGAGTGGCACTGACAGCGGGTGGCATAAAACATGCCGGAATGGGGCTTTGCTTTTTCCAAGTCATCCAAACCGAACGGCAAGTGGAGAAATCACAGCGATGGACCACAGTAGAGGGGCGACACCAATCGCCACCCAAACCCATGAGGCCGTTCTCCCACGACCAGGAAACCAACCATGAGCATAATTTCAAGCCAACTACGTGAAGAGGACAGATTACTCACTCTTCAACAAACAGGTCTTTTGGATTCGAACGCCGAGTCCATTTTTGATGAACAGACAAAGCTATTGGCCGACGTTTGCGGGTGTCCCATGGCCGCCCTTTCTCTGGTCGATAGAGATCGCCTATACCTGAAGTCCAAGACTGGACTGAATTTCTGTGAGCTGGACCGGGAGGGCTCATTCTGTGAGAAGGTGGTCATGAGCGGCGCATCGGTATTGGTGCCGGATGCCACCAAGGATCCTGAATTTTGCAACACGGCACTCGTTAAGGATTCTGGTGTTTGCTTCTACGCAGGTGTGCCCGTTGAGGTGTTCCCCGGATGCGCTATCGGATCCTTATGTGTTTTCGGGACCGAGCCCTGCGAGATCACCCCGCTAATGATGGAGACTCTCGAATCTCTCGCCTCACAGGTTGCCCACGTCATCGCACTGCGACGACAGTTGATGCTGAAAGGGCGTATCCACACGGAGGCGCTCATGACTGCGGGCGCTATGCACGAGATCAAGAACACTCTGACACCGGCCATGGGGTACCTCGACCTACTCGCGGAAGGCGGAACCCAAGCAGCTAACACCACGGAGCGTTGCGAGTGGCTAGAGCGGGCCTCGCAGGCCGTCATTCAGACCGTGGAGATGTTGAGAGACATGCACCTGAGCAAGCATGCTCTGCCTCCCTGCGAAGGTGCCGCGGATCAGTGCATGGGAGAAGTGGTTTCCGGTGTCATCCGACAGATTGGTTCCGCTGCAGCGGCGACGGGCGTCAACATCCGATGGTATGACCGCTCTGGAGATGACTCCCAGGTGGACTGTATGGGGAATGAACTCCGACAAATCGTCTCCAACATCATTCTGAACGGAATGGATGCCATGCCTGATGGTGGCACGATGGATATCTCGACTCAGCGCAACGGCGACTGTTTTGCCCTGACGGTCACAGACAATGGAAAAGGAATGACCCCCTGCGAGGCCCGCCTATGCTTCGATCCCCTATTCAGCACCAAACAGGTGGGGGCGGGCTACGGCGGTAGCGGGATCGGCCTGACTATTGTCAAGCAGATCGTGTGCGATCACGGAGGCTCGATCCATGTGGAATCCGAACTGGGGGTGGGCACGACCATGCGGGTTGAATTGCCCTGTGTAAAACACACAGATGCCGTCAAGTCCAACGGCACTCCCCCTACGGGCCAAGGCTTGCGGGTCTTGGTTGTGGATGATCAGCCCATGGTCCTAAAGACCATGGGAGCCGTCCTGTCTTCCTTGGGCCACTCCGTGGCGCTCTACGCAGACCCCGAAGAAGCTTACCGGGTCTTCGCTAGTGGCCCCGCCGCGGTAGACCTGGCGATCGTCGATCTCGAGATGACTCCAGTCAATGGGTTGCAGCTTGCAGACAAATTGCACTCACTGCGTGAAGAGTTGCCGGTCATCATCGCTACCGGTGAATGCCTGAATACTATCGAGCTTCCGCGCCAGACGCGGCATCTCGACAAGCCCTTCAGAGTTGCGCAGTTGCGGGAGACCCTGAAGCTCGCCATGTCCTGCGACTAAGGTCCGAAGCACTCAAGCCTCAGCGGTTCTCGACATGACGAGGACCGCTGGGTCGATTATCGGGTACCCCATAGGATGGGATGATGCCCTTTCACCTTTCGATCGCTGTCACGTGCCCGCGAGTACGCCAGTAGATCACGCCTTCCGATATGGCTGGGGTCGCCATACAAGTCTCGCCCATGACGTTCGTCGCCAAGAGCTTGAATTCACTCGAGGCCGCGACCACGTACACCTCCCCATCCTCGGAGGTCACGTAGATCTTGCCATCAGCGGCCACGCCAGATGCTGTGAAACCGGCCGCGCCGCCACCGCCCAAGCGCTCGCGATAGTGGACCTCCCCCGTGCGAGCGTCTCGACAGGTGAGGATTCCCGCGTCGTGACATAGAAACAGCAGATCCCCCACTACGATGGGAGTCTGCATGTAGTTGCCTCGCCGAGTATCGCTCCAGGCCACGTGCTCGTGCGTCAGATCGAATTCCCCCTTGGCCATCGCATCCACCGCGTAGATCGGTGCCAACCGACCATGGGCGCTGGTGATGTAGATCAGGTCGTGTGCAACCACTGGCGTGGGCACCGGGATGTCCCCGCCGCCCTGAATCCACCAGAGGGGCTCCCCACTTTCAAGATCGTACGACCCCGTGTGCTTGTAGCCATTGCAGATGATCTGCGAGCGCCCCTCGCGCACGTCCACCGTGGGTGTCCCCCAGGTCGGCACCTCATCGCGCGCTGTTCTCCAGAGTTCCTCGCCACTCTCAACGTCCAATGCCGTGAGAAACGAATCCCCTTGCAGGTCGCACTGCACGATCACCTTGCCGTCGTGGATAACTGGAGAACTAGCAAATCCCCACTGAGCGGTTTTCACCACGTAGTAACCCGAATCGAGCGTTCCCAAGTCACGCGACCACAAGGGCGTACCCTGCATGTCGTAACAGTACAGCCCCTCCGAGGCGAAGAGAGCCACGACGTGTTCGCCATCGGTGGCGGGAGTAGAGGCGGCATGGCTTCCCTTGGGATGACGCATGATCTTCGGCTCGCCGGTCCAGGCCGTGCGTTCCCATAGCAGCGAGCCTGTCCCCTTGTCCAGACAGAAGACCTTCATGGCATGGTCACCTTCGCCCTCCACCGACCCGATATCTCCGTAGAGGCCTACTTTTAGTTCTGACTCTTCCCCCTCCCGGATCGCGCTAGTCACAAAGAGCCTGTCGCCCCAGATGACCGGCGAAGAGTGAGCGAGGCCCGGAATGGGCGTCTTCCAGCGGACCCCTTCCCCCGCGTCCACATCCCAATTTACAGCCGTCGCGAACCCGGGGAGCGAACCGCTAGCCCCGGCGCCACGGAAAGAGGGCCAGTTCTGGTCGGAGACGGCGACCTCCACGTCCGGACGCTCCACCACACCCCACATCTCTCCGCCGTGGGAGGCCCCCTGCCAAGTTCCCACGTACCTATCCCCGTGAAAAAGCACGCGGGCAGAAAAGGTCCCGAGGAGGGGAATCTTCTTGTCCGTCAAGGTGATGACCGGCGTGTCGCCAGCCCAAAGCACGTCGAGGACCAGGGGCACGGTGAAGGACCCGCCGCCGTACTCGATGCGAGTCTCAAATCGCCAAGCACTGCCTCCGACTTTGCTCACCCGCCCCAAGGTGTAGCGGTCAGGCTCCGGAGGCGCGCCGGACTTCGCATCATCTGTGAACCTGCCTTCAAGCACCGCCCCACTCAAGAGCTGCTCAAAGGCGCGCTCGTGCGCATCCATCTCTACCGGGGCCTCGGCTTGGGATGGGTCCTGGCCAGCCACGCTTGAAAATGGGAGGGCCGGAGTAACGAGCCACGTGGCTAGGAGAATGCTGATCATGGGTAGTATTCCGAGCTTCAAACGGTTCCTACTGAAGGCCATCTTGCGCTGCGCGAACCGATGCGGTCGTTGCACTCTATTCATGCCCAAAATTGCGGGCAAGGGAGTTCTCCAGCCTCCGGCAACTTTCACCCACTCGACACAAGCCCCGCCCTAATCCAACAACTCAAGCCACTGCCCAATCCAACCCGGGAGGCGGGCACCGGTGATCACCGGCAAATCGATGCTACGGACTTCGTACAGGCTCGACTGCGAAGGGGTATTGCTCACGGAAACGCTGGAACGCTGCAAGCCCACCGCTTTCTCCTCGAGGGGACATACGAACAACATGGGCACGTCGACCAGGGGGCGAACGGGCGCGCCCCAGAGAACACTGTCCACGACGAGGCGATCGAACGGGGGCTGACCTTTGGAGCGCATCAGTGAGAGCTGCAGACGGCCCAGGCCCGAACCGTGCAAGACCAGAGTCAGGGGCAGACCCGGATGCTCACGGCGCAAGCGCGCAAGAAGGTCAAACACGTCGGGCCCGTTACTATGGGATGGGCTTAGCTCGGTCAGTAGGACGCGCTGCGCGCCGGCCGTGGCCAGCTCTCGCCAGCCCCGCCCCTCATCCCCAACCAAGGCCCAGCCGGCCTCGTGCAGCACCGGCGAAACGACCACTGTGACGCCCTTGACGGGAGTGCCCTCCGCCGGGTCCAGCTGGTAGCAGGCACCCTTTCCGGCCCATGAATGGACGCTTCGATGCGCACGCGCGGGAGCCTCGCCCTCGAGCAACTCTTCGACCGACGGATCTCCAGCATCCCGTCCACCATGCAGCAGAATCCTCTCGAGGCTTGCGAGGATCGCGCGCTCTGATTCGCCAGAGCCCGCCTGATTGACGAGCCGGTCATAACGATCAAACAAGGCCCTCACACCCTCGATGGGCACGGGCACACCACGTCCTTTGACACCGTCCCACTCGACTTCGGGTATCAAGCTCCAGGTCCCCGGCTTGGAGGGCGGCGCATGGAAATACATTTCGAAACCGGGTAGGACGAGAGCGCTGCGGTGCACGGGCTCGGTTCGCGCTCTTGTCTCCTTTCCGTCAGGGCTGACCCATATCATGGTCAACTGGATCTGCTCCGGAAGAGCCCGTTGGTATAAGCGTGTGTACGCGGGAAGCACACGCACGATCAGTGCATCACCCCGATCGCGATCCACTGCTCCGAACGCCCCCGGCAGAACCATCAGATCGAGGGAACAGGCCACCCGAGACTGAATCGATAGTTCGCTGACTGCTTTTTCGTCACCCGCAAGCATGAACCGCGCATCCGTCAGGATCTGAGCGGAAGCCGCGTAGAGCGCGGGCTGCCCACCAGTCTTGTTCGCCCGTGCGCTAGCGCACACGCGCTCGCGGTCTTCTTCCCCCGCCTCCGCCCAGGCCTTCTCCAAGGCCAATCGCCGTTCCACGTATAGATTCCGCAGGTGCGAGACCTGGTAGGGATTCGCCTGCGGGGAAGCCCCGAAGGAGGGGGCAGCAAGAGCCAGGATTCCAAGTGCAGCGAGTCGCATTGGAGTCAGGCTCCCGAAGCCTGGGCCCGCCAAACGAGCTGGCCGTCTTTCACTACGGCGGTCAGCGGGTTGCGGCCCAGTTCATAGGTGAGGTGTGAATGATTCGGCAGGTCGGTAATCAGGACGTCCGCCCGCTTGCCCGCCTCAAGGCTTCCAATCTCATGGGCAAGATCCAGCGAGGCAGCCGCATTCAACGTCCCCGCAGTCAAAGCCTCAGCGGCGGAGAATCCGTAGCGCAGACTGGCCCAGGAGAGAACCTCAAACATACTCATGCAGTAGCAACTGCCTGGGTTGAAGTCCGTGCTGAGGGCCACGGGGACACCGCCCGCCACGAGGGCACGGCCGGGGGCCTCGGTCGACTCACGCAAGAACAGGGGCACTAGAGGCGAGAGGGTCGCCACGACCCCGGCCCCCGCTAGCGCTTCGATACCCTCAGGGGAGACATGCTCTAGGTGGTCGGCGCTTCGCGCTCCCAGTTCCGCTGCCAGCTGGGCTCCACCCAGGGGCGTCAGCTGATCCACGTGCATGCGCAGCCCGAGGCCTACCTCGCGCGCGCCGATCATGATGCGGCGTGAGCTATCCAGATCGAACGCCTGCTCTTCAGTGAAGACGTCCGCGTAGCGAGCGATGCCTTGAGCTGCCACCGCAGGCCAGATCTCCTCCACGATTAAGGTGTGGAACTCCTCGCGGCGGTCGAGGTACTCGGGCGGGTACGCGTGTGCAGCCAAACAGGTGGCTACAAAATCCACGGGCTGCGCCGCGCTGGCCTGCTGGATGACGCGCAGGCCCTTGAGTTCATCCTCAAGTGTCAGCCCATAGCCCGTCTTGGCTTCAACCGTAGTCGTCCCCAGCGCAAGGAAGCGATGAGCGCGATCCATGAGGGAACTCAAGAGAGCCTCCTCGCTGCTGGTGCGCACACCTTCAAGGCTGCTCGTTATCCCTCCTCCCGCGGCACTGATCTCCACATAGGTCTTGCCAGAGGCGCGTAACTCAAATTCCATCTCGCGCGTCCCCATGAACACGGGATGCGTGTGAGCATCCACGAGACCGGGCAGGACCGTGCCCCCTTGAGCATCAAGGGTGGTGTGTGCCACGTACTTGTCTTGGAGGTCTGTACTAGGGCCCACTTCAAGGATTCGGCCCCCGTGCATGGCCACAGCCCCATCGGGAATAACTGAAACGCGGCCCAGGCCAGCACCGGTCAAGGCGGCCTGCCCGAGCGGCGTTACCACCTCGGCGGAGCCGTGGATCAAAAGGTCGATGGGCTGGGGCGCGGACATGGGTCTGGATTCTAACGGGAACGCGGCTGGTTCTGCCCGACCCCTAGCGGATCTGGCCCCGCCCCCCTAGCCAGCGTCACGAACCGCATCCGCCTGGCCCATCATCAATTGACAGCGCATGCTCGCCTGAAGCCGCTTACGGGCTCGGAACATGATCATCTTCACGTTCCTGCGCCCTACTCCGAGCTCCTTGGCCACCTCCTCATAGTCCATGCCCTCGACCTCTGTCAGGTGCATGGCCCGCTGATCCCGAGGCCCCAGGGACTGGAAGGCCGCCAGATAGAGGCCCAGGAAAAGAGTCCAAGCCTGCCGGACTGCCTCGACCTCCTCAGAATTCTGAGCCTGACGAGTCGGACCAGGCCTCTGGTCCACGTGCCGATCCGTTTCTGATAGGGACACCGTCCGCCCTCTGCGCAACCCGCGTCGCAAGGCGTTAGCCGCGATCGTGCGGGCCCACCCCATGAACGTGTGCGAGCTGCCCTCCTTGAAGCTGCTCGCATAGGAGTAGATGTTCACGAACGTGTCCTGTACGAGCTCGTGCGGGTCGGCAAACCCGGAGTACCTCTTCAGCAGGCCCTTGACCCAAACGAGGATGAGAGGGCTGGTGCGTCGATGAAGGGCGTTGAAGACCGCGTGTGAGCGGGTCCGCTGGAACACCACCATCAGATCTGTCTGTAGCTGACGCTCGAAGCTCATGGCGTCCGCCCCCGGACGTGGAGCGCTCTCGCGGCCCTGCTTGTGGAGGGCCGCGCACACCTCAGGATCCAATTTCAGAGCCCCCGGGAAAGGGCTGCTCCGAGGACCCGGGGCCATGGATGAGTGAGGGCTCGGCGTGGAGGTTCCGGACCTACGGGGGGTGGATTGGCGCATGGAGCCTCTTCTGCATGAACCGTGCCACGGCATTGGCAAGCACTTGGGAGGCCCCATGGGGACGATTTTGATCAAATACGTTACGAACCCGTAACGGTTTCGGACTTCTCGTGGAACAGAATAGGTCTCGGCAGACTTGCTCGGGGATCGACCCCACCCGGGGAAGGCCGTTCAATGGGGGTAGTATCCGGCCCTGACTATGCTTGCCCTCCCATCCTTGCCCGCCCTTGCCCCAGCACTGCCCTGGGATTGGAACCTAGACGACAACCCGCGCACCCTCGCCTTTTGTATTGGGGCGCTGGTTCTCTCAGGCCTTTTCTCAACTCTGCACGAGTCCCTCCGGCGCTCTCTGCCCGCCAGGGTCCTCGCTCTTCCTCAAGCTCAGGCTCGCAGCGCACGCCTCGCATCCCTGCTCGAGCAGGCCGATGCCCTCGCCACGAGCGCGACCATCCTGAAGTTGACCGCTGACGTTTTGTTCGTTGGTCTGCTCCTGACCTGGATGGGACACGGATCCGCACTGGCCTGGCCCACCCTTGGCTTGACACTGGCTCTGGCGGCTCCCTCTCTGATGTTGTTCACCATCACCCTTCCCGGTTCCGTCGCCCGCGCAATGGGCGACCGACTGCTGGTGAGCGCTCTGCCTACATTCGCACGGATTCAGATTCCCGTGCGCCTATTGGTCGCACTGCACGATGCCACGCACCGGGCCATCCAACGCAGCCTGCACCTTCCCGCGGAAACTCCCGAAGAGCGCCTCCTGGTGGAGGGTCTGCGGGGGCTGGCGGAAACGACCTTGGACAAGGGAGAGCTCGAAGAGGACGAGCTCGAACTCGTGATGAACGTAATGGAATTTGGTGACGTCGACGCGGCCGAGGTAATGACCCCACGCACTGAAATCCACGGCCTCGCTTCTGATGCAACCCTAGAGGAAGCGGCAGCTCTATTCACCGAGGCCGGCCACTCACGTGTGCCGGTCTTCGACGAGAAAATCGACAACATCATCGGAACTCTACGCGCCCTCGACGTCATCGAAGCGCTCTCGGCAGAGCCCACACCCAAACTCGCCGATCTGATCCGTCCCCCCCTGCTGGTCCCCGAGACGAAACTGGTCTCCACCCTCCTCGAGGAATTCCGTGATGGCCGTCACAAGATGGCCATTGTGCTGGATGAATACGGCGGCACGGCCGGTGTCGTGACCCTCATGGACGTGATTGAGGAGATCGTCGGGGATATACAGAACGAAGACGAGGATTCCGAGCCTGCGATACGCGAGCTGGAGGACGGGAACTTCGAGATTCAGGCCACCCTTCACGTATCCGAGGTCAACGAAGCCCTGGGCCTCACCCTAGCCGAGGAGTCCGATTTCGAGACCCTAGCTGGTTTTGTACTGGCGGAATTGGGGCACTTCCCAAGGGAAGGTGAGGAGTTCGAACACGAGAAAGTGCGCTATCGCGTGGCGGAAGCCACGGACCGCCGGGTGCTGAGGGTGCACGTCACTCCCCATCTACGGAACCCATCAAGCTAGCCCCCACTTCCGCGCTAGACTCTTGCCCGTGAGTATCCACCGCGACCACGCGCTCATCCTCAAGCGCACTCCTTTCGGGGAGTCCTCCCTCGTGATCCAGGTGATCACAAGCAGTGGCGCGCGGGTGCACGTCCTGGCCCGGGGCGCTTATCGACCTCGCTCACGCTTCTATTGCGTCCTCGACCTGTTCGACACCTTGGAGCTTGAGTGGTCCGAGCGCTCTGAATCAAGTTTAGGCCTCCTGCGCAAGGGAGCGCTGGCTCAACGGCGTTCGGAACTAACCCGCGACCTCGATCGCTATCAGGCAGGTTTGACGGTGCTCGAACTGTGCGGAGCTGCGGCGCGCCAGGAGCAGGGCGACCAAGGCCTTTACCGGGCCACCGAGGCCGCCTTGGATGGGCTGCAAGATCCCAGCAACGCGCCCCACGCTGTGCTCGTTGTCTTCCAGCTGGCCTTCCTGCACAATCTCGGTCTGGCCCCGGCCCTCGATGCCTGTGCCCAGTGTGCCGGACCCGCGCCGGCCCTGGACGATAATCGAGCGTACTTCTCCGCCGGAGCAGGCGGGCGCCTGTGTGCACCCCACGCACAAGAAGCTCGCGCGGCAGGCCGACGGGTGGGGACTATCCCTGAATCCGTGCTGGAGTGCGCAGGGCACCTGACACAATGCTCTCCAGCCTCACCCCCATCTAACTCCATCTCCGAAGACCTGATCGAACGGGTGCGCGACCTCACTGCGCGCTTCATCGACTATCACCTCGAGACCCGGCTAGCCAGCCAGCGGGCTTTCCTCGAAATCGCCAATCGCAACGCCCCCGAACGAGGCGTACCCACCCCTTGAACCTCATGTCCCAAACCCATCAGGCCCTGGGGCCCATCGCTCTCCTCCTGGCCCTCCTTCCAAGCTGCGGCGCGACGCGCCTCGCGCAGCAAGCCGAAGCGCGCTACACCCCAGAGCAGGTGCCCGCCGTCCTCGAGCTGGCGCGCGCCGCAGTTGAAACGCAAACGGATCTGGAGCGGGCACTCACCAATGTACGCAGCGCCCGCTCGACGGGCGGCCTCACACCGGAACTGAGGTTAGAAGTGCAGAACGTACTCGAGGCCACGACGCGGGCTGTCATTGCCCACTCACAAGATGCCGATCTGCTTGAGGCCATCATGGGTGTGGACGTTCCCCGGCAGCTGGCCGTCGAGGCGGGTTTACGGTCAGCGGAACTGCTCTTCCATGAGGGCGAGCGCATGGGCGCCTTCCGCTTGATCAAGCGCATGGATTCGAAGTTCCCTCAGCACCACGAGCGAAGTGCAGCTGGAGGATTGCTGGGAGAGATCGGCTTCCATCTCGCTGAGGATGACGGCTCCTATGGGCTCATCTTCAAGTACCGCAGCTTGGCGGGTGAGGTGCTCGAGTACCTGGTGATGAACTACCCCTCTCACCCAGGAGGGGATCAGACCCTTTGGACGCTGGGCACTCTCTACCAGGAGCAGAGAGAACTGGACCTCGCCATTGAGAAGAACCAAGACCTGCTGCTGTGGTTCCCCACGAGCTCCCTGGCACCTTTGGCCCAGGCTCGAATCCCGCACTTGCGCCTGATGATCCACGGGGATCCCAAATACGACCGCGCCACCCTCGTCCAAGCCCATGGGGAGCTTCAAGATTGGCTGAATGAGTACAGAGCCCATGAATCAGAATCGGCGGTACGCAGCGACATGGTTGACGCCACACGACGCCTTGCGGACAGCGACCTGATCCTGGCGCAATTCTACGCCACCCTGGGAAGTGCAGAAGGGGTCCAATTGCACGCACGACGGGCCTTGGCCGAAGCACGAGAAGGTGGGGATCCGAGTCAGGTCCAGAAAGCGGATGAGTTGCTACGGGAGTGGGCCGAGCGCAGTGGAAACGCTGACGGCACCGATTCGTGAGACGGACGACCAGATCTCCCATTCAAGCCTTGTGGCTCGCCTGGCTTGTGACAGGCTTGACGGGTTGTGGCTACACCACAGGCCTGACCCTGGGCCCCGATTACCACTCGGTGGGGCTGGAGATCTTCGGTAATGACACGCCGGAGCCAGACCTGGAATTGGGCCTCCACCGCGCTCTTACCCGAGCCACGCGCAACATGCTGGACGCGCGACTGGTAGACCCGACCCAATCCCAGCTGGTCGTGCGGGGGCGCCTGATCCGATTCCAGCGGCGGGCCGGACTTCGAAGCGCGGACAACGTCTGGATGGAAGGCGGCGTGTGGATCACGGCCGAGGCTGAGTTGGTGGACCTGCGCAGGGACGTGACCCTTGTGGGCCCTCTGCGTGCTGAAGCCAACGTGGGATATACACGCACCAACCGAGAGGCGGAGCCAGATACCCGCCGGCGAGCCTTGACCAACCTAGCCGAACGCCTAGTTCTCGACCTGTTCACGGGCCCCATCAATGCCGCCTCCGGATCTGATCCTGAAGGCGCCACCATCAACTAGGCACGGAGCCCACCCAGCGCTGTAAGATTCCCGCACGATCCTGCCCCCGAAACGCCCGATAAGGCCTCAAAGCACTATCTTGTAGGCACAAACTCCCGTCAGGGCTAGAGCCCGGAGGGCATTGGGACGATAGAAAGACCATGACCGAGCCTCAAAATAACGAAACTGAGAAGCCGCAACGCTCACGCCCCTTCGGCTCGTTCCTCCTATTCCTGACCGTCCTGGTCGTGGTCTTGGTGGCCTTTGGTGGCGCCAATCTCAGCGCACCCACCAAGCTGAGTCAGGACGAGTTCGAATGGTTCTTGCACACGGGCCAGGTCGAACAGATGGAGTTCGCCGGCTCAAGTGAGGTCAAGGGACTGCGCACTCCCGATTCCGGAAGCGAGACCCAGGATCCCATTCCTTTCAAGGCGAGCTTCACCAGCATCACCGAACGGGAAAGTGCCTACCAACAGATCAAGGCTGTGAAGAGCCACATCCCCATCTCCGAAGCCCAACTGCTGGCTGCCGTGGACGATGACCTGTTCAGGCCCGAACTCTATCGGCACCTGACCGCAACGCGAACACACAGGGAGAATGAAGGTACGGTCGACGGTGAAGAAGCGTTTGGCGATGAAATCACGTCGCAGGAAGACGTTCTGATCGTGGGCGGCACCGCCCGGCCCGCCCGTGAGTGGAGCATGGGCTCCGTTCATGGACTCCCCGAGAACTCCGGCAAGGTCTGGTTCCGGTTGGACAGACATGAGGACCTCGGGGGTCTCAAGGCCCACCTGACCACGGCTGGCGCCAGAGCTGAAAACCTGAGCTACAACCTAACCGCGGGTACACGTCACAATGCCGCCGAACCGAGCTTCGGGCTGATCCTCCTGAGTTGGGGTCCGTGGATCTTGTTCTTTGCGGTGATCATGTTTTTCATGCGCCAAATGCGCAATCAAGGTTCGGGCGCAGGCGTCATGAGCTTTGGCCGCTCGCGCGCTCAGCTCTACACCAAGGAAAACCACACCAACGTCACCTTTGATGACGTGGCTGGAGCAAGGGAAGCCAAGGATGAAGTCCAAGAGGTCGTGGCCTTCCTCAAGAATCCGGACAGCTTCGAGGCAATCGGTGGGCGCATCCCGCGCGGGGTGTTGCTGGTCGGCCCTCCCGGATGCGGCAAGACGCTTCTATCCAAGGCCATCGCAGGAGAAGCTGAAGTCCCCTTCTACTCCATCTCCGGTTCTGACTTCGTCGAGATGTTTGTGGGTGTGGGCGCGAGCCGAGTGCGAGACCTGTTCAAGCAGGCCCGGGAAAGCTCCCCCTGCATCATCTTCCTGGATGAAATCGACGCCGTGGGCCGCAGACGCGGTAGTGGCATGGGCGGCGGACACGATGAACGTGAACAGACACTGAATGCCATCCTTGTCGAGATGGACGGCTTCGGAACGGATGGACGCATCATCGTCGTGGCGGCGACAAACCGCCCGGACGTGCTGGATCCCGCTCTGCTTCGCCCTGGCAGGTTCGACCGTCAGGTCACGATTGACCTGCCTGACCGCGAAGGTCGCGAGGGCATCATCGCCGTGCACATAGCCAAGGTGAAGACCGCGGACGACGTCGATGTGAAGTCCCTTGCCAAGAGTACCCCCGGTTACTCGGGTGCTGATCTCGCCGCCATCGTCAACGAGGCGGCCATCATGGCCGTGCTCGAAAAGCTGGACAAGGTCTACATGCGCCACCTTGTGGAGGCCACGGCCAAGGTTCGCTACGGCCGCAAGAAGTCCAACCAGAAGATCGAAGCTGATGATCTGAAGATCACCGCCTTCCACGAAGCGGGCCACACGATCTTGGCTGCCAAGATCAAAGAGGTGGACATGCCCCACAAGGTCACGATTGTCCCCCGCGGTCGCGCCCTCGGATCCACAATGATGCTCCCGGAAAAGGAGAGCTACCACACTCAGAAACTGCGCCTGATTGGCCAATTGGCCATGGCCTTCGGCGGCAGAGTCGCCGAGGAGATCTTCGTGGGCGACATTTCCGCTGGCGCCTCGGACGACATCCGCCGCGCCACCGAGATTGCGCGTGCCATGGTGACTGAATTGGGCATGAGCGAGCGTGTGGGTCCGATCAACTACGCCGACCGCCAGGGCTCCGACTTCCTGGGCACCGAGTTGATGAGCAATCGCTGGCACTCCGAAGAAACGGCACACGTGATCGACAAGGAAATTGAGCGCATCCTTCGGGAAGCCTACGACGTTGCGCGCGACATTATTCACAGCGAACGAGATGCGGTGGAGCGCCTGGCCAATGGGCTACTCATGCACGAAACCCTAGATGAGAAGGAGATCATGCTCCTGATCGAGGGGACGACGCCCGAAGACTTGCGGCCCGAACCCGTCGTCGAGCCCGAGGCAGCAGAGGCCGCGGTGAACATCGACACGACCGAAACCCAAAGTGATCCGGACGAGGGGTTCGACGACCTCCCCGGCGGTGCGGAACTCTCCCCCGCCTAAAAAACCGGGGCACCCCACAGCCCCGCACCCAACAGTGACCAAGACCCCCCACCGGCTGCGACAAACCTGCGGTCTGCTGGGAGTAGAGTTGAACCCACTGATCTGGCCCGGAAGGGCATCGGCCCCAGGTCAGGTGTGCTTTGAGTTGCGCCCCTCAAAGGATCGGTCCGCGGAGCTGGATCTTCTCCGAGCGCGTCTCGCCCCATCCGTTGAGGCCCTAAGCACGGGCACTCAACTCTGGCGCTGCGACGGCACGGCTCTGGAGGATCAGGCTCGCGATAATCCACTTGCTGCCCTTCTGCTCGACACGTGGCGCGCCTACAGCGCGCCCTGCCCCACCCCCAAGCTCATGGGAGTGCTCAACGTCACCCCTGACAGCTTCTCGGATGGAGGACGCTTTCTCGATCCCGAACGAGCTCTAGAGCAAGGTCGACGCCTGGCCGAGGAAGGCGCGGCGGTACTGGACGTGGGCGGGGAGTCCACGCGGCCCGGGGCACAACCGGTTGGGGAGGCCGAAGAGCTGGAGCGCGTACTGCCCGTCATTCAAGCCCTGGCCGCCGAACTGGCCATTCCCCTCTCCATCGACACCACCAAGGCGAGCGTGGCTGAGGCAGCTCTGGAAGCTGGCGTTTCTTGGGTCAATGACGTGAGTGCTTGCAGGGCCGATGAACGTATGCTGTCAGTGGTCGCCGAGTACGGTGCACGGGTCGTCCTGATGCACTCCCAAGGCGAGCCGCAAGAGATGCAAGCAAGTCCCACCTACGCGAACCCCACCGAAGAAGTCAGTCAATTCCTGCGCTCTCGGGCAGCAGCTTGCCTGGATGCCGGCGTGGAACCAGATCAGATCCTGATCGATCCGGGCATCGGATTTGGAAAGCGTCTGGAGCACAACCTCGCCCTGATTCGCGAACTGCCTACCCTGCGCAGCCTGGGTCTACCTTTGCTTGTGGGTGTATCCCGCAAGTCTTTCATCGGTCACGTGACGGGTACGGAGGATCCGGCCCTCTGGCGGGAGGGGGCCCCCAAGGATGAGCCCAGCGGGCGCATGGGAGGCACAGCCGCCGCCCTCAGCGCTTGTGTGCTTGGTGGCGCGGAGTACCTACGTGTGCACGACGTTGCCGTGATGGCTGAAGCTGCGTCCGTGGCAGCCTCCCTGCGCCGTGAAGAAGAGGCACCCGCTTAGCCATGGACGCCATCCTCTCACCCAAGGTCCTGCTGCAGATCCTGATCCTGACTTTCGGGATTTACCTGCTCTTGAGCTTCCTGCGCACAACCCGTGGAAGCGGCCTAGTCAGCGGAGTGAGCCTGATTCTGATCGTCGGGGTCTATGGCATGGGACTTGTGGCCCAGACCTACGAACTGGTGGAGATCGAGGGCATCATCGCCGGTCTCCAGGCGCTGGTATTTGTAATCATCGCCATCATCTTCCAACCGGAGTTACGGCGTGGAATTTTCATCCTTTCGGAAAGCCCGCTGCTGACTCGCTTCCTGCGCGCCCACCGAAAAGAGGTCGTCGCTGAGGTGGCAGCCGCCGTCCAAACCATGGCGAAGAAGAAACAGGGAGCCCTCATCGCCTTTGAGCGCAGGACTCCCCTGGACGCCTACATTGACGGAGCGGTCAAACTCGACTCTGAAGTCAATCGCCTGCTCCTGGACAGCATCTTCCAGAACGGCGGCACCCTCCACGATGGGGCCGTGATCATCCGTGGCGACCGGTTGGTGGCTGCCGCGAGTCTGTTCCCATTGACAGAGAACGTGGAAATCAGCAAGTCGACCGGAACACGCCATAGGGCGGCATTGGGCCTCACGGAAGAGACCGACGCCGTGACGATCACCGTCTCGGAAGAGACGGGAATCATCTCCATCTGCAAGCGCGGGTCCATCGAACGCCGTATCGCCCAAACAGATGTAGAAGAGATTCTACGAGAGAAGGTGGGATCGGATGAAGTTGGGGGCAGCGGTGAGGAACAGAACCAAGAGCGGGCGCCCTGGTTCCTGCGTGCCATCTCGGGAAATCTAGGCCAAAAAATGGCGGCCCTCCTCCTTGCCTCACTCGTTTTCTACGGCGCCTATCAGAGCAATACGGGGAATCTGAATCTGGACCTCTACCTCATCCAGGTGGGCACCCCCATTCCAACTCAAGCCCAGGGCAAGGCTCTAGCCGTGGTCCTGCCCCAGGGGCACCGCCTGTCTCCCAACCCCATAGGTGAGAAGGTCACGCTCTCGATTTCGGGGCCACGCGAAAAACTAAGCCCCCTCCAGGAGTTGGGTCTCTGGCAGATCGAAGCTCACTCTCCTGGAACGGCAGAAGATTCACCGGATGAGACTTTTCCGGGACGGACAGCGCTCCTCCTCGACCTAGCCGGACTGACCCGCAACGGAGTCGAATTAGAGCGGGAAATAGACGTGTCCTGGGCCGAAGGCAAGCCGGCCTTGATGAGCGAGATGTTCTCTTCGGTGACCCTGCAACTCGACCCCTCAATGATCGAGATCGACGACGCGGCCTTGGATGAGCGCTATGAGATGGACCCCACTCGAATAGTCTTCCACCCCAGCCACGTGCCCCTCACGGGCCCGCAGACAATCATCGCCCAGTTGGGACAGGGAACTTCGGACGAGAGTCCCCTGCTCTCCGGAGTTCAACTGGGCGCAGGACATGAGTCCTCTCAACGACTGGCCACCAACCTGCGCACGGCTTGGACAGATGTAGGCATCACCCTCAGTGTGAATCGCATCGAAGTGGAGGTGCCCGTGCGCCCCGTGGAGGTGGAGTGCCGCGCTCTAGATCTCGTCATCGGCCTTCAGCACCTTGACCCGAGCTACAGTCCCGGAACCGTAGGGGCTCGAGAGTTCGAAGCACCCTCCAAGCGCGCCCAGGTCAGTATCTTCACCCGTGGATTGGTTCGCGGCGATCGGGATTCGGATGATTGGGTAGCCGACCGCTCTGCCATCGTCGGATTCGTCAAAAACCGTCTACGCGTCTTCGTCGATGTGGACGCCATCCCCCCGGGCTCTGACCGCAGCCAAATCCAGACCCTGGGGCTGGATGACTGGCGCGTACTGCTACCCCTTGAGGCCGGTCGCTTTGCCCAAGTCTGCAAGAGCGCTGAGCTTGGCGATCTGCGCATCGTCTTCGACGAGCCCGAGATACAGCTGGTTGAAATCCAGGAGGCTCAACCGGCCCCTCCGACTCCCGACAAGACGCCGAATTCGGGAGAAGAGTAAATTGACTGGGGGTGAGATTTTCGGAACAGATGGGATCCGGGGACTGGCCGGCGATGGCTGGTTGGCCGCTAAGGCCGTACACGCAGTAGGCGTGGCTGCCGGCGGAGTGATGAGTCACGGAGCACTTGCACCGGCGCTGCTCGGTCACGATGGACGCCGCTCAGGCCCCCTTCTAGAAGCAGCCTTGGCCGCGGGCTTGGCCCAGGCGGGTATCGAGGCCCGAAGTGTGGGCATGATCACCACCCCCGGACTGGCCTGGCTCGTGCGCAACGGTGATTTCGGGCTGGGCTGCATGCTCAGCGCCTCGCACAACCCCGCCGAGGACAATGGAATCAAGCTGTTCAGCGCTCAGGGTGGCAAGCCAACGGATGAAGATCAGGCCGCCATGGAGCAGATTCTGGGCGGCGCGCAAGGGCTTGCCCAACTGCCGGAAGTGGACGTCGACACATTCTCCAGCTTAGAAAGCGAGCCGGAGCTGGAGCGTTCCTACCTCGACTACCTGATACGAAGCGAAAATCTGTCCCTGAAGGGCCGGTCCATCGTAGTGGACTGCGCACACGGAGGCGGCAGCCACGTGGCGCCCGACGTACTTCGCGCACTAGGGGCCGAGGTTCACGCACTGGCCTGCTCCCCCACCGGGGACAACATCAATGAAAGCTGCGGATCGACTCATCCCGAAGCCATGCAAGAGGCGGTACGCGAACATAAGGCGCACCTGGGCATTGCCCTCGATGGTGACGGAGATCGCTGCATCCTGGCCGACGAATGCGGCGAACTGGTTCACGGCGACGGAATAATGACCGTCATCGGGCGACACGCGGCCAAGTCGGGGAAAGCCTCCAACAAACGCATCGTCGCAACAGTCATGAGCAACCGCGGATTGAACCGGGCTCTACGAGAGGTCGGTGTGGAGGTGCTCGAAGTGGGAGTTGGCGACCGGGCCGTGGTGGAAGGCATGCGTCAGCACAACCTGGCACTGGGGGGAGAGCAATCCGGTCACATCATCCTGGGCGGCGAGAATGGGTTCATCGGTGACGGCATGCTGACAGCCCTACGCGTACTAAGCGTGATGCGTGCGACAGGCCAAGTTCTGTCCAAGCTTGCGGCGCCCTACAAGCCCTACCCTCAGGTCCTCCTCAACACCCCTGTCGCCTCAAAACCCGTCCTCGAGGCCTTTCCCGAGGTTATGACAGCCGTTCGAGAGGTGGAGGAGGCACTCGGGAAAGACGGTCGAGTCTTGTTGCGCTACTCGGGTACCGAAAATGTAGCGCGCGTCATGGTGGAGGGACCCGATGAACCGCTGATCCAAGCCCAGGCCCAAGCACTTGCGGACTGCATCCAAACCGCTCTGCGCCAATCGTCCCCATGACGGTCGTTGCACTGGAGACGTCCTCTCGCCCGTCATCCATTGCGGTCAGGAGTGCTGAAACGACCCTGGCCCTCACCCTCGAAGAGGGGCGGCGCCACGCTAGCGACCTGCTCAGTACTCTGGAATCCCTCTTGAATGAGCTGGGCGAGAGTCCGCAATCCATCAAGACCGTCATCGTTGGAACGGGGCCGGGGAGCTACACCGGTCTACGAGTCGGAATCGCTACGGCCCTTGGACTGAGTCGTGGTACTGGAGCGCAACTGCAGGCGCTGCCCTCATTCGAAGCGCTTGCCATGGCGCACTTGGAAGAGGGTGAGTGTGGGACCATTCTGCTCGACGCCCGCTCACGCCAGGTCTACGGCGCCCAGTATCAGCGCACTGCGATAGGCGTTCGCGCAATCGTCCCCCCCATGGTCTGTGCTGCGAACGATTGGCGCACGGTGCTGCCCGCGCTGGATTGCATCGTGTGCGACGAGGCTAGTGCCATTACCGCTAAGCTGGACGAAGCGGAGCACGCGCTTCTACGCACGAGCACGGGGCCCGAAGCCAAGTACCTGCTGCCTTTGGGAATCACTCAACTCGAAGCGGCGGGCCCTCTCGACCCTTCAGAAGTTCAACCACTCTATCTGCGTCCCTTTGCCGCTAACGTCCGCAAGCGGTAGCAGCCACGCACGCTTACGAAGCCTCCTTACGACAGATGCCCCGCACCGCGCAGTGCGCGATGCGGGGCATCTCGAACGGGCTTCCATCCTTGGGAACAGTATTGTTCCGAGGACTTGTAACGCCCGGCGGCCGGCGGAGACCGCCTGAGCCTTACCGAATACTCCCTACAGGTCCTGGGGACGAAGCGTCTTACGCTTGTTAGCGTTGGCGCGATCTTCGGCAGTCGCGATGCAAGCGCGGACCTTCTCGTCCAGGGCGCTATAGAAATCGCTGGAAACGTTGAGGCTGGCGGCGGCCTTGGTGCGCGCCTTGCTGATGATCAGATCACCGCCCTTCTTTTTCTTGCCAGCCTTCTTGCGGGTTGCCTTCTTCTTAGTGTTCTTGCGTGCCTTCTTGGCCATGATGTTGATTGCCTTGCCCGTCGTGGGCCGTGATGCCCCGAAGATATCGGGGGCGGGAATATGAAGTCCGTATCGCGCCGAAGAGAATGCGACCGTAGGACGGCATTGTCAACGCCCAGCCGCAGTTGAGGGGGCTTTGAGGCAGGACTAATTTCACGCAGGGTAGGCTCCTTTGATCGCCCCCCTCAGGTCGCTATCTTTCAATCGATGGACAGCTTCCGCGCATGGACTGAAATCGACCTCGATGCCTTGGCACAGAACCTCCGTTCCGTGTGCCAGCGAGCAGGTCCCGGTGTACGGGTCATGCTGGTGGTCAAACAAGACGCCTACGGCCACGGAGCCGTCGCCATTGCCCATCATGCACGGCGATGCGGGATCGACGCCTTAGGGGTGGGAAGCTCGCAGGAGGCCCTAGAACTCCGTCAGGCGGGCCTCCAAGCCCCTATCCTGATTCTGGGGACCGTGGTGGAAGAGGAGTTGCCCGCTTGCCTACGGCATGACATCCACGTGGGCGTCCATGCTGTAGACCGCTGCCGATCGCTCCAGAAACTGGCCCGCACGATGGGAGTGCAGGCCCACGTGCATCTAAATGTAGACACGGGCATGGGCCGCTTAGGGATCTCTCCCTCCTTGGCCCTCGACCTGCTCCGAGAAGTGCACGGGGCCTCCCATCTGCAGCTCGCCGGTTTGATGACGCACCTGTCCGCTCCAGAGGGTGGACACTGTCCCTCTTCCCATGAGCAGTTGGCCCTCTTCAACCGCCTTGTGGCCGAGGCCCGCGCTGAGGGTCTGCCGTGTGGATGGATCCACTCCCTGAACTCTGCTGGACTATTCACGAACCTCGGAGCCACCGCTGGCATGGATTCTGGATCGCAAATGGTCCGAGTAGGCATCGCTGCCTATGGCGCACTCCCCCGGCACCTGATGCCCCCTGACGGCTTGCACCAGATCATGAGCTTGCGCTCCAGGATCGTTTTCCTGAAAGACGTGCCGGTAGACACGCCGGTGGGGTACGGCTCCCTCTGGCGCGCACCACGACCCACGCGCATCGCGACTCTCCCCATCGGCTACGGACATGGGCTGCCACGCAACTTGCAGGGCTGGGACGTCCTCATCGGCGGCCGCAGGGCACCGTTGGTGGGGCGCCTATCCATGGACTACGCCACGGTGGACGTGGGCCACCTAGAAGGAGTACGGGTCGGGCAGGACGTCACCCTGCTCGGCAGGGACGGCGATGAAGAGCTGCGCTTGGAGGATCTAGCCCACAGCCTTGGCACAATCCCCCACGAGTTGAGCTGCTCGCTGGGGCGTCTACCGCGTGTGTTCGTGGGTGGTGCCGAACCTTTCATCCCCGCCCAGAGCCCACCCCGCGAGCCCGTTAAGCTTCCCCTGGCTCCAAGCTATCCTGTCTCGCCCCCAGGTCCACCCACGACCTCCCAGCTCTGATCCCATGGACGCCCAGCCGTCAATCCAAACGACACCCGGGTCCACAACGAGGCCGATCAGCACCAAGCCCCGGTGGCTACGCGTGTTGATCGGACTGGGCTGGGCCGCTTGGCTCCTCATGGGTCTGGTCCTCTGGCTCCCGGGCAACGGACGGCTCGAGCGCTTTGTTGCACGCACTCTTCAGGACCAACTGGGGGCGGCGGAGGGAATCGTAGAGGTGAGCGCGATCACCCTCAACTGGACGGCGCGTTCGGCGACTATCGGACGCATCGCCTACGTCGCCCAGCGCGAAGAGCTTGCCCTGCAGGATCTCGAACTGCGCCTCGGCTGGTCGCTGACCCATGGATTATTCCTGGAGCAAGCCGTGGCACTCCACGGTTACTTGCGCGTCTCCGAGCCATTGATACAAGGAATGCAAGCTACCCTCGGTGATGCACCCGCCGCACTGACGCCTGTGGATCTAAGTCGTATCCCAGCTCTAGCCATCGAGGACCTGAGACTGGAGGTGGAGACACCCGAGTGGGGGGACATGCCCCTTGGTGTGGTCCGCGCCTCACTCCAGAAGGACTCCTCGGGACGCCCGCATCTGGCGGGACGCATGGTGCCCGCACTTGAGGGGGATCAGGGTGAGTTCCTGCTTGAGGGTTCAATGGAAGCTGACGGACGCCTTATCTTTCGCTCCACGGCACGCGATCTTCCTCTCGGCCCGGGCTTCCTACCCGATGTGCCCGCCCTCAATTGGGTTCGCGATTTATACCCTGAAGGTCGCGCCGACCTGGATGCGAACGGCCAATGGGCATTCAGCCGCGCGGCCCTGCCCCATCTAGAACTCCACGCCGTTTTGCGTGAGGGCGAAGTGCGGCTGCCATGGTTGGCCAACAGGCCGGCCCATACACTCGTGGATCTCGGAGCGGTGTGCTCAGCGAACTTCACCCCAGGCCGCGAGCCTTCCCTCTGGGACCGTGACGCCTGGGAGGGCCAGGCAGACCTAAGCGCTCGCTGGAAGGACACCCAGGTTGATGGGCAGATTCGCTTCGCACGCGCAAGCACAACCGACGCTCTGGCGGAACTGTTCGCCCACGTGGAAAAGGTTCCGCTTGATGAAGAGTTGGTGGAGCTACTGGGATCGGCAGAGTGGGCTCATGACCTGTGGGCGAGCTTGGCTCTGGGCGGTGAGTTGGAGGCTTTTGTCGGTCTACGCACCTCCACCGACTGGGACCCCACACAGTCGGTCACCCTTGAGAGCGCCGTGGCGCTGGTGGCAGATGGCAACGCCTCCTGCGCCTACGTAGGCGGACTCAATGAGGACGGCAGCGGGGTACGCAACTACGGATTCCCCCTGCCCATCACACAGGTCGAAGGTCTGGTGACGCACCTGGTTGGCCCCCATCTCGCCTTACCAGAACGCCTCTCCCTTGTAGGCCTAAAGGGTTCGCATCCCTCGGGCCCCGTGAGAGCCAATGGCTCAAGCCACCTGATGCCTTTGCGGTTAGCTACGGCAAGCCAACAAGGTGCGCATCAACCACACCAGTTTGACTTGAGCATCCAAGCTAGCGCTCTTGCCGTCGACGACAATTTTCGGGCAGCTCTGGGTGGACTCTCCGGTCTCGCGGGATGCGAACGCCTCGCCGAGGAGTACCGACCAGACGGTGGACGATTCGACCTGGAGCTGACCCTGCGGCGGCAAACGGGCCAGAAGGCACTTTCAGCTGACATCCTATTGGACGTGCAGGAGGTAGACCTAACCCCTGAGGTGCTAGGGCTCGGCCTGCAGGAGGCTCAAGGAAGTCTGGCTATCTTGATCGACGGAAAGGACGCCGGCGGCAGCGTGATCTCAGTTGATTTGCATGGGGACGTGGAGGGTTGCGAGGGTGACGTACGGGTCATGGGGCGGTCCGAGAGTGCAACCGAACACACGCTGGCCTGGTGGAATGTCGCAGCCTCCGGAGTCGACCTAAATGACACTCGACTACGAGCGAGATTAGGAAAGCGAGTGCCAGAGGATCTGGACGCTTTGGGCCTGGTAGGCCAAGTGAACCTGGACCTGCATTCCGTACAGGCCTCCGATTCGGAGCCTCGAGCACAGATGGAAATTCACTCGGGGGCCGAGCCCCTGAGTGCCACCCCCCTGAAATTCCCCGGTGTGGTGGAGACCGTCGTAGGCCGTGCATCACTCGACCTACGCTGGCCCAACGTGGAGGAGCGAGCTGAGAGCGATGCACTTGGGTCCGCGCAGGTAGCCTGGCGCGTTGCAGCCTCCGGCCAATTCCCTCTAACCGGAACGACCCGAATGCCCCTGGACGGGGCCTCCGACGACCCGGGGATGCTGGACCCACCGACGTCTGAATTCACCCGTGTACCCTTGTACCTATCCGCCGGTGGGCGTCCCGCTCACCCGGCACAAGTCGACATTTCGGGTGCAGGATTGGACCTGGAAGCCCCCCAAGTACGAGAGAGCCTGGCTCTATTTAGCGGCCCCAGTCCCGAGGGGGCTGCCCCTGCCGGACTCGCCAAGCTGGAGAATGCAGGGACCCTCGACTTCTCTGCACACCTCACCTTGCCGCTCCATACAGGCCCCAGTGGCACGCCTTCACCTCCGCCCACGTTACAGCTCGATGTCTCGGCTCACCTTAGGCGGATCGGACCACCAGATGCTCCCATCTTGGAAGCGGTGGAGGGCGGGGGCGAATTCGACGGCAACAAGTGGACTTTCGAATCTCTCGCGGCAGAGCTGGCTGGATCCCCGGTGTTACTGAACGAAGTGATCCTGCAGCCCGGATCTCAGGGCACGTGGCTCGAAGCACAACTCTCGGCCTTCTCCATTCCCATAGATGAAGCGCACCTGCAGCACTTCTTGGATGCGCAGACACTGGATTCCCTCTTGGGCGAACTGGGTTGCAGTGGCGAGGTTCAATTCGACAGCACCCGGCTTGAATTGACCCGCCAAGAGGACGCGACGATAGGAATGCACCTGAAGGGGCCCGTAACCCTGCGCGATGTTTCCATGCGCCTCGGCTTGCCCGTCGTCGTGCACCGTGCGGAGAACATCGCTCTGGACTTGTACTACGAGAGCGGTCGTGTACGGGCCGCGGCAGAGGTGCGCGACCTCGAAGGCGAAGTGGCGGGACGCAAGCTGAGCCAAGCAAACTTGCAAGTCACCTACCTCGATCCGCGCCTCACCATCGAAGCCTTAGACGGACGTTTTGATGGTGGACGCCTACGCTCCATAGTTCTCCCGGGATCGGCTCGCTCAGGCTTCTTCTCATTAGACCTAGCCGAGCCCTATGCTTTCTCCCTGGCCGGTGAGATGCAGAACGTCGAGGTCTCTCAATTATTGCGCGGAGTCTTCAATTCAGATTTTGCTAACCGAGGCAAAATCACCGCAGACATTCAGCTGCACGGACGCCTTTCGAAATTGAAAGGTATTCAGGGGGCGGGCCGGTTCCGACTGACGGATTCCGGTCTGTGGGCTATTCCCGTATTCCAGGTCCTATTCTCCCAACTCGGCTTCGAGTCAGCGGCTGTATTCTCACGCTTTGATGTGCGCTTCA
>JAPKBO010000205.1 GCA_028823395.1 Planctomycetota bacterium | reverse complement strand
CTGTTGACCCTTCGAAAACCCCTAAACGCCCTCTATTTCAAGGAAGTCGACGGGGTGTTGTAGACCCCTGCCGCAAGGGATCTCTACCCTGTCCACCCCCCTCAGCGCGTTTGGCCGGCCCGCAGTCCTGCCAGAAACGGCTCCAAGAATTAGCGCTAGGTGGTGCGCCCCCTGGAGCGGAACACCAAAGATAAAACCGGGCGGATTCACCGGTTGGCGCACCGCCCATAGCAGGCCACCCAGGGCGCCGTGCCCAGCACCGTAGCGGTGGTCCGGTGGTCCGGTGGTCCGGTGGTCCGGTGGTCCGGTGGTCCGGTGGTCCGGCGAGTGGATGCCACCCCAACGCTCCGAGGCCTCCGTGGTCGCCTTCCTGGCTTTCTTGGGCGTGACGGCGGCCTTCGGGGTGGACGCTTCACTACCCGCCTTCGGCGAGATCCGGCCCGACGTCGGACTGGACCCGGGGTCGAACCGGATCACCCTCATGATCACCGTGTACCTGATCGGGAACGCTCTGGGCCAGGTGCTCTGCGGACCGTTCGCCGACCGGTTCGGCCGGGCCCCGGTGCTGAGGGTCGGTCTGGTCATCGCCGCCTTAGGCATCGTGGGGACCATCTCGTCCCAGGGACTCCCCACGCTGCTGGCCAGCCGACTGCTATGGGGACTAGGTAACGGGGCGCCGACGAACATGCGGGCCACCGTGGCCCGCGACCTCTATCTGGGTGACCATATGGCTCGGGTGGTGTCCCGGGTAATGGGGTTTTTCCTACTCGGGCCAATCTTCGTGCCGCTGATCGCCGAGGGAATCCTGGCTCTCGGGTCCTGGCGGGCGGTGTTCACATTGGGGCTGGCACTGGCCGGGGTCGGGACGGTGTGGAGCCTCCGCTTCGGGGAGACCCTGGATCCGGTCGATAGTCGGCCCCTGGGGTGGGCGGCCACGGGTGAGGCGTTTAACCAAATATTTAAAAATCGGACGACCGTCGGCTATTTGGTTGCTCTGACGTTCACCGGGGCCGCTTTCTTCATCTGGTTGGGCAGTTCCCAGCTCGTTTTCGACCTCGTGTACGGGCGAGCCGACCAGTTCGCGGTGATGTTCAGCGCCAGTGGTGTGGTGGCTGCCGTCGGCTTTTTCTCGGTGGGTTGGTTCATTAACCGTTACGGGGCCCATCGGGTGGCCGTGACCTCGATCGGGATGGTGCTAGTGCTCAACATCGCTCTGGTCGCCTTGGTCGCGAGGGGCGGCGGCCAACCCTCCTTCTGGGGGTGGTTCATCCTGCTGACAGCGTCCAACGTGTTCCTCAGCATGGTCGTTCCCACTGGGCTGGCCCTAGCGCTGCGACCGTTGGGTTCTATCGCGGGCACCGCCGCCGGAGTTATTGGTGCCTGTTCTATGGCCGGTTCGGCTGTCCTAGCCGCCTTGGTCGACACCCGCATCTCAACCACGATCACCCCGATGGCTGTCGGCTACCTCCTTTACGGCACCCTGGCCCTGGCCGGTGCCTTGTGGGCCCGTCCCAGGGGAGGAGGACACGGGGGCGACGCTGACAGTGGCGCTGGATTCCACGCCGACGGCCCCACGCCCTCCAGTTTCGCTTAGGAGGCCAGGACCTTCCTAACGGCACGCTCACCGATTAGCACAGAATTAACCTAGCCACCTGGTATTGGACACAACCGGTGGCGCGTGGCAAGGACTGCCGGGGACGCTGGCATCCCCGGCCACCCAACGGCTTCGCCCTTTGACAAAGGTCACAATTGTACGAGTAGTAATTTAGTACTAATTATGACAAACTCTCTTACGTGAACCGGACCACAGAAGCCTTCCCATTGAACAACACACCTACATCCGTCAACCGGCCAACGGTCCTCTTCGATGGCAACTGTGGCCTATGTAACCGTTGCATCAGTTGGGCAGAGAAGCGTTCCTCCGGCCGCATGTCATTTATCCCCGCTGGGTCGGTAGATCCAAACCGCTTCGGACTCAATGCCGCAGATCTCGACGCGCAGATGTGGTTGTTGGAACCGAGTGGGACCAAGCTCTCCGGATCACAAGCCGCCCTCAGAGTGCTGGAGCTCACGCGCCAGCCGTGGCGGGCACTAGCCCGATTGGGAGCCCTGCCCTTCTTATCCGGCGCCTGCCGCATGGCATACCGGCTCGTTGCCAAGAACCGCTACCGCTTCAATGCACTCTGCGGTGAGTCGTGCACCCCACGAACCGCAGACACCGACGAGAAAGGCGACAGACAATGAGTACACAGACCGTTCAAAAAGAATCCCAGGTCAAGGAAACGGCCGGTGCGCTGCTCGCCTCCCTGGATGGCTCCAACGTAGGGCGTGGAAAGGTCATCGATGGCCTCCTGGACCTCTACAACCTCACTGCAGAGTCATCCGTCGCACGATCACTAATCGTCACCGGCCTCGAAGAGATACCAGGTAAAAACTTGGTGCCACTCGACTGGTGGCAAGGCCTTCTCGAAACGGTCGTTGAAAGCAGTTCGAAAGGTTGCTCGTAGGCCATGGAGGCTGTCTCAAAGCACCTCCGGCATGACCAAGTGGGAACCATCCTTTCTAGCGGCACCTACCCGTCACCAGGCCTTAGCCAAGCGCCGCTGATGTCCCAGTGGTGGGAAGACCTCGCCTTCCTCCATTGGCCCTACGACCCGGCGATCGTCCAAGGACTCCTCCCCGAAGGCTTAGTCCTCGATACCCATGACGACGCCGCCTGGGTCGGGCTCATCCCCTTCACAATGAAGGACATCAGGTTCCGCAGGGGACCGGCGGTCCCAATCCTTGGCACGTTTCCTGAGGTGAACGTTCGCACCTATGTCGTGGGCCCAAACGGCGACCGTGCCGTCTGGTTCTTCTCCCTCGACGTCCCCCGCCTCATCCCCAGCCTCGTTGCTAAGACCGTGTTCGACCTTCCGTACCACTGGGGGGCTGGCAAAGCCCGGAAGTCCGGGGACATGCACCACTGGTCGGTGCGGCGAAGGAGTCCCGGTCGGGTGTCCTCCGAGATTGCGGTCGAGTTCGGTGAACCCCTCGCCCGGTCACAATTAACTTCTCTCGAACGGTTCCTGACGGACCGCTGGTCCCTAGTGACGTGCACGCGCGGCCGATTGCGCCACGCCCAGATACATCATCCCCAATGGCAACTCAGACGGGGACAGGTCGTCCACCTAGCTGACCAACTGGTCGAGGCTGCCGGCCTGCCCACTCCAGAGGGTCAGCCGACCGTACTCACGTCCGATGGTGTTCCAGTCTGGGCCACGAGGAGCTCGTCTTTCTCGTGAATTAGGGCGTTCTAGAGGTACCCGTTACGCCCGAGAGCACCGCGCACCGATTCAGAATGTGACCGACTTGACCTCCCTGCTCGCCATTAACCTCTTTGCTGCAAGTTTCATGGCCGGTCTGCTCTGGTTTGTCCAGGTGGTCCACTATCCGCTCTTGGCCGACGTTCCAGCTGACCTCTCTGCTAACGCCGCCGTTCGCCATCAGAAACTGACGGGTCGAGTCGTGGGCCCTGTGATGGCCGTCGAAGTTGTGTCTGCGGTCGCGCTTTCGGTCGCTCCCCCCGGAGGACAGTGGCAAGCATGGTTGCTGATCGCGTTAGTTCTCCTGTTGGTAGCACTAGGCGTGACCATCTTTGTCTCTGTCCCTCTCCACGCCAAAATGGCAGCTGGACAAACTGGCCCCGTCACCCAGCGACTGGTTCTCTCCAACTGGATACGGACAACAGCATGGTCAGGCCGAGCGATTCTGCTGACCCTGTTGGTGATTCGGGCCGTCTAGCAACACTTCTCCCATCCGGCCGGCAACAATCAATCCAGCGGACCAGGTCCTTGCATCACATACCTACAGCCCTCAGTCATGCGGAACCCAGCGTCCACAGAGTTATGCGTTCGACCCCGTCCAAAACAGGTCTCTGGTTAAGTTGCCCATGAGCAGTTCGAGTCCTCAGGTCCTCGTAATTGGGGGCGGGCTTACCGGCCTGGCCGCTGCCTCCACGCTCATCCGGAACGGCCAGGAAGTGCTCCTCCTTGAGGCCTCGGACGATGTCGGGGGTCGCGGGCGGACTGAACTCGATGGTTCAATCACCGTCACCGACTGGTGTGAGACATGGCTGGCTGGTGCAACCGGTTGACGTGCAAGGAACGAACCGTCGCCGGGTACAAGTACGCACTCGACCGGTGGGTCCTACCTCACGTCGGGCGCTGCCAGTTGCGTCAACTCCGCGTCGGCCACATCGAGACGATGCAGACCAGCCTCCTCGACGCCGGTCTGTCCGTAAGCACGGTCCGAGTCGCCCGTCACGTGCTATCCAGCGCGTTGAGCCAAGCCGGCATATCGCCCACAACCCTGACTAATCAACGCAATGAGATGGAGGTCGACGGTTATGGAATCGGCCGCAGTGCCGATACCGGTGCCGGCCTTAGAGGTGCTAATTTTCGTAATGTAGATCTCTCAGGCTCGACGATTTCCGAAGCAGAGAAGCTATGTCCTCGAGGTGGCTAGCGATTGGCTCGATGAACTCTTCATTGGGTAGGAGGTAACGCTCGCCACGGTCGAGCCCGTCGAAGACACGTGTTGCAAACTCGTTGGCTTCAAGCCGGTTTGGGAATGAATCGATCGCAGGTAGCCGGGGCGTATCGGGTCCTCCGAATACTTCAGGACGGTTGCGGGACGCTTGCCAAATTCGACTCTTGACTGGCCCCGGCAATAGCACGGTGACCTCAATATCCGGCGCGGCCTCTTCGAGTTCTATCCGAAGGTTGTCGGCAAGCGCCACGATGCCGTACTTCGTAGCAGCGTATGGGGTGTTACCACTGCTCTGTCCTGGAGCTAACCCTGCTATCGATGAAGTTGCGACTATGTGCCCAGTGCCACGTTCAATCATCGCTGGGAGAAATGCTGTCCAGGTATTTACCACCCCAAACAGGTTCACTCGCCATAACCATTCCCAGTCTTCCGGGCGCTGTTTCCACAGTGGTGCTTGAGGGCTGATTACCCCTGCGTTGGCAATTACTAGATCGGCCACGCCCAGTTCGTCATGCACTGTTTCAGCAAAGTTGAAGACAGCCGTCGGGTCAGCAACATCGACGACGCTCGAAGCCACGGTGCCTCCGTCTGCTACCAAATCGGTCTTTAGCTCCTGGAGAGCAGGGCCTTCGATGTCCGCGAGTGCGGCGCTGTAACCGCGATTAACACATTCACGAGCAAGACCTTCACCGATACCACTGGCAGCTCCAGTGATGACTACCACGGAGCCTGTCGACAGTTGCATTGTTCTCACCGTAGTGGGGTAGTAGTTCGGTTTATCCAGCGATCCAGTAGGCGCGCCACAACCGCTCCAAAGCAGAAGCCGCTTTCTAGGTAACCGCTCTGGCAGGCGACAGGTGGGCCTGTCTGTACGTCGTCTTTCGGCAGCCATACCGGCAGCCACAGGGGTAATCCGCGGGGTCACAGCCCAGTCGCAAAATGGGCTGGTTAGGGAACAACTCACCAGGGACGACCTGGCAGTCCCCGCCTAGCTCCGGTGATTGTCTAAAGATTGTCTATGGAATCCGCGACCACGGGAATCCTTGAGGTTCCACCGTGTCGACCGGGTGCCCGGCACCCTTGAAACGACAACGTTTTCGACTCCTGCTGGGTCCACCAGAAACCCCGAGGTTTGGACTGATCTGGACTACGGATCAGAAGGTTGGGAGTTCGAGTCCCTCCGAGCGCGCTGAACGCCTTCACAGGTCAGGGCCTCTAACTGGTTCAACGCACCCGTTCACATGGGTTGACCTGAGGTGTTGCGGCAGCCAAACCGGCAGCCAACGCCGCCCCACATTGCCCCCCCTCGGTGTCGCGATCAGGCACCGTCGCGCGTGTACCTTGCGAACAGCGCCACGACCGTGGCGCACAAACAACAGTGACC